>NZ_JBLKNX010000001.1:0-497412 GCF_051414055.1 Halosimplex halobium
CGGCGGTGGCGGCTCCCGCGGCGGGCGCGGGGGAGCGGCGGCCGCCGGCGCGTCGGCCGCCGACGGACCTGCGAGCGACGACGGTGCGGACCTCGACCTGGAGTCGGACGAGGACGCCGACGACGGGACGCTCGCCGATAAGTTCGACCGGGGCGACGACGATGACGACGGCCTGCTGACGACGCTCCGCTCGAAGCTCCCGTGATCCGCGTCGTCCTGGCCGCGATCCTGACGGTCGTGCTCGTCGGGGTCTCGATGCCGGTCATCGACCACGCGGCCGGCGTCAACAGCGACCGGCGGGTCGGGAGCGTCGCCGAACAGTTCGAACAGACCGCGGTCGAGCTCGTCGAGACCGAAGACCTGCCGCCGCCGGGCGTGCGCGGCCCCCAGCGGGTCGTCGACGTCACCTTCCCGACGCCGTCGCTGACGGCGACGGCCGTCCTGACGTTCCGGGTCGAGCGCCGGGGGTCGCGCGCCCACAGCGTCCTCACCTACCGCGTCGGCGGGCGGCCGGAGCGGACCAGACAGATCGACGCCGCGGTCGTCAACGCCGACGGCGGGACGCTGCGGCTCGGGCGGATATCCGGCGAACACTCCTACATCTTCCGGCTGTCGCGCGACGACGACGGGGACCCCGTCGTCCGGGTCCACCGGGTCGGCGGCTGACGGCCGGGCCGCGACCGGGGGTCGGTCGGGGCCCCGGCGGGTCGGTCCCGGCCCGTCCGTGGGGTCCGTGTAGAACTTTAAGACCGAACGCGCGGCCACTTCCGGCATGGCAACGGGACGGTCGGAGCTGTCGCTGGCGACGGTCCTCGACGCGGTGGGGCTGGACGGACTCGTCGGGGACGACGAGGGCGGCGAGGATCCCCCCTGCACGTGCGAGCTGACCGTCGACGAGAGGGTGTTGCTGGTCGACGCGTCGGGGTGTGACAACAGCGGCGACCTGCGGGCCTCGCCCCACTGCCGGGCGACGGTCGTCCGGGAGCTCGCCGAGCGCACGGTCGACGGGCTGGTCGTCCGGGCCAGCGGGCTGGAGTACCGCTACGGCGACCGGGCGCTGGACCTGCTCGGGACCGCCGGGCGGTTCGTCGACCTGCTGGGCGACCGCGACGACCGGCTCGCCCGCGCGGCGGCGACGGACCCGCTCTCGGTCGCCGACGAGGTCGAGTCCCGCGTCGGCCCGGTCGCCGACATCGCGACCCAGTCCGGCCTGGTCGACGCCGCGGCGGGCGTCGACGGCTACGACGAGGCGTTCTCGCCGACGGTCGGGCTCACGGTCGGCCACTACTACGTCGACCGCGCCGTCGACGACGGCGCCCGCCTGCGGGACGTGACGGAGCTCCCGACGGGCTCGACCGCGCGGGTCTACGGCCGCGAGGACTCGATCCCGCTGTACTCGCTGGACGTGGTCGACGTGTCGCTGTCGGTCGAGCAACGCGAGCTCCTGCTGGACGGCTACGAGGCCATCGCGAAGGGGCTGGTCGAGGGGGATCGCCGCGCCTCGCGGGCGATCGAGTACGTCAGCGACGGCGAGGTCGACCCGATCCTGACGGCGATCCTCGGCAAGCACACCCAGGGCTACGGCGTGCTGGAGGACCTCTTCGCGGACCCGCGCGTGACGGACGTGTACGCCACCTCGCCGGTCGAGGCAAACCCGATCCGCGTGGAGGTCGACGGCCAGGCGATGTCGACGAACGTCCACCTCACCGCCGACGGCGGGGGCGCGCTGGCCTCGCGCATCCGGCGGACCAGCGGGCGGGCGTTCTCGCGGGCGACGCCGACCGTCGACGCGACGGCCGACCTGGAGAACGGCACCGGCCTGCGGGTGGCCGGCGTCACCGACCCCGTCGCGGAGGGCGTGGCCTTCGCCTTCCGCGAGCAGGCCGAGGACACGTTCACGCTGCCGGAGCTCGTCCGCAACGGGACGATGCCCCCCGAGGCCGCGGGCTTCCTCTCGGTCGCCGTCGAGCGCAACGCCGCCGCGCTCATCGCCGGCACCCGCGGCGCCGGGAAGACCACGCTGCTGGGGACGCTGCTGTACGAGGTCACGCCGGACACCCGGACGGTCGTCATCGAGGACACGCCCGAACTCCCCGTCGACCAGCTCCAGCGCTGTGACCGCGACGTGCAGCCACTCAGGACGGGCACCGGCGGCGGCCCGGAGATCGAGGCGGCCGACGCCCTGCGGACGGCCCTGCGGCTGGGCGACGGGGCGCTGGTCGTCGGGGAGATCCGCGGCGAGGAGGCCCAGGTGCTCTACGAGGCGATGCGCGTCGGCGCCAACGCCAACGCGGTCCTGGGGACGATCCACGGCGACGGCGCCGACGAGGTGTTCGAGCGGGTCGTCTCCGACCTGGGCGTCCCGCCGTCGTCGTTCGGCGCGACGGACCTGGTCGTGACGGTCCAGGCCTACCGCACGCCGACGGGCCGGAAACGGCGCCTCTCGGCCATCGAGGAGGTGATCGTCGGCGACGACGAGATACGGTTCGCGCCGCTGTACGAGATCGAGGGCGACATCGCCCGGTCGACCGACCGGATCGACCGCGGGGAGAGCCGCTTTCTCGACCGGCTGACCGGCCCCGCCGAGTCCTACGCCGACCTGCGGGAGGCGGTCGTCGAGCGGGGCGAACGGCTGGAGACGATCGCCGAGGACGGACGGACCGAGCCGACGGAGGTGGCCGCGGCCTACGCCGGCCGCGGCGTCGAGTGAGCCATGGGCTGGACCGCCGGCGCCGTCCGCGGACTCGCGCGGCTGTACCCCTACGAGGTCGAGACCAGCGACGACCTCGTCGAGGCGATCGCCTTCGTCGAGTCGCCGGTCACCCCCGAGACGGTCGTCCGCGCGGGCTTCGGCGCGGGCGTCGTCGCGGCACTGGCGGTCGCGCTCGTCCTCCTCGCGGCGGGGAAGCTCCCGTACATCGTCCTCGCGCTCCCGGTCGGCGTGGCGGTGATCCACGGCGTCCACACGGCGCCGACCGTGCTGGCGGGGTTCCGCCGGACGGAGGCGCTGGGGGACACGCCGAACCTGATCGGCCGGGCTGTCCTGCGGATGCAGATCCAGCCGGCGACCGAGACGGCCGTCGAGTTCGCCGCCCGGACGGGCCGGGGCCCGCTGGCCGCGAGCCTGGCGAGTCACATCGACCGCTCGATCGGCTCGCCCCGGACCGGCCTGGTCTCCTTCGCGGAGGACTGGGCCGAGGACTTCCCGGCGCTGCGGCGGGCGGCCCACCTGCTGGCGACGGCGGAGAACGCGCCGCCGGACGAGCGCGAGCGGACGCTCGAACGGGCGCTGCGGGCGGTCCTCGACGGCACCCGCGAGGAGATGGCCGAGTTCACCAGCGAGATCCGCGGGCCGACGACGGGGCTGTACGCCTTCGGCGTGATGCTCCCGCTCGCGCTGGTGGCGCTGGTGCCGGCCATCGGCCTCGCCGGGGGGGGCGACGGGGGGTTCTACCTCCCCATCGAGTTCTTCGTCCTGGTCTACGACGTGGCGCTGCCGGCGGGGCTGGTCGCCGCGAGCGTCTGGCTGCTCCAGCGCCGCCCCGTCGCCTTCCCGCCGCCCCGGGTGACGACCGCCCACCCCGACGTCGAGGACCGCCGGCTGGTCGGGGTCGGCGGCGGCCTCGCGGTCGGGGTCGCGGCCGCGGGCGTGCTGGTCCCGGCCGGCTTCGGCTTCCTCGCGCCGGTCGCCGGGGTGGGGCTCGGGCTCGGGACCGCCCTGCTGGTGGTGTTCGGGCCGGTCAAGGCGATGCGCGACCACGTCCGCGACATCGAGGAGCACCTCACGGACGCGCTGTACCTCGTCGGTCGGCAGGTCGCGGAGGGCCAGGCCGTCGAGTCGGCCATCGCCCACGCCGGCGAGCGCGTCCCCGGCGAGACGGGCGCGGTCTTCGAGCAGGCGGCCGGCCTCCAGGAGCGGCTGCACGTCACCGTCGACGACGCCTTCTTCGGCGAGTACGGCTCGCTTGCGGACGTGCCGAGCCCGCGCGCCCACGGCATGGCGTCGCTGCTGTCGATCGCCGCCCGGGAGGGCCGGCCCGCCGGCAGCGCCGTCGTCGCGATGGCCGACCACCTCGAGGAGCTCCAGGAGGTCGAGGCCGAGGCCAGACGCCAGCTGTCCTCGGTCACCGGGACGCTCGACTCGACGGCGGCGTACTTCGGGCCGCTGGTCGCCGGCGCGACGGTCGCGCTCGCCAAGCGGATCTCCGACAGCAGCGGCACCCGGGCGGCCAGCGACCAGGTCGGGAAGGCGCTGTCGGCCGACCAGCTCGCGCTGGTCGTCGGCGTCTACGTCCTCCTGATGTCGGTCATCCTGACGACGCTGTCGATCGGCCTGCGCAACGGCCTCGACCGCTCGCTGGTCGGCTACCACGTCGGCCGGTCGCTCGTCTCCGCGACCCCCATCTACGTGCTGGCGGTCGTCGGGACCGTCTCCGTGATCGGGCTGTGACCGCGCCGGGCGACGGCCGGCGGACGTTCGTCGGGGTCGTCGACGACCACGGCGGAACTGCTCGCGGCAGTTGCTCCCCGCGAGCGCCCGGCCTCGCGTTGTCGTTTAAGTACGATGACGGGACCAAACCGGGTATGGAGCTGGAGTCGCCGGCGGACGCGTGGTACGTGTGGTTCGGCGTCGCGCTGGTGAGCCTGGCGTTCGTGGGGGTCGTGGCGTCGTTCCCGGCGGAGCCGCCGCCCGACACCGCGGAGGCGGCCGACGCCATCGACCGCGTGACCGCCAGCGGCTACAACGCGACCGCCGAGTACGAGCACAACGCCGACCGGTGGTACGTCGCCAACAAGACGATCGTCATGAGAAACGACGGCGGCACCACGCGGGCGAGCCTCTCGTACGCCCGGGTCGTCCCGGTGTGGGCCGACCGGGGGAGCGACGAGCTCAGGGCGGTCCTGCAGGGGGAGTCCGTCGCCGGTCAGTACCAGGGCGAGCCGTCGGAGTTCCCGCCGCTGACGCCGAAACAGGAGTTCCGCGAGGACGTGGCCAACGCCTCGGAGTTCGCCGAGGAGAGCGTCGACGACCCGACGGTCCCGAAGTGGCGGGTCGCGGACGGGCGACTGGTGGTCAGACACGTCAGATGGGGGGAGTACCGTGCGACGCTGGTCACGGCGTGACGCGGGCCAGACCGAGCCGCTGGGGGCGCTGATCGCCGTCGCCGCGATGGCGATCGCGCTCAGTCTCTACGCCGGCTACGTCACCGACACCCTCCCGGGCACCAGCGACCGCGACGTGGCCGAGTCGGTCATCGACGACGTGTGGGCCGAGATGCAGGAGTCGGGCGTCTATCCCGCGACGAGGGACCTGGACACGCTGTACAGCGCGTCGTCGGCGTCCGGACCGGGCCCGTCCGGGCTCCCGGAGGGGTACTACGTCTACATCAACGTCACCCGGACGGAGGTCGGCGACTCGAAGAAACAGGCGCGCTTCGAGACGGCGAGCGGGGAGACCCGCCACGTCGTCTACGGGCCCCAGGGCGCGCCCGGCCACACCGGCGTCCGCGACGAGGTCGAGGACCCCGACCTGGGCGTGCCGGACAGCGCGAGCACCGCGAGTCGCCCGATCCCGATCCAGCGCGGCGCGGGGGCCGTGGTCGCCGGCCGGCTGAACGTGGCCGCGTGGGAGCAGTGACCGGGTCCGGGCGGCGTCCGGACGAACAGCACGGTCGTCGACGAACTCGCGCCCCACGAGTGTCCGGGCGGCGAGGGATGTCTGACGTAAAATACAAACGGACAGCGACCGGGAGAGAGTGTATGGGACTTATGAGCAAGATCCTCGGGGAATCCGGGGGCAGCCGGCAGAAAGAGGACTACGTCGAGATCGAGAGCGACGGGGTCGACGCGGGGGCGGCGGCGGCCTCGCGGGAGGTCCGCATCGCCAAGATCGGGGACAAACAGGACGTCATCGACATCAAGGACGCCGTCTACGACGGCGACGTGGTGATCGCCGACATCACCCGTCACACCACCCAGGACCGGACGATGGAGCACATCACCGACGAGCTCAAGCAGGTCGCCAACGAGGTCGGCGGCGACATCGCCCAGAAGGGCGACGACCAGCTCATCATCACGCCCCACGGCGTCGCCATCAACCGCGACCCGCTCGGGCAGTAAGCCACCGCGGGTCGCCCGGGGGACGGGCGCCGGACCGCCCGGCTCGGATCCCGGTCCGGCCCGGCTCGGATCCCGGTCCGGCCCGGCGCAGGGGACGGGCCACGCGCACCCTGACTCGTCACGTCCGGATTCGCAGCGTCACCGCTCGTCGCGTCCACTCCCGTCGGTTCGCCTGTGTGCCCCTCCCGATCGAGCCCCTGCGCCCGCCGCGTCGGTGACCGGAGGGTCGATGGGGGCGACCCGCCGGTCGCGGCGAATTTCTCTCGCATCGCTGTCAGGTGACAGAAAGCATTTACCGGAACCGCCGGATGCCGAGTGTGACCGCCTCCGTCGAGGTGGTTCGGACAGGAACTGTGGCGTGGCCCTACCCATGGCCACAGCTCCGGCGGTTCAGGCCGGGATACTTCGTCGTCGCCTCCGGGCGGGCGATGTGTGACAGTACGTCACAGCCGTATTTAGGTCTGCCGCGGCGTCCCCCGCGCAGGCGGCAGGGAGAAGGAGTTCAGACCTCGTCGGCCTCGTCGGGGCTGTCCTCGACGGCGCGTTTCATCGAGTCGCGACGGCTCTTGGCGTCGCGGCCGGTTGCCTCGAGCAGGAAGTCGTTCTTCGCGTCGACCGCGTCCGCGGCGGCGTCGGCGTTGCCCTCGGCGATGACGTCCTCGGCGTCGCGCTCGACGAAGTCGACCGCGAGTTTGTCTTTCTTGCCGCTGTACTCGACCGCGCCGGCGATGATGCGCTGGAACACCGGGTTGTCCGGGTCCTCGACCACGTAGAGGTCGCTCCCCTTGTACTCCTCGGTGGTCGAGATGGTCCCGAAGTAGTCCTCGATCGTCGCCTCCATGTCTTCGATACGCTCGTCGAGGTGCTCTCCCCGGCGCATCTTGTACTCCCGCATGGGCGACCCTTTGCAAGCACCGTTCATACCTTTTTCGAGCGCGCCGGGCCGCGGGACCGCGGCGCGGTCCGGCGCCGAACGGAACCCCCGCCCGTCGGGAGCCTCACTCCTCGGCGACGGTGTCGGCGTGTTCGAGCAGGGTCCCGCGGCGACACTCCGGGCAGAAGTCGCCGGCGCGCAGCGAGGTGGCGTCGGCCTCGGTCGAGAAGTCGCACTCGGAGCACTTGAACGTCCCCTCGGGGACGGTGATCGACGGCGTCTCGTCGCCGTCGAGCGACGGCCCGGCCGCCCCCGGGTCCGTCGGCCCGTCGCGTTTGGTCTCCTCGGGCCAGTCGCCCATCGACTCGGCGCCGGTCGAGGGGGACTCCTCCTCCGGCCAGGCGCCGACGGCGTCGTCGTCGACCGCGTCGTCGCTCGTATCCGCACCGGTCGCCGCGTCCGCTTCGACCGTCGCGGTCGCGTCGGCGGCGTCCGGACCGGGGTCCGGGTCGGCCCGGGCACCGTCGGTCCCGCCCCCGCCGGCCGCGCCCGCGTCGCCGTCGTCGTCGCCGAGGATCTCGACCTCGGCGGTCTCGCCGGCGCGTTCGGCCGGATCGGACGGTTCCTCGGGCCACTCACCGGGGTCGCGGTCGTCGCCGTCGGTGTCCGGTTCGGGAGCCTCGTCGACCGCGGTGTCGTCGACCACGTCGCCGTCGCCGCCCTCGTCGCCGGCGCTTCCCGCGTCGGCGGCTTCGACCTCGTCGTCCTCGTTCGGCCAGTCGCCGGGGTCGCGGTCGTCGTCGCCGATGATGACCGCGTCGCCTTCGTCGGTCTCGACGGCGTGCTCGCCGTCCCCCTCGGCGTCCGGGATGGTCGTCTCGCCGCCGCGGGCCTCGGCCTGTGCCGAGGACTCGTCGCCGCCGTCGTCGTCGAGGATGACCGCGTCCGTGCCCTCGCCCCCCTCGTCCGCGACCGACCCCCCCGCGTCGGTCGCCACGTCCGCGTCGCTCGCGTCGTCGGCCGTTTCGCTCGCGCCGGCGCCCTCGCCCGCGGCCACGTCGTCGGCCGGCGTGTCCCCCTCGGCCGCGTCGTCGGGCTCAGCGCCCGGCGTGGCCTCGAACTCGTCGGGGCCGCCCTCGGGGGTCTCGAGGGTGGTCACCTCCTTGTTCTCGGAGACCACACGGGTCTCGCCGCAGCGGGAACACGTCTCCATCTCGGTGATCGTGATGACGACTTCCGTCCCCTCCTCCTCGCGCTCCCGCTCGACGGTCGTCTCGCCGAAGCTGTGTCCCAGGAGCGAACACTTGATACTCATTACCACGTGTTCGACCCGTCCGAACCATAAGCGTGCTGTTTGTCCGAACGTCGAGCAGTCGTGCGGTCCGACACGCTCGCGGGGCCCGGTCGCCCCTCGCGGGGGATACACGTAAGACCCGGCCAGCCGAACAGTGGGGTATGCAGGCGAAACCGGAGTATCGCGACCGCGACGAGGTCGAGGTCGCGGTCCTGGACGCGCTGGCCGACCGGCGCGAGGAGGGGATGACCGTCTTCGAACTCCGGTCGCGTGTCGAGGTCGACATCGACACGCTGGAGGACGCGCTGGCCGACCTGAAGGAGGACGGCCTCATCGAGGCCCACCAGGAGGACCACCGCACCGTCATCGTCCCCGAGGACGGCGTCGTCGGCCCCGTCGACCCCGACGACGAGTCGTTCGTCGACCAGATCCGCGAACGGCTCCCGTTCTGACGGACCTCTGACACTTACACCCACAGTCGCGCGGCCCGCCCCGTCCTCCCTCCCGCGCCCGACTCAGTCGTCGGCCGTCGCGGCCGCGCAGTTGTTCGGCCCCAGTTCGAGTTCGAACGCCCCCTCGTCGGCCGCCGTCTCGCGGCCGAGGTTGATCGCGACGATCGCCTCGTGGTTGGCCGGCCGCGGCGGCGTCCGCCCGGTCACCCGGTCGACGAACGCGGCCTCGCTCAGCTCGAAGACGGGCAGGTCGCGACAGTCGCCCAGCCGCGCCGTGACGGCCCCGTCCTCGCCGGGCGGGGCGCCCTCGCCGTGGTGGCCCGGCGCGACGAGCGACCCGTCGGGGAACCGAGCGAACCGCTCGGTGAGCGTCCGGTAGAGCTCCCGCGCGAACGCGGGCGCCTCGTCGGACCCCTCCTCCAGGTCCGGCCGGGCCACCCCGTCGACGAACAGGCTGTCGCCGGTCAGCAGCGCGTCGCCGACGGCGAAGGCGGTCATCCCCGTTGTGTGGCCCGGCGCGTGGACGGCCTCGAGCGTCAGGTCGCCGACCCCGACGGTGTCGCCGTCCGCGACCGTCTCCACGTCGTAGGTCACGCCCCGCTCGACGGCCGGTGCGGGCATCACCGGCGTCGCCCCCGTCCGCTCGGCCAGCGCGCGCAACCCGCTGACGTGGTCGGCGTGGACGTGCGTGTCCACGACGGTCGTGATCTCGACACCGCGCTCGGTCGCGTCCGCGACGTACCGGTCGGCGAACGCCCGCAGCGGGTCGACGACCGCCGCCTCGCCGCCCGCGACGAGCATGTATCCCAGACAGCCGCTGGACGGGCGGCGGTACTGGACGAGCGTCGACTCCGGTGTCTCGGGCAGCGCCCCGTCGATCTCGGTCGCGAGCAGCAGTCGCGCCCACGCCTCCATCCCGCCGGTGAGGTTGCGCGCGTCGATCCCGGCGCCGGCCAGTTCCCGCGCGACCTCGCCGCTGGCCTCGCCGCGCGCGCAGACGACCGTGATCGGCTCCTCGCCCTCGATGTCCGCGGCGAACCCCTCCAGATCGCCCGTTACGGTGGCCTGGACGAAGCGGTTGTACGGTTTCTGCGTCAGGGTCACCCCCGGCCCGGAGAGCGACCACTCCTCGACCTCGTCGCGGTCCCGCAGGTCGAGCACCCGGACCGGTTCCCCCGCGTCGATTCGCCGCTGGAGCGCCTCGGGCGTGATCCCCGGCGTGTCGTCGGTCATGTCCCGGTGTAGCGGCCCCGGCGAGATAAGCCCGCGGCCGGGATCGGTGTGGTGGTGTGTGCGTGTCTCGTTTCCCGTCGAGTCGGTCCGGAGGGCGAGCGAGCGAACACGACCACACTCGACGGAGGGCGTTGAGAGTTCTCGGTACGCTCGCTCTGAGTTGGATCGGCCGCATTCGACAGCAAGTGCTGAAAGCCCTCGGCGCGTCGCGCCCGTTCAGTCCACCGGGAGAGCACGCTCTCCCGAGCCCGCGCTCACACGTTCGCGCGGACATCAGGGACCGCACAGCACTGCAGACGGCCACGACCCTCCCCAGCCGATTCGCTCCTGTCGTCGCTCATCCACTGTCAGAGCAAGCGCTGACAAGCCTCCGTTCACACGTTCACGAAGACCTCGCGCGGTGTCGTCGCGCGCATGAACGCGCGCCAACGTCAGAGCAAGCTCTGACGGCCCTCGGAATCACAAGCGATTCCGAGACGACAGCGCACGCCGACCGCACCGCGACCGCTCACCGCAACAGCTCTCCCCTGTACCGAGCATCCGCCGACAGTCCAGCGCGGACCACCGTCGAAAAAGATGGTTTATGTGCACTACGATGCCTACCGATCGGTATGACAGACGATGCGGACGGGGGGAGCTGGGTCTCGCTGTTCTCCGGCGGGAAGGACTCCTCGTGGGCGCTGTACCGGGCGCTCGAACGCGGCCTGCCCGTCGAGCGGCTGGTGACCGTCCACCCGGAGGGCGACTCCTACATGTACCACGTCCCGGCGACGCGGCTGGCCGGGCTCGCCGCCGAGAGCGTCGGGATCCCGCTGGTCGAGGTCGAGCCCGACGACTTCGGGGCCGAGGAGACGACCGACACCGGCGCGCAGGGCGACGCCGAACTCGAGCCGCTGGAGGCGGCCCTGTGGGACCTCGACCCGGAACTGCCCGGTGGGCTCGCGGGCGTGACCGCCGGCGCGGTCGAGAGCGAGTACCAGACCTCCCGCATCGAGGCGATGGCCGAGCGCCTCGACGCCGAGGTGTTCGCGCCGCTGTGGCAGCGGGACCCGCGGGAACTCGCCGACGCGATGCTCGACGCGGGGTTCGAGATCCGGATCATCCGCGTCGCCGCCGGCGGCCTCGACGAGTCCTGGCTCGGCCGGACGCTCGACGCCGACGCGCTCGACGAACTGGAAACCCTCAACGAGCGCTACGGCGTCCACATCCTGGGGGAGGGCGGCGAGTTCGAGACATTAGTTACCGACGGGCCGCACATGGAGCGGGCGATCGAACTGGAGTACGAAACCGAGTGGGACGGGACTCGCGGGACGCTGCGGATCGAGGACGCCTGGCTGGCGTGAACGTTCGGCGCCGCAGGCGCCGATTCGCCGGACGCGAGCGAACGGAGTGAGCGAGTCGTCCGGATTTTTCGCCCACGTTTTTGCCACCCGGGTTCTCCGCAGCGCGCCGGCGGCGCGCGAGGAAACCCGGGTGGGAAAAAGGTGGTTCTGAGACGGAGTGGGACGGGACTCGCGGGACGCTGCGGATCGAGGACGCCTGGCTGGCGTGAACGTTCGGCGCTGTCGGGTGATATCTTCCGCGATGGGGGTGCTTCAAGGGAGTCGGGGTGCAATCGTGGTGTCGTGAACCGGGAGCGACTGGAGTCGGAGCTCGAACGCTTCGAGGGTGACGCGGACGCGCGGCGGGTGGTCGCCCGGCAGGCGCGGGACCTGGCGGACTCGGGGCTGGTCGCCGAGGACCTGGGGTACGAACTCACCGTCGACACGATCGTCGACGAACTCGCCGACGCGCCCGCGGACCACTCGCTGGTCGAGCGGTGGAACTGGTGGATCGGGTCGCTGGAACTCTCTCACGGCGGCTACGAGCAGTTCCAGGTGCGAGTGTACTGAGCGAGGCCGGGCCAGCCCGAGACCGGCGCGCGCTCGTCAGAATACGCTCAGCCCGTGCGACTCCCGTGCGTGCTCGAGCAGTTCCTCTGTGGTCTCGAACTGTTTCCCACAGCTGCACGTGTGGTATGTCGGAGTCGCGTCCGACGTGGACTGGCGTGTCGCCATATCTACCCATTCGCACCGGACGTTAATAATTGTTTATCCGATACGTGTTGACGTGACATGCGATCAGTGAGAACAAGTACCGCAGAGCGCGAGACCGGCGGAACCCGAGCGGCCGGCCGGCGTCCCGGCAGCGGGTTCGCCACGCGGCTTCCGGGACCGGTGGAGCTAACCGGGGGAGGGCCGACGACCCGGACATGACACGCGTGCTCGTGCTCGGGGAGAACACATTCCCGTTCCACGCCATCGACGAGAAGCGCGACGCCTTCGCGGCCGCGCTGGCGGACTACGACGTGACGATCACGACCGACCGCGACGCCCTCACCGGGGAGTACGACGTGCTCGTCGACTACCTCACCGACTCGACGCTGTCCGACGAGCAGCTCGACGCCCTGCTCGACCACGTCGAGGCCGGCGGCGGCTACGTCGGCGTCCACTGCGCCTCCGACCTGACCTCGACCGCCGCGGACGACCCCGACGAACTGCTCGACCCGCGCGACGAACCGTTCCCGGAGCTGCGCGAGCTGATCGGCGGGCACTTCCTCACCCACCCCGAGCAGTCCGAGTTCGGCGTCGATATCGTGGACTCACACGCCGTCACCGAGGGCGTCGACGACTTCACCGTCTACGACGAGCCCTACCAGGTCGACGTGGACGACGGCGTGACCGTGCTCGCGCGTATGGACCACCCGGACCTGGAGGCGTACCCGGTCGTCTGGACCAACGAGTCGGCGGGCCGGGTCGCCTACGTCTCGCTGGGCCACACCGACGAGGCGCTCGCGCACGACTCGTTCGTCGCCCTGCTGCGCAACGCCGTCGAGTGGGCCGACGCGAACTGACCGCAGGAGGACGACGGCACCGTCTCCCATCGCGGTAGCCGTCGCGGCACCCCCTTCGCTCACGGTGGCCGTCGCCGTCAGTCGGCGGGGTTCACGTACAGCCCGTAGCGGTAGTACTCCTCGCCCAGCGCCAGGAACAGCCCGTTCTCGGCGGGGGGCGGTTCCTCGCCGGCGGCGTCGAGTTTGTCGGCCAGCCTCAGATCCGCGAGCAGCTCGCGGTACCCCGCCGAGAGCGGCGTCGTCTCCTCGTAGCCGTCCCGGTACAGCATCAGCCGCTGGGCCTCCGAGAGCGAGTCGGGGTCGAGACGGGCGTCGACCATGTCGCCGTCGAGCGCGCGCTCGAACTCCGCCTCGGAGTCCGCGACCGGGATCGCGACGCCAGTCCTGGCCGGCTCCGCGAACTCGCGACGCTCGACGGCGACTTCGAGGACGGTTCCGTTGTACTCGACGTGGTCGTGCAGCGGGTCGGGCGCGAGTCCGCTCGACGGTCCCTCGTACCCCCGCCGGTAGACGTAGCCGCCGACCTCGGCGACGTTGCCGGGCGGGGAGCCACCCATCTGCCGGTGACGGGCGGCGTGGTAGGCGATCTTGACGGCGCGCTGGTCCAGCCGGGTCAGCGCCGGGTACCGGACTCGGCCGGGCGGCTCCTCCAGCTCGTCGAGCGTGCCGACCCACTGTAGCCTGAGGACCGGCCGCTCGATCCGTTCGAGGCCGGTCGTCACGACGGACAGCCGATAATAGGTACCGTCGCGCTCGACGTACTCGCCGTCGGGGATCGGGGGGTAGCCGTAGGTGGTCGGGCGCTCGCCGGCGACGGCGGCGTCGACGTTCGCCGCGTAGTCGGCAGTCCAGGGACGGGGGTCCTCGGGCGGCTCCCACAGCGCCAGCGGCGCCAGCGACGTACCGATCCGGTCGGCGTCGAGGGTGTAGGTCAGCTGTCGTTCGCCTGAGAGCCCCTCGACGGCGCCGCAGCCGGCGAGGGCGGTCCCGGCAGCGACGCCGGCGGCTGCCAGGAACTCGCGACGCGAAGGGGAGGGCATCAGTCGTGATCAGCGAGTCCGACCCAAGTGCTTTCGGGTCCGCGAGCCGCCGTCGCGGCTCACCAGTCGGCGACGCTGCCGTCCTCGCGCCGGACGGTCGGGAGGTGACTGCGCTCGTACTCGTAGGACAGCGCGGTCTCGCGGTCCACGTCGACACCCAGCCCCGGTTCGTCCGGCACGTCGAGCCCGCCGACGGACTCGTCCAGCGTCGCGCCGCCGGAGAACACGTCGTCGACGGGGTCGCCGTAGACGGCTCCGTGGTCGGTGAACTCCTGGACGCCGAAGTTCGGCACCGCGAGGTCGACGTGGACAGTGGCGGCCTGGCCCACCGGCGAGAGGTCCGGCGGTCCGTGGAAGGCCGTCTCCACGTAGTGGTGTTCGGCGACGGTCGCGAGTTTCCGCGCGGCCGTGACCCCGCCGACGTGCGAGAGGTCGACCCGGAGGAAATCGACCAGCTCGTCCTCGATCAGCGGGCGCATCTCCCACGGGTTCGTGAACAGCTCCCCCATCGCCAGCGGCGCGGTCGTCGCCGCCCGCAGCCCCTCGAACGCGTCGCGGTTCTCCGGTCGCAGGGGGTCTTCGAGGAAGTACAGGTCGGCCGATTCGAGGCCCGCGGCGACGCGTCTCGCCTCCCGCGGCGTCGCCCGGCCGTGGATGTCGACGATCAGCTCCGGGTCGGGGCCCAGCCGCTCGCGGATTTCCCCGACGCCGTCGATGACGCGGTCCAGGTTCAGGTACTCGCCCGCCGGGTCGCCGACGTTGACCCGGAAGTGGTCGAACCCGCGCTCGGCCGCCGCCTCGCAGTTGGCGACGATGGCGTCGACCGCCTCGTCGCCGCAGTGCGTGTAGGCGGTCGCGTACTCGCGCGTGCGACCGCCGAGCAGGTCGTAGACCGGCGCTCCGGCCGCTTTGCCCTTCAGGTCCCACAGGGCCGTATCGACGCCGGAGAGCGCGCTGTTGAGGACCGGCCCGCCGCGCCAGTAGGTGCCGCGGAAGAGGTACTGCCAGACGTCTTCGACGCGGGCGGCGTCGCGTCCCTCCAGCTCGGGCGCGATGTGGTAGTCGAGCGCGGCTTCGACGGCCTTCTCGCGGCCGTTGAGGGTGGCGTCGCCCCAGCCGACGAGCCCGTCGGCCGTCTCCGCTCGCACGAGGACGTAGTTGCGGCCGGGTCGCGTCACCACGGCGTCGAGGTGTCTGATCTCCATACCCCCGTATCGGCCGATCCCGCCATGAAGGGGCGTCTCCCGGCGAGCCGTTCCGGGAGAGCTGAGGCGGCCCGGCAACCGCGAGGACGGCCACCGCACTCGGCGCCCACGCCGGGAGACGATGGTTACAAGCCGTCGCCGGCCGACGCTCACCACATGGATTCACAGGAGTTCGCCGAGACCGTCCGCGAGGAGGCGGCGACGCCGCTGTCGCGGCTCGGGTCGTCGAAGGCGCTGTACGCCGACACCGAGGGCGAGATGGACGACGACGCCGTGTTGCAGGCGGCGGCCGACCGCGCGCACTTCGCCGCCGAGCGCTTCGACGCGTGGGCCGACGAGGAATCGGGCGAGGCGAGCGAGCTGTTCGCCGACGCCGCGGCGACCGAGCGCGACCACGCCGAGGCGGCCGCCGACGAGCGCGGCGAGTACGAACCGGGCGAGCAGCCGGCGGTCGTCGCCCATCTCGACGCCGTCGACGGGACGGTCGAACGGCTGGCCGCGTTCGTCGGCTGGGCGCTCGCGGCGGGCAACAACGCCGACCAGGTCGTCGGCTACTTCGTCGGCCAGGCCAGCCCGCGGACGGCGAGCACGTTCCGCTCGTTCGGCGACGACTACGACGAGTACGTCGAGCGGGCGAGCGGCCTGCTCGCCGACGAGACCGACGACGCCGACGAGGCGGTCGCCGCGGCGACCGCCGCCGTCGAGGCCGACTATGAGGACTACTTCGAGACCCTCGAAGCGCTGGGGGTCAACCCGAAACCCGTCTGTTAGGGACTGTGTCGGACGGTCCTGACAGGTGAACGTGTCGGGGATGTGTTCATCTCGCGTGAACAACTATTTTTACGGAGGGGGTTCACAGGGGGCGTGTGCGACGGGTCCTGGCGCTGGCGTTGCTGGGCATCGTCCTCGTCGCGGGCGTCGGGGCGCTCGGTGCGAAGACGGCTGACGCCCGCGACGAGCCCGCGGCGACGCCGACCGGCGAGGCGAGCGAGCCGTCCCCGCTGGGGAACGGCGGCGCGAGCGACGCGCTTCTCGAAAAGCTCGACAAGCTGCTGGCCGGGCACCGGTCGGCCGCCGACGCCACCAGCGGGACCGCGGCCGCGAACGGGTCGTCGACGGACGGCAGCGACGCCGACCCGGCAGCCGGCCCGTTCGCCGGGGGCAACGACACCGGCGACGCGCTGGATTCGGACGGCGACGGCCTCTCGGACGCGCGCGAACGGGAGCTCGGGACCGAGGTGTTCGACCCCGACACCGACGGCGACGGGCTCTCCGACGGGCGGGAGATCGAACTCAACACGGACCCGCTGAACCCCGACACGGACGGCGACGGCGTCTCGGACGGACGGGAGGTCGAGCGGGGGACCAGCCCGCGCTCGGTCGACGCCGACGCGGACGGCCTCACCGACCAGCGCGAACTCGAACTGGGCACCGACCCCTTCGACCCGGACACCGACGACGACGGGCTCGGCGACTGGCGCGAGGTGGAACTGGGTACCGACCCGACCGACCCCGACACCGACGGCGACAGGCTCCTCGACGGGTGGGAGGTCCGCGGAGAGACGCCGACGGGCGCCCGGCTCCCCGGCAGCGACCCGCTGGCGATGGACCTCTACGTCCAGGTCGACTACGCCCGCGGCGTCGAGCCCGATTCCGCCGCCTTCTTCGACCACGTCGAGGCCGAGTTCGCGGAGATGCCCGTCCGGCGGGCCAACGGGACGGGCATCGACGTCCACGTCCGCAGGGGCGGCTACGTCAACGAGACCGCCGTCTTCACCGGCGGGAACTTCGACGCGCTCAGGAACGAACTCTACCGCGACCGGCTCGGCCCGCGGGCCGGGGTCTACCACCACGTCGTCGTGACCCGCTTCCTCTCCGACGAGGTCGGCTACGGCTCGGTCGGCGGCCAGTTCGCGCTCGTCGACGCCGGCGCGGCCGACCGGACACAGCGCCACGTCGTCGTCCACGAACTGCTCCACAACGTCGTCGGCCGCATCGAGGCGCCGGGCGCCTGCGACCGCGACCCCCACCACTACTGCGAGGGCGGCTGGCTCACCCCGCAGATCACCCCCGGCGAGGACGAGTACCTCCCTATCCCCCTCGCCGCCGAGATCGAACGCCAGGGGTTCCAGCCGTAGGACACCCGCGGCGCGACGACGGTTCTGTCACCCCGGCGGAGCGACCGGTCACCGGCCGGTCCCGCCGCGGTCACTGCCGCGGCTGGGACTGCGGTCGGGTCCCCGCGCCGGGCTGGCCCTGTCCGGGCGCGGACAGCCCCGCCTGCGGCGTCACGCCCTCCGGGAGGACGTACCACAGCCGCTCGTGGGGCACGAACCCGACCTGCTGTGGGTCGCTCGTGTCGTAGCGTTCGCGGTCCTGCTGGTCCTCGGTGCCGTAGAGGACGAGCCCGTATTCGTTGACCTCGTACCTGGCGCAGTCGACGACGGTCCCGTCGGTACAGTACACTTGCATGGGGTCCCGGTTGGGCCGCGAACCGGTTGAACCTGCCGTCAACTCCGGCAGGTGCGGCGCCTGCGTGAAGGAAACGACCCTCCGCGGCGGAGACCGCCGCGCTGCGAGCGCGTCAGTCGTCGGCGGCGACGGCGTCGTCCGCCGTCCCGGCTGCGCCGCTCGCGTCGCGGTCGGCGACGAACGCGAGGAAGTTGTCGAAGACCTGCTTGGCCTCGCAGGCGGCGTCGTAGTTCTCCGGGGTGATCCCGTCGAGGACCGACTGGATGCGCGACTCGGGGAGCTGCCCGTCCTTGCCCTTCGTCACCTCGGCGGCGGCGTCCATGTCGTACTCGGGGTGGAACTGGACGCCGAACACCGGGCCCTTGCGGAAGCCGTGGACGCCGTAGTCGTTGGCGGCCAGCCGCTCGGCGCCGGGCGGGAGTTCGACGACCCGGTCCGAGTGGGTGGTGAAGACGGTGAACTCCGTGTCGACGCCGTCGAACAGCACGGAGTCGCCCGAGTGCTCGACGGTGCGGTAGCCGATCTCGTACTCCCCCATGTCCTCGACGGTCCCGCCGAGCACGTCCGCGAGCAGCTGGTGGCCGTAACACACGCCCAGGAGCGGCAGTCCGCGGTCGATCGCCTCGCCGACCCACTCCTTGGCCGGCGGGATCCACTCCTCGTCCCAGTAGACCGAGGCGCGGGAGCCGGTGACGACGGCGCCGTCGAACTCGAACGTCTCCGGGAACTGTCCCGTCGGGAGGTGAAACTCCGTCAGGTCGGCGTCCAGTTCCCGGCGGAAGTTGCGCCGGTTGCCCTCCGCCTCGTGGGCTGCGTTCAACAGGGCGATGCGCGGCCGTGTCATCGTCGTATCCCAGCGGCTCGGCGACCAAAAGCCTGTCCACACTGGCAGCACTACGCGCCGTGCGATCGATTCTCGTCCGCGTTCCCGCCGGGGTCGTCGGTTCCGTCCGTCCCGGCGCGCTCGGTCTCGCCACCGTCGCCACCGCCGCCGGCCCGCGACCGGGCCAGCAGCGCCGCGGCGACGCCGCCGTAGCCCGCGGCGACCGCGAGCAACCAGAGCGGCTGGTCCGTCAGGAACCACGGGACCGCGACCCCGTACCCCAGTCCCAGGAGCGCGCCCGAGGCGGTCCGGACGGCGTTGGCCCCCCGTCGCCGCGTGAACGTCGTGACCGCCCAGTCGACCAGCGCCGGCGCCGGCCCACAGGCGACAAGCCACGGCCACGCCGCCGGCGCGGTGTCGGTCAGCACGAGCGCGACGCCCGCCACGATTCCGGGGTAGAGGCCGCTGCAGCGGGCACAGAGGTAGACCGTCCGGCCGCCGAGGGCGAGCCGGTGACAGCGGTAGTACTCGTCGGGTTCGTGATGAGAGAGGAGGTACCGGCCGGTGCGTGCGAGGCCGGTGCGGAGTTCGGCGGTCGCTCGACGGGCGCGGTCGGCGCGCCGGGTGGTCGACCCCCCGGGCTCCGCCGGTTCAGTCGGCCATGTACTGCTCGTGAAACTCCTCGTCGCTCTTGGTGAGGTAGATGATCCCCTCGACGAGGCCGATGAGCGCCGGGATGAGCGTCCACGAGAAACACAGGTAGACGATCCCCTGGCCGGTCTTGCCCATGTAGAACTTGTGGGCGCCGAGACCGCCGAGGACGATCGCCAGGACCGCGGCGATGAGCCGCTCGTCGTCGCTGCCGGACCCCGTGCCCGGCTGCCGGACGCCACACTCCGGGCAGATCTCGGCCTTCTCGTTGATGACCGCGCCGCACTCGGAGCAGAACTTCTCGTCCGGGCCCTTCTGTCGGTCGCCGTCCGAACCCGCCGGCTGTCCGCCGTCCGACCCCGCGGGCTGGCCGCCGCCCGCGCCCGTGGACTGGCCCCCCGCGTCGTCGACGGTGCCCGCATCGCCCGAGCCGCCCTCGGCGCCGGTCGGCTCGCCCTCGTCGACGCTGTCGCTCACCCAGCTATCTTCGTTCCCGTCGTCGCCGTCGTCCGTCGGTTGTCCGTCACCCTGTCCCGATTCGGTGTCGCCGGCGCCGTCGTCCGCCGGCGGCTGTCCGCCGCCCTGGCCGGACTCCGTGTCGCCCGGGTCGTGGTCCTCTCGGTCGTCGGGCTCGTCGTTCGACATACCCCCGACGACGACTGTCGCCGCCGTAAAACTACCGACGGCTCGCGAATTCCCGCCGGCGAGCCCCCGTCACCTGGGAGCGCCGAACCCGACTCACTCGCTCCCCTCGAAGTCGCCGAGCAGTGCGTCGTTGACCGCGGCGCTCTCCTCGATAAAGCAGAGGTGGCCGCCCTCGACGGCGGTGAACTCCCCGCGAGGGAGTCCGTCGGCCAGGTCCCGGCCCGCCCCCGTCGGGACGACCGCGTCGTCGACCCCGTGGTACACCCGGGCGGGCGTCGTGATCTCGTACAGCGAGTCCGAGCGGTCGAAGGCTCGCATCGCGGCGGCCTGGGCCTCGAACCCGGCGCGGTCGGCGTCTTCCTCGCGGCGCCAGCCGACGATCTCGTCGACCACGTCCCCGTGGGCGTCGAGGTCGGCCGCGAACGCGTTGCGCAGCGAGGCCCGGAGCGCCTCGGGGTCGTCCCGTGGCGCGAACAGCGACTCCAGCGCGTCGGCGTCGACGCGGTCGCCGCTGGCCGCCGTCCCGAACAGCGCCAGCGACGCCGCGCGGTCGTAGCGACGGGCGTACTCCACGGCGACCATCCCGCCGAGGCCGGCGCCGACGATATGGGCGTCGGCGACCCCGTGGTCGGCGAGTACCGCCTCCAGGTCGCCCGCGAGCGTCCGGACCTCGTAGGGACCCTCCGGCGCGTCCGAGCGGCCGGTCCCGCGCAGGTCCCAGGTAACCGTCTCGAAGCCCTCCGCGAGGGCGGCGTGCTGCCAGCCCCACACCCACGCGCCGTAGCCGGCCGGCTCGACGAACACCACAGTGTCGGCGGCGCGGTCGGCGTCTTCGGGCGGCCGCGGGTCGCCGCGCGCCTCGTAGTAGAGGTCGACGCCGCGGTTCGTGACGACTGTCATGGGTCGACTGTTGGCACGGTCGCCGTAAGGGCGACTCGGTTCGCGGGCGCCTCCGGCGACGCCGCTAACCGCGGCACCGACGGTCGCTCCGGGACTTATAGGTGGGCCGGCCGTACCGCCTGGCGATGGAGTACCGGCGGCGGCTGGCCGCGAACCTCGCGTCGGAGTCGGAGGCCTACGGCTACACGCTGACCATCTGGGGGAGCGGCGCGCTGCTGATCCACGCCTACAGCGTGCCGGACGTCTGGCGCATCCTGTCGTTCGTCGCGGGCGCGCTCGTCGGGTTCGGCCTGCTCGCGGCGGTCGCGTTCGAGGGGTTCTCGACGCAGTTGAGCGTCGAGGAGTCGCCCTCGTCGCTGGTCGTCTCGGCGATCCACGTCCTCTCGACGGGTGGGGCGCTGACGGCCGTCAGCCTCTTTCTGGACGTGATTCCCCAGAAGTGGCCGCTCGCAACGTTCTTCGCCGTCGGCGCGCTCGCCACGACGACCTACAACCTGCTGCTGTTGCTCGAAGCGGTCGACGTGCGAGCGGTCACGTGAGCGGCCTCCCGGCGGTCGCCCGACGGGGTTCGAAAACGAACGGGTTCGGCGCGTTACAGGGCGGTATCGTCGGGGCGTCCGGCCGCACGGGCGTCGTCGGCGCCGAACAGTTCCGGGGCCACGTCGAAGGCCGCGTCGGCCGTCTCGCGCACGCCGCGCTGGCAGGCCAGCCCCTGGTTGACCGGGTGGGCGGCGTCCCCGCGGACCACGTCGATCCCGTTCCCGATGTCGGCCCCCCGCTGGAGGTGCCCGCAGCCGACCGCACACCGCATACACGTCGTCGGCACCCAGTCGCTCATGGCGCGGTCACCACCGACAGCGACCGACTACCTGTTTGTCCCGATCTTCCACAATATTGTAGACGGACGCAAACCATTCTGTAGTCTACTAGCCCATACGCACCATACAAAACCCTAACCCTTGGAGAATTAAAACACATATCGAGGATTTCCGCACGGGTGCCCGGATCCGGCCTCGGGTCGGCGGGGGCGGGCCCGCGGGAGTCAGCCCGACGGGGTCAGCCCGGCAGGTAGTCCGCCATCGACGACGACTCCGGTTCGGCGAGGTCCAGGTCCGCGCCGGTGAGCGTCTCGACGGCGTCGGCGACGGCGACCGCGAACTCGGTCGGTTCGACGGCGGCCGGCGCGGCCGAGAGCGCGGTCGCCTCGCCGGTCGGGACGACCGCGTCGGCCGCCTCGACGGTCCGGTCGCCGTCGGCGAAGTTCGCGACGACGGTGTCGACCCCGGCGTCCACGTCGGCCAGGCGGTCGCAGGTCCGGGGGACCGCGTCGCTCCCGCGCTCGGTGTCGGGGACCACGAGCGCGGCGGCGTCGGCGGCGGTCACGGCCGCGACCGCCTGGTTGGCCCCCACGGGCGGCACGTCGACGAAGACGGCGTCGTAGCGCTCGGTCGCCGTCGACAGCCGCTCGGCGAGCCGGCGGGCGCACTCGCTGGTCTTCGCGCGGGCCAGCCGCTCGAACGGCGCCCGCGCCGGCGCGACGGTCACCGACCCCGAAACGTCGAGGTCGAGTCGCGTCTCCGCCCCGGTCAGCGGCCGGTCGTCGGTCAGCGCGCGCGTCACGTCCGGGTCGATCCGCTCGGGGACGAACGCCGACAGCCCCTGGGTCGAAAACGCCGCGTCGACCACCGCCGCGTCCCGGCCGGCCCGCGCCAGCGTCGCCGCGAACTCGACGGACAGCCGCGTCGCGCCCGCGCCGCCGACGCCGGCCACCATCGCGTAACAGTCGCCGCTCCCCTGCGTTGCGGTCATGTCCCCGCTTGGCCGCCCCCTGGTTGAAAAACCTACGCGCGGGGGACCGGTCCGATGCCGTCGGTGACGGTCACGGACGGCGGACCGCCCGGCCCCGCGTCACTCGGCGCCGTCGGCGATGCTCGCCGCGATATCGTCGAGTTCGTCGTCGCCCAGTTCGGGCCGCTCGCCGAAGATCGAGTGGATCGGGCGGCCGCCGTCGTCCTCGAACCGCGGTACGACGTGGCCGTGGGTGTGAGGCACCTCCTGGCCGGCGACCTCGCCGTTGTTGAACGCGACCGTCGAGCCGTCGGCGTCGACCGCCGACTCGATCGGGTGGACCAGCCGCTGCATGACCGCGAACACGTCCCCCGCCAGGTCGTTCGGCATGTCCTGGACGTGCTCGTGGTGGGATTTCGGGATGACGAGCGTGTGCCCCGGCGCGAGCGGGTTCGCGTCCAGGAACGCCAGCACGTCGTCGGTCTCGTAGACGGTGCGACTCGGGATCTCCCCGGCCACGATCGAACAGAAGATGCAGTCGTCGCTCATGCGCGAGGTCACGAAGCGAAGCCAAATCAAGGTTTAGGCGTTCCGTCCTCCTCCGGTGGTCACCTCTCTGTCAGCCGGACGGGTGCTCAGTACAGAGGATGACCATATCGCGCGAGCATCCGCCGAGTGAACGCAGTGAACGAGGCGGTTCTCCGGACGTGAGGGAGCGTAGCGACCGAGAAAATCCCTCGAAGTGAAAAATGGGTTCGTGGAAAAACGAACACACGACCGGGGACCGATCGACGGCCCGGGAATGGCACACCTCTTAGTCGGCGAGCCCCCAATCGCCGGTATGCGCATCGAGTACGACCGCGAGACCTGTATCGGGATGTTCCAGTGTGTCGCCGAGTGGGAGGGGTTCGAACGCGACAGCGACGCCGGGAAGGCGGTCCTCGTCGACGGCGAGGAGCGCGAGGACGATATCTTCGTCCGCGAGGTGCCCGACGGCGCCGAACTCGACGCGAAGTTCGCCGCCCGGTCCTGCCCCGTCGACGCCATCGAGGTCTACGACGACGACGGCGAACAGGTCGTGTAGGCGCTCACTCGGACGCCGAGGCCGCACAGGGGTCGGCTACGCGGGTCGGGCTGATTCCGATCGGCGGGTACTCCGAGCCCGAGGGGCCCCCGACCGTCACGACGGCGCCGATACACCCCGGGTCCGCGGTCTCGTCGCCGTAGTACCGCTCGTAGTCCTCCCGTGTGAAGGTGTACTCCCAGGAGGCGGACGCCCGTTCGCCGTCCTCGTCGAGGTACAGCGCCCAGACGGTGTACTCGGTTCGGCTCTCCGACCACGTCGGTGCGATGGTCGTCCGGGCCCGCCCGTCGTCGCCGTCGATGGGACCGAGCGAGATCCGGCGGTCGAGAAGCGTGTCGTCGGCCTCGACCGCGAGCCGGATGGTCGCCGGCGTGGTCGACGGGTTGACCACGGTGATCCGCCCGAGGACGACCCCACTGGAACCGAGCGGGGACGAACACCCGACGAACCCGAGA
This sequence comes from Halosimplex halobium, assembly GCF_051414055.1. Lineage (NCBI taxonomy): Archaea > Methanobacteriati > Methanobacteriota > Halobacteria > Halobacteriales > Haloarculaceae > Halosimplex > Halosimplex halobium. The sequence goes on from NZ_JBLKNX010000001.1 coordinate 23,930, forward strand.
CTACCGGCCGCGCCGAGGCCCTTCAGCGCCTGACGACGTTTCACTGGTCCCAACCCCGGGCCGCCAGTCCATAATTCCACCGTCTCACTCGCCGGTCTCCAGTGTGGCGACCTGCGCGTCGAGCGGTTCGCTTGCATCTCGCGGCGTGTCCCACAATACCATACACCACGAATCGACAATCCCGTATATCGTTCCCGATACGCCTGTCAGACGACTCGTCCCAACCGAACGAGTCACCGGTCGGGGGTGTTGAAGACAAAACCTTTTCAATACGGTGGTCCATAGCACCGCCAACCCACTGACCACCATGCCCGAGATGGAAACTGCTCAGTTCGAGACCGACCTGAGCCTCTTCAAGTACGACAACCTGGAACAGTTGCCGCCGGCCTACCGCGACCTGGAGGAGGCCGAGCGGACCGAACGGATCGAGGCCGCGCTGGCGGAACTCGGCGACGACGTGGTGATCCTCGGCCACAACTACCAGCGCCGGGAGATCGTCGAGCACGCCGACTTCGTCGGCGACTCCTACCAGCTCAGCAAGGAAGCGGCGAACGCCGACGCCGAGTACGTGGTCTTCGGCGGCGTGACGTTCATGGCCGAGTCGGCCGACATCATCACCGACGACTCCCAGAGCGTCATCCTCCCGAGCATGGAGGCCTCCTGTCCGATGGCAGGGATGGCCGAGGCGCTGCAGGTCGACGCCGCGTGGGCGGAGATCACGGGCGCGGCACCCGACGAGGAGATCATCCCGATCACCTACATGAACAGCTACGCCGACCTCAAGGCCTTCTGCGCCGAGCAGGGCGGGCTGGTCTGTACCTCCTCGAACGCCCACAAAGCGTTCGAGTACGCCTTCGAGAGGGGCGACAAGGTCCTCTTCCTCCCCGACAAGCACCTCGGCGAGAATACGGCCTACCGACTCGGGATGGAGGACGAAATCGCCGAGTGGGACCCCTGGGACCCGGAGGGCAAGGACGCCGAGGACGTCGTCGCAAACGACATCGTCCTCTGGGACGGCTACTGCCAGGTCCACGAGCGCTTCCGCGAGTCTCACATCGAGGACCTCCGGGAGCGCCGCCCCGACGCGAACGTCGTCGTCCACCCCGAGTGCCGCCGCGAGGTCGTCGAGGCGGCCGACGTGGTCGGCTCCACCTCGACCATCTGCGAGACGGTCGAGAATGCCGACCCCGGTGAGTCGTGGGCCATCGGCACGGAGATCCACCTCGCCAAACACCTGGATCGGTGGCACCCCGAGGTGGAGGTGCTGCCGCTCTGTGGCGACGCCTGCATGGACTGCAACGCGATGCGCCAGATCGACCCCAACTACCTGACGTGGGTCCTGGAGGAACTGGTCGAGGGCCGCGAGCGCAACGTCATCGAGGTCGCACCGGAGGAGAAGGAACTCGCGCAGGTCGCGCTCGACCGGATGCTGGAGATCTGACCATGAGCGGGACAGACACCGACGCCGACGGAGACAACCCGGCCGAGACCGAACTGGAGGATTACGACGACTACCGGACGACGGACGTGCTCGTGGTCGGCTCGGGCATCGCGGGGCTCGCGGCGGCCCTCGGTGCGGCCCGCGAGGGCGCCGACGTGACCGTCGCGACGAAGGCCACCCGGCCCGAGGGAGCCTCCTCGTGGTGGGCCCAGGGCGGCATCGCCGTCTCGCGGGACGACCCCGCCCAGTTCAAGACGGACATCCTGACCGCCAGCGCCGACACTGCGGACCCGGACGCGGTCGACGTGCTCGTCGAGGAGGCCAACGACGCCGTCCAGGACGTGCTCGTCGACACGCTCGGCGTCGAGTTCGACACGAGCGGCACGGAGGGGGACGCCCCGGACGCCGACGACGAGTGGGACTTCGGCCGCGAGGCCGCCCACGACGAACCACGGATCCTCCACGTCGACGCCTCGACGGGCAAGGCGATCCACATCCCCTTCCTGAACTACCTCGACGACCGCGAGGACGTGACGATCCTGGACGACACCGCGGTGCTCGAACTCGTCAGCCACGAGGGCCGCGTCCACGGCGCGCTGCTGGAACAGGAGGGGGAGGTCACGCCCACCTTCGCCGGCGCGACGGTGCTGGCGACCGGCGGCATCGGCGACCTGTACCCCCGGTCGACCAACCCGGACGGCTCCACGGGCGACGGCATCGCGATGGCCGCGCTCGCGGGCGCCGACGTGGAAGACATGGAGTACGTGCAGTTCCACCCGACCGCGTTCGTCGGCGAAGACGGGGATACCGACGAGCCGTTCCTCGTCAGCGAGGCCGTCCGCGGCGAGGGCGCCCGCCTCGTCAACGGCGAGGGCGAGCGGTTCATGCCCGACTACCACGAGGACGCCGAACTCGGACCCCGCGACGTGGTCGCCCGCGCCGTCCAGACGGAGCGCGAGGCCACCGGGGAGGTCCGCCTCGACGTGAGCCCCCTCGACTTCGCGGGCGAGTTCCCCGACCTCGCGGAGAAGTGCGAGGAACGCGGCGTCGACTGGGAGGCGGGCATCCCGGTCGGCCCCGCCGAGCACTTCCTCTGTGGCGGCGTCGACGTGGACACCCGCGGCCGGGCCTCGCTGGACCGGCTCTACGCCGTCGGGGAGTGCTCCCGCACCGGCGTCCACGGCGCCAACCGCCTGGCCTCGACCTCCCTGCTGGAGGGGCTCGTCTGGGGGCTGCGTGCGGGCGAGGACGCCGCCGACTTCGAGCCGGCGGTCGTCGAGGCCCCCGAGTTGCTCGACCGCGACCCGGCGCTGCCCGAGAACTTCGCCCGCGAGAAGTTCCACCGGCTGCGCCGCGTGATGGACGAGTACGTCGGCCTGCGACGGGACCCCGACGAACTCGGCCGCGCCCAGGCGGTGCTCCGGCGGCTCAAGGGCGAGGTCGACGCGTACGTTCGCACGCGCACGGCGCGGTCGCTGTACGAACTCCGCCACGCCTCGGTGACGGCACTGCTCGTGACCCGCGCCGCCGCCGAGAACGACGAATCCGTGGGGACGCACAACCTCGTCGAGGAGCCCGCGACACCGGGGGCCGACTGAGGGCTCGATCCCATGATCCCCGACTCGCAGATCGAGGCGTGGCTCCGCGAGGACGTGGGCCACCACGACGTGACCAACCAGGTCCCCGGGGAGACGACCGGCCGACTGGTCGCCAAGGAGGACGGCGTCGTCGCCGGCCTCGATGCGGCTCGCGCCGTCTTCGAGTACCTCGGCGTCGAAGTCGTCGACAGCGCGTCCGCGGGCGACCGGGTCGACACCGGGGAGGCCGTCCTCGAAGTCGCGGGGCCGGCTCGCGACGTGCTCCGGGGCGAGCGCGTCGCCGTCAACGTCGCCGGCCACGCCTCCGGCGTGGCGACGAAGACGCGGCGGGCGGTCGAGGCGGCCAGGACCGAAAGCGACGACGTGCGGGTCGCCGCCACTCGCAAGACCACGCCCGGACTCCGCGGCGTCGAGAAGCGGGCGGTCGTCGCCGGCGGCGGCGACACCCACCGCCTCGACCTGTCGCACATGGTCATGATCAAGGACAACCACGTCGCCGAGATGGGCCTCGAATCGGCCGTCGAGCACTTCCGCGAGCGGGCGTCGTTCGCGACGAAGGTCGAGGTCGAGGTCGAGGACCCCGCGGACGCCCCTCGCGCCGCCGAGGCCGGGGCGGACATCGTCCTGCTCGACAACATGGACCCCGCGACGACCGAGCGGGCGGTCGGACTGCTCCGTGAGACCGCCGCCGACCTCGGTCGCGAGGTGCTGGCCGAGGCCTCGGGCGGCATCACCGTCGAGACCGTGCCCGACTACGCCGCGACCGGCGTCGACGTGGTCTCGATGGGGAGTCTGACCCACTCCGCGCCGACGCTCGATCTGTCCTTCCGGACCGGGTGAGGCAGGCGGTTGCTCGCCCACCAGCGACCGCCGCCGGCCCCGCCGTTTATTCCGAAGGGGTGTGACGCCCCGGCCATGTCGGACGCCACAACGGACGACGGCCCCGTCGGCCCCGCCGCGGTCGGCGGGGTCGCCGCGGTCGTGACCTTCGCGATGCTCGCCTACGTGACCGTCCTGCTGTTCGACCGGACCGCGCTCGGGGTCGTCGTCGGCGCGCTCTCCGGCGCCGGCATCTTCTACACGGTTCCCTACACGATCCGGCGGGGCGACCCCGAGTACGTCCGCGACGCCCACCCGAACCTCGCGCGGAGCTTCCACCCCGGCGCCGCGGGGTACGCGCTGTCGGGAGCCGGCGTCGTCGCGCTCGCGCTGCTGTTCGTCTTCGAGACGCCGCTCCTCCCGGTCGGGGTCGCCCTGGGGCTCGCGCTCGTCGAGTACGTGATCCTCTCCCGGGTCCTCCCGCGGGCGGGAGAGGGTGCGGACGCCGACGGCGGGGCCGAGTGGTCCAGCGACGAGTGGGACGGGTGAGCCTCGCCGGCGGTCGGGTCCTCGCTCACCGCTCGTCGAGCCGGCGGGCGAGCATCACTTCGTCGACGAGTTCGCCGTCGATCTCGTAGTGGTCCTCGCGGACGGCCTCGACGGTCCAGCCGTTGCGTTCGAGGAAGTCGACGGCGGCGTCGTTCGTCGCGGGGAGGCTGTTGTACACCTTCCGACAGCCCCGCGAGCCGGCCCACGCGACGCCGCGCTGGAGGAGGTGGCTGCCGATGCCGTGGCGGCGGTACCCCTCCAGGACGCCGACGGTGAGTTCGGCGGTGCCGCGGAGTTTGGCCTGTTCCTGCCCGCGGACGTGCGACCAGCCGACGACCTCCTCGGCGACCGTCGCGACGAAGACGACGCGACACTCCGTCGGGGTGCGCCGGAACAGGGTCTCCTCGTATTCGAGTTGCTCGGCGACTGTCTCGGCGGTGATGTACGACCGCGTCTCCGCGACCTCGCGGATGGCGCCGACGACGCCCGAGAAGTCCGCCGGGCGGGCCGGGCGCACTGCGTAGTCGACGCCCGCCTCGGAGAACTCCTCGGTCTCGCCCGACCGGACGCGCGGGCGCAGGCGGCCGTCGGGGTCCTCCGCGAGCAGGTCGTCGCGCTTCAGTATCGAGAGGTGGTGCTGGAAGGACTCGGGGTCGACGCCGACCCGCTCGGCGACCGCGCTCGGCTCGACGGGGCCGTGGCGTTCGACGAACCGGTAGACGCGCTTGCGGTCGCCCGAGAGGTCGACCTCGTCCGGGACCGACATCACCCCGGACTAGTCGATCCAGCGGTAAGTAGGTGGGGGCGGCGTCCGACGGGCCGGGGCCGCCTCACTCCTCGGGCGGGACCACACGGTCGTCGCCCTCGACGACGGCCGACAGCGGCGTCGCCGCCGCCCAGGCGCGGTCGAAGGCCTCGACCAGCCGCCCGGCCATCGACCCGTCGCGGACGTGGATCACCCCGAGGCGCTCGCCGGCCGCCAGCGGGTGCGGGACGTGGAAGGTCACCTCGTTGCCGTCGACCGCGTCGAAGGTCGTCTCCAGGTCCGTCGTCACGCGCACGGCGACGTTCGCGGGCGCCGCAGTCGCCCGCTCGACGGCCTCCGGCGGCGCCGAATCGAGCATCGCCGCGTGGACGAGCATCCGCACGTCGACCCCTGCGTCGACCGCCTCGTAGAAGGGGTCGACCTCCGGCTCGTAGCGCTCCCACGGCGCCGCGGCGTAGGGGTCGCTCATCGCCGACCTGACGGTGTCGCCGGCGGTCGCGAACAGGTCCCGCTCCAGCGAGACGGCCGCGTCGCTGCCCAGCGGCGCCGTCCAGAAGCGACTCTCGGCGGGTTTCGTCGCCGCCAGCTCCGGCCCGATCCCCTCGGCGATCGACTCGTAGCGCTCGGCCTTCGCGTCGAGTTCCCGCCGGCGCTCCGCGAGCAGGCGGTCGACCGCGGTCTCCGGGTCGACCGCCGCGTACCGGGTCGGCTCGGTCGACTGGCTCCGGACGATGTCGCGGGCGTCCAGCCCGTTCAGCACGTCGTAGATCCGGCCCATCGGGACGCCGCTGGCCTCGGAGACCTCCCCCGCCGTCGCCGAGCCGAGCGACAGCAGCGCCCGGTAGACCTTCTCCTCGTAGCTCGACAGGCCCAGCTCCCCCAGCTCCGACATACCCGCCGGTGGGCGCGCCCCGGTCAAAAGTACTCGGGAACTGACGGGAAGTGGCGACGGGTTCGACAAGCGACTTTCCGGTCGCGAGGGTCGCCTCGCGTATGCACCCGTACCTGACGCTCGCGCTCGCTATCGCCGCGGAGGTGACCGGGACGACCGCATTGAAGGCCAGCGATGGGTTCTCACAACCGGTACCGACCGCCGTCGTGGTCGTCGGCTACGTGGGCTCGTTCTACCTCCTGGGGCTGACGCTCGAAGAACTGCCGGTCGGGCTGGTCTACGCGACGTGGGCCGGCGTCGGCATCGTGGCGACGGCGCTGGTCGGCGTCGCGGTCTTCGAAGAAAGTATCGACGCGGCCGGAGTCGTCGGGATGGCCCTCGTCGTCGCCGGCGTCGTCGTGTTGAACGCCCTCTCGGACGCCTACGCGCCCGCCCACTGAGCGGGCGCGGCGGGGTCGCGTGTGCGGCCGGACGCGGCCCCGTCGCGGGGACCGAGTCGCTCGCCGAGCGCTACTTCATGTCCTGCAGGCGGTCGACGAGCTCGTCGGCCTCGTCGGCGCCCTCGACGGAGACCTCGCCCTCGTGGTCGTGTTCGTGGACGTTGACGGCGTCCTCGTCGTCGTAGTCGGCGTCGTCGCTCTGGTTCTCCTGTTCGGATTCGTCGTAGCTCCCGAAGCCCATCGTAACCCCACCTAGCGGGATCGGAGGGAAAAACCGTGCGGTCGCGAGCCCCTCCGGGGGGTGTCACCGCCCGTCACGGCCGCGGTGCGGTGGACCCGGTCCCGCTGTCGAACGAGTTTTCCGCCCCACGAACGAACACGCCGCCGATGACGGCGTTGCGGGCCTGCGACGACCACGGATACTTCGAGGGCGAGAACTGCCCCGTCTGCGACGACCCCGGCCGCGCGGTCCTCGGGAGCGAGCGCCGCCGCCGGCTCTCGAAGTTCTGCTCGGGGGCGCTCAGGCACTTCCCCGACGACGCCGGCCTGAAACTGGACGGCGCGGGCTGGACCGCCTTCGGGGAACTGGTCGCGGCGGCCGAACGGCAGTACGACTGGGCGGACCGCGATCGGGTCGCCGCCGTCGTCGCGACCGACCCGAACGGCCGCTTCGAGCGCACCGGTGGCTCCCGGACGGGCGGGGCTTCGACGGTCGAGGAACCGGACGACCGGGTCCGCGCGGCCTACGGCCACTCCGTCGACGTGGACCTCGAATCGGGCGACGGTCCGGTCCCGGACATCCTGTACCACGGCACTGCACCCGAGACCGTCGACGCGATCCGGGCGGACGGACTCAGACCGATGTCGCGCCAGCTGGTCCACCTGTCGGGCAGCGTCGAGGCGGCCCGCCGCGTCGGTGCCCGCCACGCCGCCGACCCGGTCGTCTTCGAAGTCGACGCGGTCGCGATGACCGCCGAGGGTCGCGATATCACCCGTCGCGGCCGAGCGACCTACACCACCGAGCGGGTCCCGCCCGAGTACCTCTCGGCTCTCGACGGCGAGTGAGTCGGGGTGAGCACTCGTCCGGTCGGGGCGAGCAATTAGTTCGGTCGGGACGAGCAATTAGTCCGGTCGGGGCGGAATCGGCCCTCACCCGAAACGGTTTGTCGGCGGGTCGCGCCAGTGGGGCCGTGTTCGGCACAGACCGGTCGACCCGCGTCGGCATCGACGGCGAGCGGTTCACCATCGACGGCTGTCCCACCTACGAGGGGCGCAGCCACGAGGGCACCTCTATCGAGGGGCGGCTGTTCAACGCCCGTCTCGTCCACGCGTGGTTCGACGACGAGAACCCGGAGACCCGCGACGGGTGGGCCTACCCTGACACCGGCCGGTGGGATCCCGAGCGCAACGTCGCCGAGTTCTGCGCGGCGCTGCCCGACTACCGTGACCACGGCCTGCGGGCCGTCGCCGCGAACCTCCAGTGCGGCAGCCCGGAAGGCTACTCGGAGACCCAGCCCTGGACGGTCTCGGCCTTTCGCCCGGACGGCTCGCTGAAGCCCGAGTGGATGGCCCGCGTCGAGCGCGTCCTCGACCGCGCCGACGACCTGGGCCTGGTCGTCGTCCTCGGCCTGTTCTACTTCGCCCAGGACGGCGTCCTCGAGGACGAGGCGGCGGTGAAACGGGCCGTCGACGAGGCCGTCGGGTGGCTGCTCGACCGGGAGTACACGAACGTCCTGGTCGAGGTGGCCAACGAGTGCGACATCAACTACGACCACGATATCATCGACGTCGAGCGGGTGACGGAGCTGATCGAGCGCGTGAAAGGGACCGAGCGCGACGGCTTCCGCTACCCCGTCGGCGTGAGTTGCAGCGGGGGCGTCGTTCCACCGGACGACGTGGTCGCGGCCTCCGACTTCGCCCTGTTGCACGGCAACGGCGTCGACGACCCCGAGCGGGTCCGCGAGATGGTCGCCGAGGTCCGGGAACGCCCCTCCTACGAGCCGATGCCCGTCGTCTTCAGCGAGGACGACCACTTCGCGTTCGGCTCGGAGTCGAACCTCGACGCGGCGGTCGAGGCCGGCGCCTCGTGGGGGTACTTCGACCCCGGCGAGAACGACTACTGGCACGGCTACCAGTCGCCGCCGGTCCGCTGGGACGCCAACACGCCCCGAAAGAAGGCCTTCTTCGCGTACCTCGACGGCGTCACCGGCCCCGAGGACGCGCCCGCCGGAGACGGCTCGTAGCCGCGTCGGCCGACGACCCGCGGTCGCGTAGCCGCTACCGCGTCCAGCGACCGTCGGCCTCCCGGCGGTCGCTCAGACCACCTGGTAGCCGCCGTCGACGTGGACGGTCTCGCCGGTGACGTAGCCGGCGGCGTCGCTGGCGAGGAACAGGGCGGCGCCGGTCACGTCGTCGACAGTCCCGGCCCGGCCCATCGGGATCGGTTTCAGCAGGTCGCCGGCCTCGACCGAGCGGCGCTTCTCGGCGGCCGAACTGTCCCCGAACGCGGTGGCCGTCCGCCCGGGCGCGACCGCGTTGACCCTGATGTCGGGTGCCAGCTCCAGCGCCGCGCTGCGGGTGATCATCCGGATCGCGCCCTTGGTCGACTCGTAGCCGATCTGCTCGGGCTTGGCCATCGTCGCCGAGATGGAGGACATGTTCAGGATGCAGCCGTCGACGCCCCGCTCGCGCATGTCACGGGCGGCGGCCCGACAGCCGAACAGACAGCCGCCGACGTTGACGGCGTGCAGTCGGTCGAACTGCTCGGGGTCGATGTCGAGCACCGACTCGGTCAGGTGGACGCCGGCGTTGTTGACCATCACGTCGACGCCGCCGAACTCGCGGGTCGCCTCGACGGCCGTCCGGACCTGCGCCGGGTCGGACACGTCCGTCTCGACGAACGCGGCGCGGCCGCCGTCGCGCTCGACCGCCTCGTGGGTCGGGGCCGCCGCGTCGTCGCCCCGCGGGGCCTCCCGCCTGTCGGCGACGACGACCGTCGCGCCGGCGTCGGCGAACGAAAGCGCCAGCGCCCGACCGATGCCGGAACTCCCGCCGGTGACCAGCGCCGTCTCGCCCGCGAAGTCGAACTCGGTCGTTCCCATGGCCGCCGGTTCCACCCGCATCGACATGGGCGTGTCCGTCCGCGTGCCGGCTCGATACCTCGCAGACCCGATCCACTCATGCTGGAAACGAGGCGAACGGACGAATCGACGCTGATACGACGCTACGGGCCCCGATCCGGCCCCGGTATCGGGAATCCCTCATCCAGCTATAGTGGAAAACTTCCCACCTGTTCCGATGCGTTGAACCCCCGTCCGGTCGGCGACGGCAGGCCGACGGGGGATCGTAGCGGGGGCCACCGCCGCCGCCGCGACGCGGTGGGGCCGTAGCGTCAGCCTCGCGGGAAACCAGGGACACGGCCCCGTTTCCGCGACCCTCTCGGGCGCCGAACGTCGTTTGTTCTCTATTGGCAAACAGTATCGGCGATGAAACTGTGATATAAGTACGAACGGATTCTCCATCTGTAGCTCGTATCTTCCGTATATTAGCGCGTTCGGATTTAGAACGGTAGAATCTGTTACGATAACGTGGGAAACCATTATATATGCGACGCTGGTCGAGTGGTGTATGCCACGCGATCACACTGGCAGTGGTTCGGACCTGTCACGGAGACAGTACGCGCAGATACTCGCCGGCCTGAGTGCGGCCGGCGTGGCCGGGTGCCCGAGCGGGGGCGGCGAGGGCACGCCGACCGACGGCGGGGGCGGTTCCGACCCGGCCGACACCGAGTCCGGGGACGGCGGGGACGGGGGGGACGGCGGGAGTACGCCGACCGACTCCGAGGGCAGCGAGACCGCGACCGACCGCCAGGCGGTCACCGACACGATCCGGGTGGCGGCCAACAACTCGCCGGACGTGTTCGACGCGAACCCGTGGACCCCGCAGGACAACACCACCGGGGACAGGTTCCTCTTCGAGCTCAACGGGCTCAACAACGTCCACATCCCCGACAACGCCTACAGCGGGACGACGGTGCCGACGCCGCACAAGCCCGACCACGAGGAGGTCGAGCTGATGACGTGGATCGAGGACTGGTCGGTCGAGGAGCCCTACGACTGGCGCCAGACGTACGACGACCGGGCGTCGTGGTGGAACGGCGACCCCTACGACGCGCCGACGCTGGTCACGCACAACCACGTGGCGTGGTATTTCAACGGGAACGCGTTCACCGAGGGCCAGACGTTCAACGAGGAGGCCGAGGAACAGTGGGTCCGCCACGGCTGGTACGACAAGGGGTCGGTCCCGGAACAGGAACCCAACCCCGTCGCCAGGCCCATCCTCGAGGACACGGCGACCGGCCTCCTGTTCAACTACCCGATGCACCCCGACTTCACGGAGCCGTACCACGAGCGCTACGAGGACGCCAGCTCCGCGGACCAGGTCTCGCAGATCAGCGACGAGGTGGGGAGCGACCGCATCACCCTCCAGCGGATCCAGGAGAACGGCTGGGGTTCGGGGATGTACGTCCTCGAGTCCATGGACGACGTGGGGTCGGAGTCGATGGTCCTCCGCAAGGACGACGACCACCCCAACGCCGGCCACACGAACGTCGAGAAGCTGGAGATCTTCTGGGCTGACTCCAGCCGGCGGCAGACGCTCGCGTCGAACGGCTCGCTCGACATGAACGGCGGCGCCGTCACGCCCAACTCCGATTTCAGCCGCGAGATGCTCCCCGACCACGCACAGGAGCTGTCGCGGTGGCTCAACGCCACGCTCGGCACCCAGTGGCTGATGAACTGGCACAACCAGCACCTCCAGCGGCTGTGGGTCCGCCGCGCGCTGGTCGAGGCGGTCGACTGGAACGCCGTCGTCGCCAACGGCTGGGGGAAGGAGACGGGCATCACGACCTCCTACGACACGTTCCTGATGGACTCGGAGAACGAGTCGACGTTCTCCGAGGAGTTCCTCGACAGCCTGCACACCTACTCGCGCGAGCAGAACCTCGACAACGCCAACCAGTACATGCGGCGGGCGGGCTACAGCAAGCAGGGCGGCCAGTGGGTCGACCCCAACGGGAACACCGCGCAGATCGACCTGATGGCCCAGTCGGGCAACAACAGCTACGTCCAGGGCTCCCAGACCATCCGGGCGAACCTCTCTAACTGGGGCTTCGGCGTGAACCTCTCGACGCAGGGGTTCTCGACGTGGTCGAACAACCTCAACCCCGAGGGCGACGGCCTGAACTTCGACACGTCGCTGTTCTGGTCGGACACCGACACGATCTTCGGCAAGTACAACGACCGGGGCGCCTGGTGGGGCGAGGCCCTGCTGGGCGGCAGCCCCACCGCCAGCAGCGTCTTCCGGCTCACCGAGGAGGACGACCGCGACACCCAGAACAAGCCCGTCCACGTCGAGCTACCCGAGGAGGTCGGCTCCATCGAGGCGCCCGACGAGGCCGGCATCAACCCCGACCTGGAGAACGGCCGCGAGGTCGACATGTTCGAGGTCGTCCAGGCGATCCGCCAGCCGGGCAACTCCGAGGAGCGGGTGCTGGAGCTGTACCGCACCTGCGCGCAGTACTACAACTTCTATCTGCCGGACTTCGTGTTCGCCCAGTCGCTGTCCGGCGCCTGGGGCAACGTCCGCGACTTCGACTGGCCCGACCCCGACCAGCAAGCGCTGGACTACGCCCGCAACACCAGCGTCGCGACCGGTACCATCATGACCGGGCTCACCCAGGCCAGCACCGACACCGACTACGAACCGCCGGAGTGACGGTCCACCGCGGCGCCGTCCGGCCGACCGGCGACCGCAGTTCTACACCGGCCGGCTGACCGCCCGCCGCGGTCCCCGCGACGCCCCGACCCGTCAGACTGCGCCGCCGCCGCTCGCGACCCCCGCGCTTTTTCGTCGCCGCCCCGGTAGCCCCGGCCATGCCCGACGTACTCGTCGCCGGCGAGACGCTCGTCGACTTCCTGCCGGATTCGGCGACCCCGCTTGCGGCCACCGAGGAGTTCGCCCGCCGGCCCGGCGGCGCCCCCGCCAACGTCGCCGTCCGCCTCGCTCAACTGGACCGCCCCACCTGGTTCTGGACCCGCGTCGGGACCGACCCGTTCGGCGACTTCCTCGCCGAGACGCTCGCCGACCGCGGCGTCCCCGACCGCTTCGTCGAACGGGACCCCTCCGCCAAGACCACGCTCGCGTTCGTCAGCGGCGACCCGACGAGCGGCCCCCGCTTTACCTTCTACCGCGACGGCACCGCCGACACCCGCCTCGAATCCGGCCGCGTCCCCGACGACGCCCTCGACGCCGTCGAGTGGGTCGTCGTCGGCAGCGTCCCCCTCGCCAGCGACCCCTCTCGGGCGGCGATCGTCGACCTCGTCGACCGCGCGAACGACCGCGACTGCACCGTCGTCTTCGACCTGAACGCCCGGCCCGAGCTGTGGACCGACGCCGACTTCGCCGCACAGGTCGACCGGGTCCTCCCCGCGGTCGACGCGGTCAAGGCCTCCCCCGAGGACCTCGGCCCCGCGGGCGTCGAGGGCGACACCGACGACATCGACGCGGTGGCGTCGCAACTCCACGAGCGGGGACCCCACACGGTCTTCCTGACGCTCGGCGAGGGCGGCGCGGCCGCGCGTGCGACGGCCGACGCGCCGTGGGGCCCCGCCGACGCGTCTCACGAGGGGTTCGCCGTCGACGCCGTCGACACCACCGGCGCCGGCGACGCCTTCACCGCCGGCGTCGTCGACGCGCTGGCCGGCGGCGAGCGCGACCTGGCCGCTGTCCTCGACCGCGCCAACGCCGTCGCCGCCGCCGCGACCACCCGCGCCGGCGGGATGGCCGACCTCCCCGACCCCGACTCCGTCGTCTGAACGGCCGTTCGCCCCGATCGAACGGTGCGAATACTGACCTGTGGCGACAGGTTCATATTCGCGGGTCGTGCAGTGATCGACAGATGGCGAACACTGGCCCGACGCACGACGTATCGATACACGGGGTGATCCCGCCGACGATCACCGCCTTCACCGACGAGGAGGAGCTGGCGCTGGACGCGACGGCCGCACACGCGCGGTTCGTGGTGGACCGGGGGGTCCACGGCGTCTTCCCGCTGGGGACCAACGGGGAGTTCCCGATGCTCAAGCCCGACGAGCGCGAGGCGGTCATCGAGGCCGTCGTCGACGAGGTCGGCGACGAGGTCCCCGTGATCGCCGGCGTCAGCGCCCCCAGCACCCGCAACACCGTCTCCTACTCCCGCGACGCCGAGAACGCGGGTGCCGACGCCGTCGTCGTCGGCATCCCCTACTACTACCCCATCGACAGCGATGCCATCGTGGAACACTACGAGGAGGTCACCGACGCCGTCGACATCCCGGTGTACATCTACCACTTCCCCGCCCGGATGGGCAACAAGCTCGACCTGGACACGCTGGACCGGCTGGCGACCATCGAGGGGATCGTCGGCGTCAAGGACTCCAGCGGCGACGTGGCGTGGCTCGGCCAGGCCATCGACCGCCACCCCGAGCTCACCTACCTCGCCGGCCTCGACTCGCTGCTCTTTGCCGAACTGGAGATCGGCTGTACGGGCCTCGTCAGCGCTGTCTCGAACGTCTTCCCGGAGATGACCGTCGAGCTGTACGAGTCGTACGTCGACGGCGACGAGAGCCGCGCCCGCGAACTGCAGAGCCGCGTGTTCGACGTGTGGAAGGCCATCGACCAGGGCCCCTATCTGGGCGGCGTCAAGTCCGCGCTGGACCTGCACCCCGAGGTCGACTTCGACCCCGGGCCGATGCGGCGGCCGCTCCAGCGGATGAGCGAGGAGGAGGAAGTCCAGCTGGAGCGGACGCTGCGGACGCTCGACCTGATTTAAAACGGCCGACGCCGTTGTCACCCGGTGCTCTCAGTCGTCGCAATCGGCGGGAACCGCGACTCCGCGCTCGCGGCGGGCGGCCGGTTCCACGTCCGCGTTGGCGGCGACCTCGCGCCCGAGTTGTCGGATCCGGTCTTCGAGGCCCGGTTCGGTGACCGCGTCGCCGTCGAACTTGCCGGAGGCGCCGCGGATGCCGACCTGGGTGGGCACGGTCCAGCCGTGGACCGACCGCACGACGGTCCGCAGGTGGTCGAACGTGCTCGCGTAGCTCCCCCCGCCGGCGGTCGCGAGCAGCCCCACGGTCGTATCGGTGAACTCGTCCTTGCCGCAGTAGTCCAGCGCGTCCTTCAGCGTCGCCGAGTACGAGCCGTGGTAGACGGGCGAGCCGAGGATCACGGCGTCGGCCTCGCGGACGCGTCGCTTGAACTCGATCACCGCCTCGCCCTCCGCGGCGTCGGGGTCGAACGGCGGCAGGTCGACCGTCCGCAGGTCGAGCAACTCGGTGGCGGCGCCGGCCTCCGCGGCCGCGTCGAGCGCGATCCGGAGGGCCCGGCGGGTGTAACTGGCGTCGCGGCGACTGCCGCAGACGGCGACCACGTCGGGGCGGGTCATGTACTCGGATCGACGCACTACGCGAATAAAGGTTCGCTGAACGCCGTTTTGGTAGCGAGCGGGACAGGTCCCTCGTCGGCCGGCCCCCGAGGACCGGCTCCCCGCCGGTCACTGTGACCGCACCGCAAACGGGAAGTATCGGCCGCGAGCGCGGGGTTAAACCGACCGCGGGCGCGACGGTGATCCGTGACCACGAGCGACGCGTCCGGTTCGACCGCCGCGGCCGCAGCGAAGCCCCGCGGCCGCGCCGGCGTGTTCGTCTCCATCTGCGCGTTCTCCTTCCTCGTGAACTTCGGCCGGATCGCGTTCGCCCCGCTGGTCGACTACTTCATCCGCACGGGGGTCAGCCCCGCCACCGCGGGGCTGGCCGCCACCGCCGTCTGGGTCGGGAGCGCGCTCCCGCGCCTGCCGACAGGGTATCTGCTCACCCTCGTCTCGCGCCACCGCGTCATCACCGGGATGGGCGCCTTCCTCGCCGCCGCGGCGGCCTTTACCGCGTTCTCGCCGTCGATCCGCGTCACCGTCGCCGGCGCGCTGTTCGTCGGCCTCGCCTCCGGCGTGTTCTTCATCGCCGCCAACCCGCTGGTCAGCGAGCTCTACCCCGAGCGGGTGGGCCTGGCGGTCGGCCTCCGCGGGATGTCCTCGCAGGTCGCCGCCGTCACCGCCCCCTTCCTCGTCTCGGTCGCCATCGCCCGCGGGTCGTGGCAGCTCTCCTTCCGCGCGCTGGCCGTCCTCGCCGTGGTCGTCACCGTCGTCTTCCTCCTCGCGGTCCGGCGGGCGGACCTGCCGGAGGCGGGCGTCGACGACCGCGACCTGCTGGGGGCGATCCGCGCCCAGTGGCGCCTCGTCGCCGCGGGCGTCGTCTTCGTCGGCTTCACGGGCTTCGTCTGGCAGGGCGTGTTCAACTTCTACGTCACCTACCTCGGCGCGAAGGGCATCGCGGCCGGTCCCGCCAACACCCTGCTGACGATCACCTTCGCCGCCGGCGTCCCGTCGTTCGTCGTCGCCGGCCGGCTGGCCGACCGCTTCGACTACCTCCCGGTCCTGCTGGCGATCCTCGCGGGGTTCGTCGCTACCCTGTTCGCGTTCACGCTCGTCGACTCCTGGGCGGCGGTCGCCGCCGTCTCCGTCGTCATGAGCCTGGTCATCCACGGCCTGTTCCCCGTCGCCGACGCCTACCTGCTGGACTCGCTGCCCGACGAAAACCGCGCCAGCGCCTACTCGGGCTACAGCGCCGTCATGATGCTCATGCAGGCCCCCGGCGGCGTCGCCGTCGGGACGTTCTACCAGTTCGGCCTCTCCTATTCGGGCGTCTTCCGCGCGTACGCCGCCCTCGTCGCCGTCATCGCCGTCGGGATGTTCGCCCTCGCCCGCGCCGGCCAGCTCCCGACCGGCCAGTGACCCGAGCGGCCTCCGACTGCGTTCGGCACAGGTGAGAGGTGTCGCGGTGCGGTCGGCGCGCGCTGTCGTCTCGGAATCGCGTGCGATTCCGAGGGCCGTCAGAGCTTGCTCTGACGTTGGCGCGCGTTCATGCGCGCGACCGGTCGCGCAAGGTCTTCGTGAACTGTGTGAAGGCTCGTCGGAGCTTGCTCCGACGGTGGATGAGCGACGACAGGAGCGAATCGGCTGGGGAGGGTCGTGGCCGTCTGCGGTGCTGTGCGGGGCGGTCACGGTGCCGTGCTGGTCCTGGTGTCCGCGCGACTGTGTGAGCGCGGGCTCGGGAGAGCGTGCTCTCCCGGTGGACTGAACGGCCGAGGCGCGCGCGCCGACAGTCGCCTGAGCGGTCTCTATCCGCGCGGTGCGAGGTGCTGTGCGCCTCGAAGCGAACGGCTCTGCCGTGAGTGGGCGGTGCGGAGAGCGCGGATATCCCGCCTCAGCGACCGCGAGCACCTCGAGGACTTTCAACGCTCACCGTCGAATGTGGCCACTCCGATACGACTTCTTTCCACGACCCAGCCAACAGAAACCACTACTCAACGAGCAACTCGAACTGAACACGAAGCCCGGTACCAGCCAACGGCTAAGGGGCCGCCGTGCGAACACGGGGGTATGTTCGACTCCGACGACCTCGCGGCCATCCGCGAGGGCAAGGAGGAGTGGGAGGCCGAGACCCGGGGGCCGACGGTCGACCGCTTCGGCGAGCGGAAGGACACCTTCGAGACCGACACCGGCGGCCAGGCGGTCGACCCCCTCTACACCCCCGCGGACGTGGCCGATCTGGACTACGAGGAGGACCTGGGGTTCCCCGGCGAGGAGCCGTACACTCGCGGGGTCTACTCGACGATGTACCGCGGGCGGCTCTGGACGATGCGCCAGTACGCCGGCATGGGCACCGCCAGCGAGACCAACGAGCGCTTCAAGTATCTCATGGACGAGGGCCAGACCGGCCTCTCGATGGCGTTCGACCTGCCCACCCAGATGGGCTACGACTCCGACGCCGGCATGGCCGCCGGCGAGGTCGGGAAGGCCGGCGTCGCGATCGACTCGCTGCGGGACATGGAGACGGTCTTCGACGGCATCCCCTTAGACGAGGTGTCCACGTCGATGACGATCAACGCCCCCGCGAGCGTGCTGCTGGCCATGTACATCGCCATCGGCGACCAGCAGGGCGTCGACCGCGAGGAGCTCCGGGGCACCATCCAGAACGACGTGCTCAAGGAGTACATCGCCCGCAACACCTACATCTTCCCGCCGGAGCCGTCGATGCGCATCATCACGGACATCTTCGAGTACTGCGCCGCGGAGGTCCCCAGCTTCAACACCATCTCCATCTCGGGGTATCACATCCGCGAGGCCGGCTCGACGGCCGCCCAGGAGATCGCCTTCACGCTCGCCGACGGCATCGAGTACGTCGAGGCCGCACAGGACGCCGGCCTGGCGGTCGACGAGTTCGCCCCGCAGCTATCCTTCTTCTTCGCCTCCTACAACAACATCCTCGAGGAGGTCGCGAAGTTCCGGGCGGCCCGGCGGATGTGGAAGGAGATCATGGAGGAGCGGTTCGGTGCGGAGAAGCCCGAGTCCAAGCAGCTGAAGTTCCACACCCAGACCGCGGGGTCGACGCTGACCGCCCAGCAGATCGAGAACAACGTCGTCCGGGTGGCCTACCAGGCGCTGGCGGCGGTGCTGGGGGGGACCCAGAGCCTCCACACCAACGGCAAGGACGAGGCGCTGTCGCTGCCGACCGAGCAGTCCGTCCGGACCGCCCTGCGGACCCAGCAGATCCTCGCCCACGAGTCGGGCGTCGCCGACACCATCGACCCGCTGGGCGGCAGCTACTACGTCGAGAGTCTCACCGACGAGGTCGAGGCCGAGGCCCGGGAGATCATCGACGAGGTCGACGCCCGGGGCGGGATGCGCAAGTCCATCGAGGACGGCTGGGTCCAGCGCCAGATCCAGGACGTGGCCTACGAGCGCCAGGAGGAGATCGAGAACGGGGAGCGGATCATCGTCGGCGTCAACGAGTACACCGTCGAGGAGGACGCCCAGGACCCCGACATCGAGGAGGTCTCCGAGGAGCAGGAACGGGCCCAGATCGAGCGGCTCGAATCCGTGCGCGAGGAGCGCGACGACGAGGCCGTCGACGCGGCGCTGGCGGCGCTCGCCGACGCCGCGGCCGGCGAGGAGAACCTCATGCCGTACATCGTCGACGCCGTGAAGGCCTACGCGACGACTGGCGAGATCTGTGACACGCTGCGCGACGAGTTCGGCGAGTACCAGCCCGGCGCCGCGATGTAGCCGGGCGGTTCGTCGGCTCGGTCGCACGGATCGCACTCTACAGGCGGGCAGTGGGCGGCGCGGTCGGCGCGCGCTGTCGCGGCCTCCGTGCCGCGACGAAATCGCGCGAGGGATTCGCGACTCGTGTGTCGCGAATCGGCTGGGGAGGCTCGTGGCCCGCTGCAGTGCCGTGCGGGGCGGTCGCGGTGCGGTTGCGGTGCCGTGCTGTTCCTGGTGGACTGAAAGGGCGAGGCGCGCTCGCGCCGATAGTCGCCTGAGCGGGCACTATCCGCGCGGTGCGAGGGGCTGTGCGCCTCGAAGCGAACGGTTTTGCCGTGAGCGGGCGGTGCGGAGAGCGCGGATATCCCGCTCAGCGACCGCGAGCGCGCCGAGGGCTTTCACCGCTCGCTGTCTCGTGCGTTCGAGTCGAGTGCGTTCGAGTCGAGTGCGTTCGAGTCGAGTGCGTTCGAGTCGAGTGCGTTCGAGTCGAGTGCGTTCGAGTCGAGTGCGTTCGAGTCGAGTGCGTTCGCTGCCGACTCCGTGTTTCCTAACCCAACTCGACCAGAAACGACCGCTCCAGCGTCCGTCCGAACACCGCCCCGACGATCCGACGCCGGGATTAAGCCGCGAACGAGCCAAGACCGGGTATGGAGTTCGACCACGCGGGTATCGCGACCGACGACCGCGACGCGCTCATCGATCAGTACGAAGCGATCCTGAACGCCTCGGTCGCTCACGAAGAGACCTTCGGCGAGCTACGGGTGGCCTTCCTCGACCTGGGGAACGGCTACTTCGAACTGCTCGAACCGACGACCGACGCCCAGGGGCCGATCCCGAACTTCCTCGACAGCCGCGGCGCGGGGATCCACCACCTCGCGCTGCGAACGGACGACATCGGCGACGCGCTCGACCGCGCCCGCGCCGCGGGGGTCGCCCTCATCGACGAGGAACCGCGACCCGGCGCCTGGGGCCACGAGGTCGCCTTCCTCCACCCCGAGGACACGGGTGGCGTCCTGATCGAGTTCGTCGAGCACTGACCCTATCCCGGCAGGAGGTCGCCGAGCGCGGCGCCGATGGCCATCGGGACGAGCGCGACGGCGAGCTGGCAGACCGCGAGCCAGGGGTCGGTCCAGTCGACCCGGCCCCAGACGGTCATGACGACGACAGCCGTCACCAGGGGGATCGCGAGCACCCCGAGGAACTTCCGGGGAACGAACCCGAATATCGGGCGGTAGACGCGCACGTCCTGGAAGTCCGCGACGTAGAGGATGCCGGCGACGAGCGCGACCGTCAGCGCGTTGGTCGCGAGGAAGTAGAGCGGACGCGCCGCGATGTATTCGCCGACCTCGGTGGTCCCACCCTCGACGAACATCGGGATGCCGAAGAGGAGCGACCCGAGCAAGGCCTCGGCGGCGTCGCTGCGGTCGAACCCGAAGACGACGCGGCCGAACACGGGCGTGTCCTGGACCTCCAGCGCCATCCGCATCGTCTCGCGGACCCGCTCGCGTTCCTCGTGGGAATCGACGCTGTCCTCCAGCTCGGCGAGTTCGTCGAAGAGGTCGCTCATGTCCGGGTCCGCCTCGTCGTCGCCCCGCCCGTCGGTGTCGTTCAGGTCGACCTCGCGGTCGCCCCACCATCCCTCGTCGTCGGGGACCTCGCCCTCGCCGGCCCACTGCTCGTCGTCCCACTCGTCGCCGCCGGCGGCGTCAGTCCCGCCGTCGCTCCCGTCGTCGCCGCCTCGGCCGCCCCGGTCGCTCATCCCTCACCGGACCCGGCGGGGCCGCCGAACTCGTCGGGGTCGCCGTCCGGGCCGTCGATGTCCGAACCGCCGACCGGACCGTCGTCCGGGTCGCCGTCGAGTTCCTCCTCCGGCGCGGGCTGGTCGCCGGGGTCGACCGGACTCTCGGCGCGCAACTCCGGCGTCGGGTCGGGCTCGCTCGGCTCGACCGGTTCGCCGCCCTCCCAGACGTAGAACCCCTCACCGGTCTTGCGGCCGAGCTCGCCCGCCGCGACCTTCGCGCGGAGCACCGGCGGCGGGGCGAACCGGTCGCCCAGCGCGTCTTCGAGGTGTTCGAGCGCGTCGAGCGTGGCGTCGAGGCCCCGTTCGTCCGCCGCGGCGAGCGGCCCGACGGGGTGGTCGTGGCCGGCGGTCGTCGCGCGGTCGATAGCCTCGACGCCGGCGACGCGCTCGTCGACCATCGTCATGGCTTCGACGGCCAGCGCCAGCCCCAGCCGCGTCGCCGCGAAGCCGGGCGTGTCCCGGACGACGATGGCCTCCCCGCCGAGCCCGTCGACGAACGAGACGGCCGCTTCCCGGGTCGGCTCCGTGGTCTGCTCGGCGACGACGACCTCGACCAGCGGCGCCGCGGGCGGGTCGACGAACTGCAGGCCGACGGCGCGGCCGGGGTTCCTGAGCCCGGCGGCGACCGCCGTCACCGACACCGCGGCGCCGCTGGTGGCGATGAGCGTCCCGTCGTCGACCGCCTCCTCCACGTCGGCGAACAGCGCCCGTCGCCCGTCGCGGTCGGCGTCGGTCGCCTCGACGACGACGTCGGCGCCGGCGACCGCCCCCTCCAGCCCGGTGGTCGCCTCGATGCGGTCGACGGCCGCCTCGCGCGCGTCGACGGCGAGGTCGCCCGCGGCCACGGCGTCGTCCAGCCCCGCCTCGACGGCGTCGACCGCGTCCATGACGACGTTGGCGTCGTCGTCGTGGAGGGTCACGCCGTGGCCCGCCGCCGCGCAACACTGCGCGATCCCGCGCCCCGTCGCGCCCGCGCCCAGTACGGCTACGTCCATACCCCACATGCGAGCGCCGACCCGATTAAGCGTTGTTCCCCGTCCCGCCCCGCTCCGCCCTGCACCGCCACGTTCCGCGCTGCCCCCGCCCTCGGAAATTAAGCGTTCGGAGTGCTAACAGGCACCACATGCCGTACAGTTACGAGCCCCACTACTTCGAGGAGTTCGAGGCGGGACAGACCTTCGAGAGCGTCGGGCGCACGGTCACGGAGGCGGACTTCGTCCTCCACTCGGCGTTCTCGGGCGACTGGACGGAACTGCACACCAACGCCGAGTACGCCGCCGACAGCGGGTTCGGCGAGCGGATCGCCCAGGGGCCGATGACCTTCGTCCTGGCGACGGGGTTCGTCTACCGGTGTGGCTTCCTCGAACGCCGCGTCGTCGCCTTCCTCGGGATGAACTACATGGACATCCCGGCGCCGGTGTACGCCGGCGACACCGTCTCCGCCGAGTTCGAGGTGACCGAGACCCGCGAACTCGACAGCCGCGACGACGCCGGGCTCGTGGTCCTCGACAGCGAGCTGACGAACCAGGACGACGAACCCGTCTTCGCCGGCGACATGAAGTTCCTCGTCGAGCGCCGCGAGTGACGACGAGTGACCGCGAGTGCGCACGGGGGTCCCGAGCGGGGCCCGGGCCAGCCGCGGATCGTCTCGATATCCCAACACGAACCTGTGAACGGACTCCACGAACGCCGCCGTCAGCCGTATGTCGGACGCGTGTCTCCCAGCCGACCAGTTCGCCGAGAATTCCGGACTCGCCCGTCGAATCCCCGAATATGTGCGTTTCCGGACGTTGTGTCGGCTGACATGCGACGGAAGTCGGGCGAAGGGTTTATATGTCCCCAAAATTTGTCTATATAAGAACAATGGAACGGCCGAGCCGCCAGCGCGAGCGCGTGGAGTCCGAGGAAAAAGAGGACGAACAAGCGGACGAGCAGGCCGAACAGCAGCAGTGTCCCGAGTGCGAGTCGTGCGCGCTCGTGACGAGCGCGGACGGCGGGGAGATCGTCTGCGAGGACTGCGGACTGATCATCGACGAGGGCAACATCGACCGCGGGCCCGAGTGGCGGGCGTTCAACCACAGCGAGCGCCAGGAGAAGTCGCGGGTCGGCGCGCCGACGACCCAGACGATGCACGACAAGGGGCTGACCACCCAGATCGACTGGAAGGACAAGGACGCCTACGGTCGCTCCCTGTCGTCGGAGAAGCGCAGCCAGATGCACCGCCTGCGCAAGTGGCAGGAGCGCATCCGAACCAAGGACGCCGGCGAGCGCAACCTCCAGTTCGCGCTCTCGGAGATCGACCGGATGGCCTCCGCGCTGGGCGTGCCCCGGTCGGTCCGCGAGGTCGCGTCGGTCATCTACCGGCGGGCGCTCGACGAGGACCTCATCCGCGGCCGCTCCATCGAGGGCGTCGCCACCGCCTGTCTGTACGCCGCCTGCCGCCAGGAGGACATCCCCCGCTCGCTCGAGGAGGTCTCGGAGGTCTCCCGCGTCGAGCAGAAGGAGATCGGCCGCACCTACCGCTACGTCGCCCAGGAACTCAGCCTGAAGATGGAGCCGGTCGACCCCAAGCAGTACGTCCCCCGGTTCGTCTCCGAGCTGGAGCTCTCCGAGGAGGTCCAGGCCAAGGCCAACGAGATCATCGACGTGACCGCCGAGAAGGGCCTGCTGTCGGGCAAGTCGCCCACGGGCTACGCCGCCGCCGCCATCTACGCCGCCTCGCTGCTGTGCAACGAGAAGAAGACACAGCGCGAGGTCGCCGACGTGGCCCAGGTGACAGAGGTCACCATCCGCAATCGCTACCAGGAACAGATCGAAGCGATGGGCATCCACTGACCGGCGCCCGGCCGGCCCGGTGACGGCACCGCCCGTTCACTGTCGACGGCCCCACGGCCGTCGCCCGTTCTCCGCGCGCTCGACCCGCCAGCGGCGGGGCCGTCGCTCGCCACTGGTGATCGGTCCGGAAAACGGGTACCGCCGTCAGTCCGCGACGCCCGCGTCGCCGACGGTCGTGTCGGCGTCGGCGGTCTCGTCGGTCGCGACGGCCATGCTGGCGAAGTCGTTGATCGCGATGAGACCGAAGCCGACCTTCGCGACCACGTCGATGTAGGTGACGACCAGCGCGGCCGTCTCGGTGTCCATGAGCCCGATCCCCGCCGGCGCGAGCAGCCAGATGACCGGGTAGACCAGCCAGAGGACGACGACGAACGAGCGCAGCTTGCGGAAGAGAGCGGCCACGTCGTCGGACACCCCGGCGGCCAGCGCCTCGCAGTCGCCGTACAGCAGGTAGACGACGCCCGCGAAACAGGCGCCGCCGGCCAGGTACAGCGCCCAGTTCAGCGGCGCCGCGAGCGTCGCGCCGACGAAGCCGAAGACGATCGTCAGCGCCTGCAGCGTCGCGAGCCGGGCGATCAGGCCGGTCGACGCGCCGGCCACCAGGGCGATGATGGCCACGTGGATCGGCGTCGTGAGCAGCCAGTCGACGTACCGCGGGACGAAGACCGTCCCGCCGTCGGCGGTCGTCAGGCCGCCGAAGCCCAGCGCCATGAGCGCGTAGGCGACGGCGGCGATCGCCGGGACGACCGCCGCCAGCGCGAGCGTCCGATTCCGTTCGTCGGGGACCAGTGTCACCCCGTAGGCGAGCATGGCGGTCCCGACGACCATTCCGAGCGTGCCGATGGTGAACCAGGTTGTGAGTCCGAGCATGGTTAGTCGTCCGTAGCAGCGGTCGCTGCCGTTCCCGCGCCCTCGACGCCGGTCCGCGTCTCGAAGCGCGACAGCGCGTCGGCCAGCTCGGTGGCCTGCCGGCGCAGCTCCTGTGCGGAGGTGGCCACCTCGTCGATGGACTGGGACTGGTCGTCGGCCGCCCCGGCCACCGTGTCCGCCTCCGTCGCGGTCTGCTGGCTGATCGCCGTCAACTCGTCGATGGTGCCCATCACGTCCTGAGCGGTGCGGGCCTGTTCGGCCGTCGCGTCGTCGATCTCCTGGATGCCGGTGTCGACCTCCTCGGTGTACTCGACGATGGTCTCCAGGGCGTCGACGGCCTCCTCGACCGTCCCGACGCCGTCGGTGACCCGCTCGCTCGTCGACTCCATCCGCTCGACCGTCTCGCCGGCCTGGGACTGGATCCCGTCGATCCGCGACTCGATGTCGCCGGCGGCCTCCTTGGTCTCCTCGGCCAGGCTCTTGATCTCGTCGGCGACGACCGCGAACCCGGCGCCGTCGCCGTCGGCGTGGGCCGCCTCGATGGAGGCGTTGAGCGCCAGCATGTTCGTCTGCTCGACGATCTCCGTGATGACGCTCACGATCTGGCCGATCTCGTCGAGCTCGTCGTCCAGGTCGTTGATCGCCGCGACGGTCTCCTCGGTCTCGCCCTCGATGGCGCCCATCTCCTCGATGGCGCGCTGGGCGGCCTCGCGGCCCTCCTCGCCGACCTCGGCGGCCTGCTGGGAGGTCGTCGCGACCTGCTGGGCCGAGGAGGCGACCTGCTGGGCCGTCGCCGAGAGGTTCTCCATCTCGCCGGCGGCGTCCTCCAGGCGCTCGGACTGTTCGGTCGTCCCCTCGAAGATCTCCTCGATCGACGACCGCACCTGCTCGCTGGCCTGGTCGACCCGCTCGGCGTTGGTGCCGACCCGCTCGCTGGCCGACGACACGTCGTCGGCGAACGACTTCGTCCGCGCGATGGTCTCCTCGAGGGCGTCGAGCGTCTCGTTGATGCTCTCGCCGACCGACGCCATCGAGGCGTTGTCGCTCGACGGGTCGACCCGCCGCGTGAGGTCGCCGTCGGCCGCGCCCGACAGCACGTCGCCGTACTCGGCGGCCTTGGTCTCCAGATGGGTCGTCATCGACTCCATCTCGGCGGCCTCCCGTTCGGCGCGCTCGCGGGCCTCCTCGGCGTCGGCGCGTGCCTCCTCCGCTTGTGCCCGCGCCTCCTCGGTCTCGGCGATCTGCTCGCGGATCGAGTCACGCATCTCCTGGAACGACCGGTAGAGCCGTCCGATCTCGTCCTCGCGGGTCGTCGCGAGGTCGACCTCCAGGTCGCCGTCGGCCATCGAGCCCGCCCGGTCGGCGACCCGCCGCAGCGAGATGAGCGTGTTGCTGCCCACGGTGACGCCGACGAGCCCGAGGTTGATGATCGCCAGCAGGACCAGTCCCACGAGGTCGGAGTTGATCTGCGAACCGAGCGCGTAAGCGACCTCGCGCGGCGAGTGGATCATGACCGTCCAGTCTTTGGTCTCCATCTTCGTGCTCGCCATGAGCGTGTCGCCCATGTCCATGAACGAGGTCTCGCCCGGCGCGAGCGCCGACCCGTTCATCCCCTCGTGGGCGGTCAGGATCCGGCTCTCGTTGGGGTGGGCGACGTACCGCCCGGCGTCGTTGACGACGACCGTCGAAGTGTCGCCGCGCGACCCGGCCAGCGCCTGCGACCGCGCCGCGATGTCGGTCATGAACACGAGCGCGCGGTTCTCGACCCCGGGGACGGGCGTGACGACGGCGACGACCGGGTGGTCGACCGCCGGCACGGAGAACGGTTCCGTCACGTAGGTGTCGTCGGGCCCGTCGAACGACGGCGGGTCGGTCGCGAACGGCGCGCCCTGTTCGGCGGGGCTGACCCCCTCGAACTCGTCGTTCGTGCTCTCGGTGAACACCATCGACTCCGTGTCGAGGTAGTGGATCGCCACCACGTCCGGCGGGACGGCGCCGGACTCGAACTGGTCGGTCAGTGCCCGGTCGACGGCCGCGCCGTCGCCCGAGCGGACGGCTTCCAGTCGGGAGGTGAGCACGGCCTCGCGCTGGACGCTCCCGAGCCACGCGTCGAGTTCGTCCGTCCGCGTCTCCGAGAGGGTCCGGAGGTCGTCCTCCACGTCGTCCTGGAGCGTTGCCGACGCCTGGGTGCTGATGACGGCCCCGAAGCCGATCATCACCACTACCGCGACCGCCAGCGCCGCGCCGAGGCGAGCGGCGTACGACCGCCTGATCACCCCCGGCAGGAGAGAAGGTGCATCCGATGTCATCGTGCGATACGGGGGAGTACTCCGTGTAAAGCGTTCGTGCGCGATTCTCAACGGTGATAGCCGGGGCGGCGAGCCGGCGGTGCCGACCGCTTTCGCGGTTCCCCCGTCAGGCCCCGGATTCGACCCAGACCGGCCCGACCCAGGCCATCCCGTCGTCGGCCTGCTCGACGCGGAGGTAGTACACGTCGGCGTCGCTGCCGCGCTCCTCGTCGGGAGTGTCCCCGACCGGCGGTGCGGACTCGCCGGCTCCGTCGGCGTCCCAGGACATCCCGGTCACGGGCTCGTCGTCGGTGACCTCGCCGGCCTCGGTGTAGGCGTCGAGGTCGGCCGACTCGTCGGCCGTCCCGCCGATGACGTGCCAGTCGTCGTTGTTCTTCACGACCGTCACCCGTTCGAGGGGAGCGGTCCCGGCGACCAGCCACTCGACGGTGCGCTCGCCGTCGGCGACGACGGTGCTGTCGGCCTCGCCGACCTGCGTCCCGTCGACGGCGAACTCGACGAGGATCCGGTGGGGCTGGCTGGTCGCGTACACCCGCCGCGAGCGCAGGCTCTCGAAGACCGACTCGCGGGTCAGATCCTCGGCGTAGAAGCCCGTCAGCCCGCCCGGATACGACCCCTCGTCCCAGACCCGCCAGATGTGCCCCCAGCCGATCCCGTCCTCCCAGATGTCGCCGAGCGAGGGGAGATGGGGCGGCAGGTGGATGTGCGACCGGCCCGGCCTGGGCGCGTGGAAGTCCGACGACCCCATCATCCCGACGCGGTAGCCCAGTTCGTGGGCGTCCTGGACGTAGTGGCCCGGCGTGCCCATCTCGCCCTGGCCCATCCGGACGGGCTTGGGGTTGCCCTCGTCGGCCGGCATCTCGCTGGAGCCCCACTGCGAATAGACCTCGACGAGCGGCGCGATGTCGTCGTCGTAGTCCACGTTCGAGAAGTCGAAGGGGTACATCGCCTCGGCGGGGTGGTGGGGGATGGCCAGCACCTCGTTGCCGGTCTCCTCGCGCCACGCCTGCAGCCGGCGGAAGAGCTTCTCGTAGCGATTCGTCTCGGTGTCCAGCGAGTCGAACAGCTCCGCCTCGTCGACCCCCTCGAAGTAGACGTTGACGTGCCCGCCCATGTTCGGCTGTTTCGTCCACTCGTAGCCGAACAGCGTCACGAACTCCCCGGGGTCGTGAAAGTGGTTCGTGACCGTCTTCATGTCCTCGAAGTGCCCGCCGTGCATCCGGCGGCGCTGGAGCTTCGGCGGGATGAAAAATCCCATCGTGTCGTGGTCGGTGTAGGCGGCCACGTCCAGATCCATCACGTCGCGGCCGAACCGGAACCCCTTGCTCATCGAGCCCGCGCCGTCGGAGAACTGCGAGTGGAGGTGGATGTCGCCCCAGTAGAGTCGCCGGTCGGGCTCCGAGTCGAACACCTGGACGGGGTTGCTGGTGAACCGCCGGCCCGACTCGTCGGTGAGCGTCAGGTACTGGACGCCCGGCGTCTCGAAGGCCACGCCGGCCAGCTCGGTCACGGCCTCGTCGGTCAGTTCGAAGTCGATCTCCTCGGGGTGGATCGCCTCGGGGTCGGTGCTGTCGACGGTCAGCGTCCCCCCGTAGTCGGGCAACAGCCGGAGGTACTCGTCCCAGACCGAGACGGTGGCCGACAGCGACTCCGTGGCCGCGACGCGGGAGGGGAGGACGCACTCCACGTCGTCGAACCGCCGCCGCCGGCCGCGCGCGAGGTCCCGCAGCGAGGGGTTGTTCTCGGCGAAGACCTTCACCGACTCGATGGCTTTCGTCAGCACGGGCACCACCCCGGACGGGGTGGCGCGGCGTCGCCGGCGGCCGGGCGAGCGCCTGTCTGGACGGACATACCACCGCGGTGGCGCGGCTTGGGGTTAAGTTTCCCGGCGGCCGCGGCGTCGCCCGGCGTCGCCGCCCGGCGGGCGCCGCCCGACCGGGAACGCGACGCTTAACCGCGCGAGGCCAGTACGACGGGGCAATGAGTCGCTCCGGCGAGTTCTGTCCCCGTTGCGGGGACGAGATCGAGGCGAACCTCGACGCCCGGCCGACGGCGCCGGGGGCGGCGGGGCCGCGGGACGGCGATAGCGTGCTCTGCGACGACTGTTACTTCGCGGAGTTCGACCTCGTGGACGCGCCCGACCGCATCGACGTGCGCGTCTGCTCGCGCTGCGGCGCGGTCCACCGGGGCAACCGCTGGGTCGACGTGGGCGCCCAGGACTACACCGACATCGCCGTCGAGGAGGTCTCGGAGGCGCTCGGGGTCCATCTGGAGGCCACCGACGTGAGCTGGGAGGTCGCCCCCGAGCAGGTCGACGAGAACAACATCAGGATGCACTGCCAGTTCTCCGGCGTGGTCCGCGGGACGCTCGTCTCCGAGGAGGTGGTCGTCCCTGTCAAGATCGCCCGCCAGACCTGCGACCGCTGCGGCCGGATCGCCGGCGGCTCCTACGCCGCCATCGTGCAGGTCCGCGCCGACGAGCGGACGCCGACCGACGAGGAGGAAGAGATCGCCCGGGAGGTGGCCGAAGCGTACATCGCCGACCGGGAGGCCACCGGCGACCGCAACGCGTTCATCACGGAGGTCGACGAGGTCGACGAGGGGCTGAACATGAAGATCTCCACCAACCAGATGGGCCAGGGGATCGCCAAGCGGATCGTCGACCGCCTGGGCGGGAGCTTCGAGGACTACGAGACGCTGGTCACCGAGGACGGCGACGGCAACGAGGTCTACCGCGTGACCTTCGCCGTCCGCCTGCCCCGCTACAGGGCGGGCGAGATAATCGACCCCGAGGACGGGGACGGCCCGGTGCTGGTCCGCAGCGTCCGGGGCAACCTCAAGGGGACCCGCCTCGCCACCGGCGAGGACTACGAGGCGAGCTTCGAGGACGGCGACGCCCCCGAGGCCCGCCGGCTCGGCACCCGCGAGGACGCCCGGGAGACGACCGTCGTCGCCGTCGAGGACGACAACGCCGTGCAGGTGCTCGATCCGGAGACCTACGCGGCCGAGACGATCCCCCGACCGGACTACTTCGACCCGGCGGCCGACGATGTGCCCGTGATCAAACACCGCGAGGGGCTGCACATTCTCCCGGACGCCGCCGCCGGCGCGGACGAGGACTGACCGGCGCCGTCGTGCGTCGGAGACTGGTCCGACGGTGCGTCCGGCCCGCGGCAGTTCTGACCGGGGAGCGGCAACTTTTTTCGTGATTCGGCCGGTTGGCCGACATATGTTCGAGGCCCTCCGTTCGGTACGAACCGTGACCCGCCGGTTCGTCGCGCTCCTGCCGGTGCTGATCGCCGTCGCGACGCTGCCGGTCGCCCTGCTGGCGCTGTTCAACGCCGGCGTCGTGACCGCCCTGGAGATCGCGGTGACGGGCTGGCTGTTCGCGACGCCGGTGACCGCCATCCTCGCGTGGGTCGTCCTCGACCTCTCGCCCGTGGACCTGCCGGGATCGCTCGGCGAGCGGCGTGTCGACCTGCCGTCGATGTTCGACGGCGGAGCGTCGGACGGCGGCCGGTCGGCCGGCGACGACCCCGTCGAGACGCTCCGCGAGCGGTTCGCGAGCGGCGAGATCGACCAGGTCGAGTTCGAGCGCCGTCTCGACGCACTGCTGGCGGCCGAGGACGCGACCGGCGAGCGGCCGGACGACCGCCCGGGCGACGAACCACCTGGGACCGCCGGGTCCGTGTCCGCACGCGACCCGGCCGCCGACGATTCGCGGACGCGCTCGGACGACCGACCGGCGGCGCCCGGCCAGGACCGCGAGCCCGAATCGACCTGATCCTCCTCGGCCGCTCGCGACTCGAAACCGTTTCGGCCGTCGACCGTCTGGTGGCGAGTAGATGGACGAGCGCGACGAGCGACTGGCGGTAGTCGTCGACAAGTCCCGCGCCGAGGCGGTCATCGACGACCTGGAGCGGGCGGGCGTCTACGACGCCGACCGCTCGGTCCGCGAGTACGACGAGGGCAGCGTCTCGGTCCCCGTGACCGCGGTCCCCGACGCCGTCGACTACCGCGAAGTCGTGCGACAGGTCGGCGAGCCGCGCCTCCGTGACCTGGCCGACTACCTCCGCGAGCGCGGCTGGACCGACGCGGAGGTCGACCGGGCGCCCTCGTCGTGGGCGGTGCTGGGGACGGTCGTCCTCGTCGACCCCGGCGACGCACCGCGCCCGGGGGAGCTGGGCGAGGCGCTGCTGGACCTGCACGGCGCCGCCGACACCGTCCTGGCGCGCGGGCCGATCACGGGCGCCCACCGCGAGCCCGACGTGACGGTGCTCGCGGGCGAAGGCGATACCGAGACCGTCCACCGCGAACACGGCACCGTCTACGCG
Organism: Halosimplex halobium; assembly: GCF_051414055.1. NCBI lineage: Archaea > Methanobacteriati > Methanobacteriota > Halobacteria > Halobacteriales > Haloarculaceae > Halosimplex > Halosimplex halobium. The sequence continues at coordinate 54,780 of NZ_JBLKNX010000001.1, forward strand.
ATGGACCTCGCGGAGGTGATGTTCTCGCCGGGGAACAAGGCCGAGCGGGCGCGGATGGGCGAAATCGTCCCGGAGGGCGAGCGCGTCGTCGACATGTTCGCCGGCATCGGCTACTTCGCGCTCCCGATGGCTCGCGCGGGCGCGGAGGTGACCGCAATCGAGCGCAACCCCGCATCCTTCGAGTACCTGCTGGAGAACGTCCGCCGCAACGGCGTCGCCGACCGCGTCCAACCCTACCGGGCGGACTGCCGGGACGTGTTAGAACAGGTCGACGCGGCGACGGACGTGCGCGCCGACCGGGTCGTGATGGGCTACTACGAGGCCCACGAGTACCTCGACAGCGCGCTCGGGGCGCTGGAGCCCGGCGGCGTCGTCCACATGCACGAGGCGACGCCCGAGGCGCTGGTACCCGACCGCCCCGTCGGACGCCTCCGGGACGCGGCCGACGAGCACGGGCGCTCGGTCGAACTGCTCGAAACCCGCCGCGTCAAGGGCTACAGCGAGGGCGTGGCCCACGTCGTCGTCGACGCCCGCGTCGAGTGAACGAGGGTCGGCGCCGGGGACATCCGGCTGGTCCGGCGCCGCGGACGCGCGGGTTCGACCCGTGAACATCCGGCTGGCTCGGCGCCGCGGACGCCGGCCGGGTCCCACCCCGTCCGTGTGTGGCGGTCGGCGCTCGCTGGCACCACAGTAGTTTTTATCCCATGGGGAGGAAGGGTCGTACATGGCGCCGGGGCCGTACGAGCGGGTGCTGGAGACGCTGGAAGACCTAGACGCCCGTCTGGCGGGGCTCGAGGTCGGATACAACGAGACCAACGCCTCGGCGGCCCGGGAACACGTCGACCAGCTCGGGGACTTCTTCGAGAACGATCCCGAGGACTTCGTCGCGCTCCGGGAGGCGGTCGAGCGCCTCGTCGAGACGGAGGACTCGACCCACGCCGCGACGGCCAAGGAACACGCCGACGCCCTGCGGGACCGCGTCGAGGCCCAGCTCGACGACGAGTGAGTCCGCGGTCGGCCGCTACCGACCGGACTTCCGGCCATCTGCGCCGGGGGGCCACCCGTGTTACGTTTAAATAACATGACGGGACCAATGGGGGTGTGCAGCATCGGTTGTCGACGCTCGGGGGGACGAGCCGAGTTCGGCGCGGCGCGGACCGGGGGGTCTGCCCGTGACGAGACGACGGCCGGACAGAGCGATCAGTACGGTCGTGGACGTGACGTTCGCGCTGTTGCTGGTCAGCGCGTCGGTCGCGGTGCTGGCGGTCTCGCTGACCGACGACGAGCCCGCACACGACCCGATGCAGGCCGACCGGACGGCCGAGACGCTGGCGGCGGCGACCCGGACGGTCGAGTACACGCTCGACCCGGTGCGCGGCGAGCCCCACTTCAGCGACGACGGCTACGACTACGAGCGGTCGACGCACGGGACGCTGACGGGGTTGCTGGCCGACGCCGCGGTCACGAACGCGGTGTTCCCCGACGGGAACGACGCCGACGCCTACGACCCCGACGGACCGAGGTACCTGACGAAGGCGGGCCGGGACTTCGAGACGGCGGTCGACGGCGCGGTCAGGGACGCGCTGACGAGCGTCGGCCGTGACGCCCACGTCGTCGCGCTCTGGACTCCCTACACCGATTCGGCGATCCGCGGCCGCACGGAGGCGGGCGCCGACCTGCCCGCCGGCGTCGACACGAGCACGGCGACGCTGGTGGTCCCGAGCAAGCTGCCGCCGGTCGACGACGCAGCGCTGGAGCGGGCCTTCCGTATCGACGGGTACAGCGGCGTCTCGGAGGTGATCGCCGGGGCCGTCGTCGAGGGGTACTTCCCGCCCGGGGAGACCCAGCTCGCGCTCGAACGGAACGGCCTCGGCCGGGCGCTGGTCGTCTACCGCTACCAGCGGATGGCCGAGATCGTCGACCGCCCGGCGTTCGACACGACGCCGTCGATCGGCGGGAGCGTCGACAGGCCGGTCAGCCGGACACAGGCCGACGCGACGGCGGCCAACGAGGATCTCCGGGGCGGCCTCGCGGCGATGATCGAGGCGGAGCTACGGCACGAGTACCCGAGCGCGGACGCCGAGCGCATCGCGTCGGCCGTCTCGGTCGGTGAAGTGAGAATCACGGTCACGACCTGGAACGAATGAACCGGAACAGGCGAACGCTGTCAGTCGCAACGAGCAACAGAGCGCGCGTCCCCTTCGCGGTCGTGGGGGTGCTGGTGTTGATCACGAGCGCGACCGTGGTCGGCGTGATGCAGTCCCGCGAGGACGCCGACACCGACACGGACGTCGGGCTCGCGATGGACCAGGCCCAGGGGGCGGCCCAGTCGGTCGTCCGGGAGGCGGTCTCCGACGCGGCGCGGGCGGCCGCACGGGAGCCGGTCACGATCCCGGCGGACACGCCCGCCGGGCGAGCGCTGGCGAACGGCGCCAGCGACCCCGACCCCAACGCCGTCTACCGGCGATACGTGAAACTGCGGGCCTACCTCGAAGTGCAGGCGCAACTGGACAGCGCCCGCCAGCGGCTGAGCGACGGGTCGGTCACCCGCACGTCGCTCCCGCCGGTCAGCTACACGGAGTCGTCGATCCGGGCGGCCATCGACCGCGTCGACCTCGAGGCGGGGATGGACGACCCCGACGACGACCTGTCCAACGGCACGGTCACGGCGACGATAGACGGGCTCACCACGGAGGTCGTCGGCGACGGGGAGATCCGCGCCAGCGAGACCGAGCCGATCACGGTCTCCGTCGCGTCGACGAGCCTGCTGCTCCAGCACAAGACCCAGAAGTACCAGGACAAACTCGCGAAGGGGTTTTTCGCCTCCGGGACCGGCGGCTTCGGCAAGCAGTTCGCCGCCCGGCTGTACCCGCTGATGTACGCCAAGGCCTACTACGAGCGGATGGCGCCGCCGGGGAAAGCCGACGCGTTCGGCAAGATGGTGATGAAGAAGGACATCGAGGTGCTGGCCAACAGCGCTAACTTCGCCGTCCAGGGGGAGGTCTTCGGGACGCGGGACCCCGGCTACACCCGGGTGATGGGCTCGGCGTACGCCTGCATGGTCGTCAGGAACGTCGAGAAGCTCTACGAGGCGGGGGCGTTCAGCCGGTCCGGGAGCGGTAGCAGCTCCAGCGACGACTACACCGAGGGCGCCGGCGGGAGCAGCCTCGACGACGAGAGCTCGACGAGCGACTGGAAGAGCCGGTACGGGCTCGGGAGCGCCGTCTCCGGGCTCGATGCCAAGGACTTCTGCGCGGCCGCGGCGATGGTCACCGGCGGTGCGAGCGGGACCCCGCCGAGCTCGGTGCAGGAGGTCGTCAACCAGTTCATCGGCCAGCAGGCCCAGCGGGCGTTCAACAAGGAGAGCACCGTCGAGATCGACAAGTTCGCCGAGCCGGCGCTGGACGAGACCCTCGCCCAGCGGGTCGACTACGACCCCGAGTACAGCGACGACACCGAACAGGACGACCCGAACGGCACCGACCAGGCGCCCGAACTCGACGAGGACCTGCCCACCGATTTCACCGATCGGGACACCTTCGAGCGGCTGATCGACCGCGTGTTCTCCTACTCCGTCTCGACGAGCACCAGCGGCGCCACGAAGCTCTCGGGCGAGATGCCGGCGGCGACGGAACCGCCGGGCAGCGGCTGGTCGGAGTGGGACGACGGCCCGGTCGAAGTCGACCGCACCGTCGACGTCACCGTCGACCACTCGCCGGTCTGGGACGAGTCGACGGCGCGGACCCGCGACCTCCACGAGTTCCGCGTCGAGGTGACGAACGTCCTGACGGAGACCAGGGAGTACCGCCGCCAGGAACCGTGCTCGTCGGGGTCGTCCGGGTCGGGCACCCCGACGCCGACACCGACCGGGCCGTGCTACGAGTACGACGACGAGACCGACCGCGAGCGGGTCACCTGGGAGGTGGACGTGACCGTCAGCGGGACCTACAGCGACGACCCGGCGATCAACGTCTCGCACAACGGGACCGACGGCGCCTACACCGGGTCGAGCCCCAACTTCGAGGAGGCCGTCGCGGCGTCGATCCGCGAGGGGCTGAACGTCGACCCGAGCGACCCGGACGGCAACTTCGGCGACGCCATCTCGACGGGGTCGATCGAGAGCGCCAGTGACCTCGAGTCGGCCGTCTCCGACCAGCTGTCCGCCAGTACGTCGATCGACCCCGACACGTTCGTCTCGGCGAGCGAACGGTCGACCCTGCGGAGCGACCTCGAAGACGAGGTGGTCTCCCTCCACGAGCACGTGGTCGGCGACGAGTCGGCGCCGCCCGAACCCGTCTCGGACCTGGAGGTCTCGCCGACGGAGATGGCGACCGGCAGCGACGTGTTCGGCCCGCTGCGCGAGCGCACCAACACGTCCCACCACGTCTACTACGACATGTCGGGGACCTACGACAGCGCCCGCCAGAAGGCGATCGCCGAGGCGCGCATGGAGTACGTCGACGCGGTCCACCGGTGGATCGACCGCGTCGAGAGCGCGCGGTCGGAGTCCTCCAGCGACGTCGACGACGAGATCTCCAGCAAGGTCGACGGCGCGACGAACGTCCTGAACAAGGGGCTTGACTTCGCGTCCGACCAGATCGACGGGTCTGGACCGCTGTACAGCCCGGGGACGATGTCCGACACGGACCTGCTGGGCGACATCCGCTACACGGTCGACGCCTCGCCGACCTATCTGACGACGGGGCCGGTCTCGCGGGCGACCGTGCCGGCGGTGCGGCCGAGCTACGCGACCGTGACCGAGGCGGGCGACACCCAGCACGTCCCGATGGCCGTCCGCAAGCACAACACGTTCGGCTACCCCGGGGTGCCGATCGTGCCCTGGCCGAGCTACTGGTATCTCTCGGTGGACCACTGGTCGGTGCAGGTCAAAGGCGAGTACGGCCGCTTCGAGGTGACGGCGGACAACAGCGCGCCGGCCTCGCCGAAGACCACGACGTACGTCCGCCAGGAGATGCCGGTCGACCTGGAGATCGCGGGGCAAAAGCGGCGCGTCGGGCAGGTCGACCCGATCAACTTCTCGGCGTCGACGGCGGTCGTCATTCCGGTCCCCGGCGGGACGGTGTACCCCAAGCCGCGCTACGGCGTGGGCGACGACTGGACGATCAAGACCGACCGCAACAGCAAGCCGTGGCGGAACATGTGCTCGGCGACCTGGGGCCACGTCGGGCCCGGGTTCAACCCCGGTGCGATCAACGCGGGCAAGTGTAGTAACATCAACGAGCCGGGGGAGGGTCCGCTCAAAGCGTCGCTGGCGGACTACGTGCCGGGGAGTAGCGCGGTCAGCGACGTGCCCCTGGAGTACGACAGCAGCGACGACGAGTTCGAGTTCGACGCGCCCGGGCCGGACAACTGCGAGGAAGACGACCTGACCGATAAACTGGAAGAGGACAGCGACGCGGAGAACTGGTACGACGGGCTTTCACAGTCGTATCAGCGCTACCTCTGGAAGTATCAGTACTGCCGACTTCCGGACAGCGACAACAAGACCCTGTATGCGGACCTGATCAAAGGCGACGAACCTGGCGACCCCGACGATGACCAGGTCGCTAACACGTGGCGAGCGATGTTGACGACTCCGCAGATCCGGTTCGAGAACGTCGAAAACGCGCTGTATTACCTCCTCCGGGACGGGAACGGCAACGGGGACAGCCTTATCGAAGAACACGATGTAACGATGTTCTTGACCGCCGATGACACGAACAGCTACGAAGGCGGCGTCCCGTCACACCGGGAGCCGGGGATCGTGACACAGATCGAGACGGTACGGTCGGATACGTTCGCGCGAGTCTACGACTCCGACGGATACGTGACGGGGAACTGGCTTGCGAGGCCGAGTGCCGTCCGGGGATACGACACGCAGTCGATAATCAATCGGTTCGCTCTCTGGAACAATAGTCTGGTAACGGACGTCTCGACGTACGGGTGGGGGGAGTACGACTGCGTCGCGAAGGTGTTCGTACCCAGGAGTATCGACGTTCCAATGAGGGTCAGTTACGCGGGCGGGTTCCACCCCAGCGAGTATCCGAACAGACTCGACAGGGACGCGGTGATAGCCGAACAAGGCGGGGAACTGGAGGGTGGTGTCGTCCAGTACGAGATCATGCCAAACCCCGGAACGAGCGCCTGGCCGTTCACCGACCCGCAGTGGAAGCCACTCGGATCGATCGAGGCGGTTGCTCGGGACGCTACTGTCTTCGACGACCGGTGGGACGATGTCGACGCACCTGCAGATAGCTCTCCGGCCACTGGTGACTGTCAGCGGTAACAATAAAAACAGCTGAACCGCAAAGGGAACTGATGTCTGGGGGAGACACGCCGGTCGAAATCGAAGACTCGCGGACCGTCGCGTTCGGTGACGAACGTCGGACGTTCGACGAGCCCGTCAAATCCATCGAACGAACCGAGAGGACAGTGATCGTCCAGACCGAATACGGTCTCCACTGGTTCGAGCCGGACGGAACCGCCCGGGGACGCTCCGATCTTGACATCCGGGTCCGGTCGGATCGATACGAGGTATCCGACGGGAAGACGCTCCTCGTCGTCCAGCCGGCCGTCGAAGGGAACACGGCACTGTACGGATTCGACGAGACTGGATCGCTGCTGTGGGAGCGACGGACGGACGAGACCTGGACGTTCCCACCCGGGCCCGAAGACGAGGCGTTTTGCATCTCGACGAAACTCCACAGGAACACTTGGGCGACGGTGAAAGTCGACATCGAGACGGGCGAGTTCGTTCGGGCGATCCGCGGACCGGAAGCGGCAGTCAGACGGTTGCTGGACAGGTGAGCGTCCCGCGGTCCGCTATGCGGTGTTCCCGCCGTACCGCAGCCGACGTACCGAAACCTTCAGGTCGACCCGATCGACTTCTCGGGGTCGACGGCGGTCGTCATTCCGGTGCCCGGGGGGACGGTGTATCCCAAGCCCCGCTACGGGGTGGGTGACGACTGGACGCTCCAGGCACCGGGGACGTTCGAGAAGCCGTGGCGGAAGATGTGCTCGGCGACGTGGCCGCACGTCGGCCCCGGGTTTACCCCCGCTGCGATCGACGCGGGCAAGTGTAGCAACATCAAGGAAGCCACCGGACAGGTCAAGGCGTCGCTGGCGGACTACGTGCCGGGGGCGACAGGGTCGAGGACATTCCGCTGGAGTACGACAGCAGCGACGACGAGTTCGAGTTCGACGCGCCCGGGCCGGACAACTGCGAGGAAGACGACCTGACGGAGAAACTGGAGGAAGACAGTGGCGCGGAGAGTTGGTACGACGGGTTGTCGGACTCGGTTCAGAACCGCCTCTGGGAGGAGCAGTTCTGTCAGCTGCCAACCGACCGGTACAAGGATCGCTACGCCGACTTCATCAAGGGCGACGAACCGGGCCACGGGGAGGACGACGATGTCGCCGACACGTGGCGGGACACGATCATCCTGACCCGCTACGACCACGAGAACATCGAGAACACGCTGGATTACCTCCTGCGCGACGAGAACGACAACGGCATGAGCCTCGCCGAGGAGCACGACATCCAGCGGTTCATGACCGCGCAGTATACGAACGACGTGGAGTACACGACCTACGGTGGGGTCGACTCGCACAGAGAACCGGGGATCGTCACCGAACTCACGACGGATCGCGCCGACCAATTCGTGAGCGTGTACGACCCCGACGGGTGCGTCACGGGCCGCTGGATCGCACGCAGGGCCGCAGTCCGCGGGTACGATATGGAATCTATCATCAATCGATTCGCGCTCTGGAACAACAGTCTGGTAAACCAGAATGTTGCGAGCGGCTGGGGTGATTACGAGTGCGTTGCGAAGGTGTACGTCCGGGGAAGTTACGACCTCCCGATCAGAGTGAGCTATGTGGGTGGATTCCAGGCTGACGACTACCCCGGCCTCGACGGCGATGCGGTTACCGCTCAGTACGATGGTAGGCTCGACGGCGGTGTCATCCAGTACGAGATTCTAGAGCGGCCCTCATCGTCCGATTGGCCGTTCGATAGCGACGCCGAATGGGTCCCGCTCGGGAAGGTCAACGAACTGAACGACGACACCGGAGATACACTCGACGACCGGTGGGACGCGGCAGATCCCGATTCGACCGCCTCTCCGGCGACGGGCGAATGCGCTCGCTGACCGGCAGGTATCGCCGACAGAACGCCCGCACGAAGGAGACCGTCTCCGCGCCGAATCGGTCGCCCGCCGATCCGAGCCAAAAGCTGTTAGGGGTGCCTGTCGACAGCATCGCCAATGGGAACCAATAGCGAGCATCGTCTCGAAGTCATCGGTCCCTCTACCGTCGGAAACGGACGTTCTGAGCTGGTCGTTCCGGGCGTGATCACCGATACCGCTCGACTACCGGACGGCCTCGTCCTCGCGCTGAAGTCCACCGATACGGACTCGCCCGAGCCGAGTCCGCGTCTGGCCGACCGCTCCCCGCTCTTGCTCGAAGTGGCGAACGACTGCACGCCGGGCTGGGGAATCGAATCGCTTCCCGACGATGCGACCGTTGCGGCCATTTCGTACCGTGGCGGCCGACTCATCGTCGAAACCGACAGCGATCGGTTCGTGGAGTTGGATCCCGGAACGGGAGACCACCGTCGGTCCTGGCGGCGAGACGAGTTCGTCTTCGGCGATCGAGCCGTCGAGTTCGACCGCCCCGTCGAGTCGTTCGAGCGGTCGGATGGGTTCTGGATCGTTCAGACCGCCCGGCATCTCGCCTGGTTCGACGAGCACGGCTCGCGGGTGACAGAGTGGTCGGTCGACGACCTCAACGAGCCCGAACGGTGGAGTGAACTCGTTCCGAAATCCTACCGGACGAGTGACGGGCGGACACTTCTCGTCGTCCAGGCGGAGAGTCGAAGCACGCTCTCGAGTACGATACTGTTCGGGTTCGACGAGTCGGGGACGCAGCTCTGGAGACGGCAACGGAACCGCGACTGGGGGTTCCATCCCGAAGAGGACGGGTTCGCTGTTTCCACGTTTTTACGTCGAAACACGTACGGGACCGTTGAAGTCGACACCGAGACCGGTGATTTCACCAGGGTGGTCGACGGCCCGGAATCAGAAACGGAACGATTCATCGATTGACGGTGCCAGACGCTCACCGCCCAGCGCAGGAACGGTGTCACTCCGATCAGGTCGTTCGGTACGGAACACCGGGGCCGAAAACCCGAGATCCAGCCGGCCCAGCTTCGATGTCAGTTCCAGTACGGTGGAACGCGAGGAGTTCGACGCCGACCTGCCGCCGGAGGAGGACACCGGCGACCGCGAATCGAAACCCCTCGGATTCAGTCCGGAAACGACCCATCGAGGGGCGTCGTGGCCTGCTGGTCGACGTAGGTGGACTGCACGGCGCAGATGGCTTCGGCGACGCCTGCTACACGGTCGAGCCTCGCCGACGTGCCTGACGACGGGGGGTCTCGCGAGCGACCGTGCCGGCGGTGCGGCAGAGCTACGCGACCGTGAGCGAGGCGGGCGACACGGGCCGTTCACAGCCAGTCGATGAAAGTGCCCTCCAGCAGCGTCTCCTCCTGGTGGTCGACGTAGGTCGACTGCATTCCCCAGATGGCCTCGGCGAGCGGGGCCGACTCCTCGACGGCGGCGGCGACGTGGTCGTGTTTCCAGCGGGCTGGGGTGATACGCCGGTCGGCCCGCTCGCGCAGCGGCCGGACGTACCGGCGGGCGGCGTCGGTCGGGAGGCCCTGCCGCTCCAGGCCCTGGCGGGCGGCCTCGAACAGCTCGCCGTAGATGTGGTCGAGGTCCGTCGTCTCCTCGCCGTCGGAGGTGATCCACGTGAGGTCGGCCTCCAGCCCCTCGCGGCTGGCGGCGTAGAAGTTCTCGCGGGCGGTCTCCCAGTCCATCGCGCGGACGGGGTGTTCGATGCCGGTGAGCGCGGCGAGCAGGCCGGCGAAGACGGCCTGGAAGCTGACGGCGTCGCGGACGGTCGGCTGGGCGGGCAGCGGGCGGAACTCGATGCGTGCGTTGGCCTGGGCCTCGGTGGCGCCGTCGAACACCGGGCGGATCCACCGCCAGTAGCTGCCGTGTTTGTGCCGCAGGTGGGCGAAGGCGTCGTCGAAGCGCTGGCCCGCCTCGACCTCCATCGGGACGATCGTCTCGTCGGCGACGATGTCGTCGATGGCCGCCTCGACGCTGTCGAAGTCCGGCGGGAACCGCACCTTGTCGGGCGCCTCGTCGTCGGCGGGGTTGAGCACGTCCTCGAAGACGGTGATGCGGTTCTCCATCCAGGCGTCGGCGACGATCTCCTTGTCGTCGGCGTCGTCGTACAGATCCGGCGGGAAGAAGGGGGCGTTGACGCCGAGCGCGAGCAGCGGCCCGGCGATTCGCAGCGCGTAGCGGAAGTACTCCGGCAGGTCGGGGGCGTGGGGGATCTGGTAGTGCGGCTGGATGGAGGTGATGAGGCTCTCGGGCATGACGGTGTCGGCCCGCAGGGAGACGTGGGGTGCCTCGACGCGCATCCCGGTGGGGTAGTCGGTGTTGGCCATCGTGTGGTAGCGGGCGGCGTCGGACATGTTGGTCGCGATGCGGACGCCGTCCTGTTCGACCGAGTCACAGAGGTACTCCGTGGACGTCTCGCCCGTCGGCGGGACGGTCCACATCCCGTCGCTGACCAGCCGGATGTCGTCGCGGGCGGTCCGCTCCAGCGCTGGCGCGAGGTTGGCCTTGAGTTCGTGCTCCTGGGCGGCGAGACCGTGCTCGTTGAGCGGCTGGGGGCTGGTCTGCATCTCGGCGTTGTGCAGCCCGAGTTCCTTCTCGAAGCCGATCAGATCGAGCAGGCCCCGCGGGACCCGCCGGAGCGACCCCGAGCGGGCGTCGACGGCGTACAGCTCCAGTTCGAGGCCGACGATGGCCTCCGTGTTGTCGAAGGTACCGTCGCGCACCGCCGTCTTGAGCTGTTCGGCCTCCTCGGCGGCCCGCCGGTCGAACTCCTCGGGGTCGACTTCCTTGGCCGCTCGGACGCGCGCCGCGAGTTCGGAGCCGGACATACCACCTCGTTCGGCCGCCCCGGTACTTGAACGTGCGGCACTCGGGCGCAACGCGACCTCGAACGGGGAGCCACGAGATATTTACCGCCGAGCGCCCATCCTGGGACCGATGCCCCGACTCACCCGCCGCCGCGCCCTCCAGGCAGCGGTCGGACTGGCCGCCGGGCTGGCCGGCTGCCCCGACGGCGAGACCGACGCCGGCCGCGGCGACGCCGGTACCGCCGTCGGCTCGCCGACGCCGCCCGCCCGCGGGGGCGACGACAGCGCCGACGATCTCGAATCCGTGACGCTCCGCGCCGACGAAGCCGGCTACGACGACCCGCTCGCGTGGTTCGTCCCCGAACCCGACGACCGGGCCACCGCCGGCGGCACGGTCGACCCGTCCGACCGCGAGTTCGAGGGACTGATCGGCGACGCCCCGACCGCCGAGACGCTCCGGGTAACCGACCGCGCGGCCGAGACGGAGTCGTCGGTCGCTCCCGAGGCCGCCCGACAGTTCGTCGCCGGGACCGACTTCGACAGCGAGACGCTGCTGGTCGAGGGGCGCTCCGTCGGGGAGTGTTACCGGCTGGTCCTCTGTTCGGTCGCGTGGGACGACGGCGAGGTCGAGACCCGCTACGGCCGCTTCCTCCGCGACGCCGACGTGGCCTGCGAGGCCGACGCGCGCGACGCCCACGTCACCATCGCCCGGCTCCCGGTCTCGCTCGACCCCGCTGAGTTCGAGATGGGCGCGACCGGCGTCGCCAGCGGCCGGTGTTTCCGCCGCGAAGGCCCCCGACCGACGCCCCGGCCTCGCTCGTCGACCGCGACGACGGCGGGGACCGATGCCGGCCCCGGGACCGCCGGGAACGCCCCGACCGACACCGACGGGGGGTCCCGATGACGGGCGACAACTCGACGCCGGGCGGCCCGCGAGTCACTCGCCGGGGTGCGCTCGCGCTCGGCGGCGCGACGCTGCTGGCTGGCTGTGGCGCCCTGCCCAACCCCCTGAAGCCGGACCCGGTGGAACTCGACGGGGCGGCGCTCGGCCGAGTGGCCGACCGGGAGGGGCCGACGGTCGCCCACCCGCTTCCCGTCGCGGTGGCCGACGGCCACGTCGCCGACTCCCGGCAGCGGGCCCACGCGATGCTCGACGCGGCGCCGCTGCCGCTGACCGCCGACGACCTCCCCAACGGCGCGATGCGCGAGGAGATAGGCGAGCACGCCGAGCACGCCCGCGAGCACCTCGCCGAGGCCGTCCGCGAGACGGACACCCGCGAGCGGCTCGAACTGCTCGCCCACGCCCGCGGTCCCGCCCGTGCGGTCGAGGCCGCGTGGGCCGCTATCGAGGACGAGTTGACCGCAGCGGACGTGCGCTCGGCCCGGGCGTCCGTCCGCGAGGACATCGGCGAGTTCCGCGACGACCGGGAACTCGTCGGCGCGGATCCGGTCCGGGCGGCGATCGTCCACGCGCTCGTCGGGCAGTGGGTCCGCGAGGCCGAGCGCCACGCCCGTGACGGAGCGAGCGACGACCGGGCGCCCGTCACGCCGCTCGTCCTCGCCGAGCGGGCGAGCGAGGTCGAGCAGGCCCGCGCTGCGCTGGGCAACGCCCGCCACGTCGACGAACAGTTCGCCGCCTCGCTGTCCGACCCGCGGTCGCTGGAGTCGACGTTCGCAGACGCCCGCGACTCGCTGGCCGACAGTATCGACTCGCGGATGACCGACAAACCTGCCGAGCACGCGGACCTGCCGGATCTCGTCGACGGCGGCGGCGACCTGGAGGGGACGGTCGCCGGCGCGGCGCTCCGGCGGCTGCACTCCGAGCTCCCCTACGAGGGGGAGTTCGTCCCGGAGATCGACCTGCCCGGACGGATACTCTGGCAGGTCGAGACGCTCGCGCAGGTCGGCGCCTTCGAGCGGCTGCGCGACCGGATCGCGGCCGGCGACCACCTGACGGTCGAGAGCGTCGAGGACGTGAGCGAGTTGCGAGCGGCGGCCGCGACGGCCGTCGAGGACGCGCTGGCGGACAGCGCCGACGAGCGGCTGGCGCGGACGGAACTCGCGTCGCTCGCGGGCTGGTTCGACTACGCGGCCAACGATATCGACCGGTCGGCCGGCGACGACCCGATCGAACTCGAGTGGGTCGCCGACGAGATCGCCCTCTACCTCGAGATCGAGGTGATCGCCGGCGCCGTCCCCGCCGCCGTCGACGAGGCGCTGGCGGCGCTCGATGTAGAGTGATCCGCCGGCGCTCGGCGTCTCCCGACCGAGATCCCGGCGCTCCATCACTGAGACAACCCTCAGACGCGTCGCTCGACCGACTCGACCGCCGCTTCGGGCGTCTCGACGTGGTCGATCCCGTCGACGCCGTCGATTCTGTGGGTCCCGATACCGGCGACCGGCTTGTCGAAATCCAGCGCGTGGCCGAGTTCCGAGAGCGTCCCCGTCCCGCCGTCGACCGCTATCACGGCGTCGCCGTTCATCACCACGAGGACGTTGCGCGCGTTGCCCATCCCGGTCGCGACGGCCGTGTCGACGTACCCGTTGGCGTCGGCGCGGCGCTCCGTGGGGAGGATGCCGATGGTCGAACCCCCGGCCTCGCTCGCGCCGCGACAGACCGCTTCCATCACGCCGCCGAGGCCGCCGCAGACTACCTCGTGGCCCCGCTCGGCGAGTTTCCAGCCGAGTTCCTCCGCGGTGGCCGCCTCCTCCTCGGTGACCGTCCCGCCGCCGATAACGCTGACTCGCATAGTCGTGAGTAGTGTGGGAGCGTACCTAAACCGCCCCGTCTTCACACAAGACTTATTGACTCAAAATCTGAGTAACTAGAAGATGCTCCGCGCAGGCGAGGCCGCGGCCCTCCTCGACCAACAGACGCGCGACGGGTTAGTGGTCCCCGACTATGAGGGGTACTGTTTCGCGAACGTCCCGGGAACCGTCGGCGACGTGCTGGGAGTCGACGTCGGTCCGAAGCTGCCAGCCGACGCGCTAGTCGGCGTGGAGACGGGGGTTTCGCACGTCCTGGTGGTCGTTCTGGACAGTCTCGGTCTGCATCGGTGGCGGCGTGACGCCGCGGACCACCGGTTTCTGCGGCGGCTGGACGAGCGGGGCGCGACGACGCCCCTGACGTCGGTCGCGTCCGCGTCGACCGCACCGGCGATCACGAGCGTCCACACCGGCGCGACACCGGCCGAACACAGTGTCCTCGGCTGCGACGTCGCGCTCCCCGGCGCAGAGACGGTCGTCAGACCGTTCCCCCAGGAGGTCCGTGAGGACGTGGCGAACGGGTCGACCGCGCCGCCCGTCGGTGCCGACGAGTACGTCACGGCCGACCCGGTGTATCCGCAACTGGGAGGGGCGGGCGTCGAGACGCGGGTGGTCCAGCCGGCCGAAACGCTCGGCACCGAGTACGCGAACGCGGTCTTCCGCGGTGCCACGCAGCAACCGTACGACGGCCTCGCCGACGGTGCGGCCGCGCTCCGAGACTGTCTCGCAGATACCCGCGGTCGGTCGTACACCTACTGGTACACTCCGATTCTCGATAGCGTCACCCACGAGTACGGTCCGGACTCCGGCGCCTATCACGACGCACTCGGGCGAGTGACCCACCGCCTCTCGCGGGCGCTCTACGACGAGGTCGACGCTGCCACGGCCGCCGAGACGCTGCTCGTGGTCACCGCCGACCACGGTTCGATCCCGCTCGCCGACGGCCCCGACGGCTCGCTGCGCGTGCTGGACATCGACGGCGTCGCCGACCGGCTCCGTCGGTCCGGTCGTCGCTGGCCCCGTGGCGATGGCGGTCGCGTCCCGCCGTTCGGGGATCCGCGCGCCTGCCACCTCGCGGTCGAACCCGGCGAAGTGGAAGCCGTCGTCGAGGCCGTCGAGGCGGCCGGCGCGACCGCCGTCACTCGCGAGCGCGCCCGCGAACTCGAACTGTTCGGCCCGAGCGACGCACCCGGGTGGGAGCGCTGTGGCGACGTGGTCGTCGTCGATCGCGACCGGGCACTGGTCTATCCGAGCATGGAGAAGGTCGCCGACTTCGCGGGCATCCACGGCGGTCCGACCCCCCGCGAGATGGTCGTTCCGTTCGCGGCGGCGCGGCTGTCGGATCTGCAGTGAAGCGCCTCACACGAGGTCGTCGATCGCGTCGAGAAATGACTGAAAATCCTTCGCACCGGCCTGATCCGCGATGGAGCGGAGGGTATCCGTCGCGACCTCGTCGTGCAGCGGAACGGTAACAGTCCGTTTCTCGCCCGTGTTCGGGTCGATATACCGGAGCTTGACGTGGCTTCCGGTCTGATCGACGCGTCGGAAGTTCCACTTCCGAAGCGCGTTGATCAGTTCTCGTCCGGAATAGGGGCGAGGCACACAGGCGATGCTACCGGATCGGAAATATCGTTTTGGGTTGCGACGCTCTGTCGCTCTACTGACTTACTCGTCGGTCAGCCACGGTGCAGTGGCTTCCTCCAGTTCCGTATCTTCCGGGTCCGGTCGCTCGTGGAGCTCCAGCGCTTCGGCGAGGTTGGCGAGCGCCTCCGCTTTGGTGTCGCCCTGGCTCGCGACCCCCGAGTCGTCGTCACGCGCGACGATGTAGCCGTCGCTCTCTGTGAGCGTGACGGTATCGAACTCGTCGGCCTCGCGGGACTGGACTCCCATGTCTCTCAATGGTCGGGCACCGGTCAAATCAGTTTCGGCCGTGGGTCCTCTCTCGGCGAGTCGAACGCCGGGCTGCGGTCAGTTTGGGTTCAGCCAGTCGAATGTGAACAGAGGCGCGAAAAGCGCGAAACCGAGAGTGAACCGTCCCTACTCGACCTGCTCGAACCAGTCTTCGACCCGGGAGACGGAGGCGCCGGTGATGTCGGCGACCTCCGCGGGTTCGCTTTGGAGCATGTCGGCGACGGTGGCGATGCCGGCGTCGCGCAGGCGGTCGGCGTAGGTCGGGCCGATACCGTCGACGGTGTCCACGTCGGGACTGTCCGGCTCGTCCTCCGCGGTCGTCTCGGCGACGGCCTCCTCCTCGGCGGCGGGGCCGTCCTCGGCGGCTTCCGCTTCGGCGGCCTCCTCGGCCGCGGTCACGTCGTCGGGTTCGGCCGCGTCGGCGGCCCCTTCGGCTTCTTCCTCGGCGGTTTCCGAGCGGTCGGCGTACCACTCGCAGACCTCGGGCCAGACCTCCTCGTGGGACGAGGACGAGACGGACAGGCCGATGTGGCCGGTCGAGAACTCGATGGTGGTCACGTCGTCGCTGCCGACGACCTCGTTGAACGGCTTCGAGGCGTCGGCGGGGATGAGGTGGTCGTACTCGCCCATGATCTGCAGGACGGGCATGTCGATGTTCTCGATGTCGACGTGCTCGCCGCCAAGCTCCATCTCGTTGTTGTAGAGCTTGTTCTCCTGGTACAGGTCGGTGAGGAACTGGTCGTAGGCCTCGCCGGCCACGTCGATGCCCTCGGAGAGCCACCGCTCCATCCGGCCGAAGTTCTCGACGAAGTCCTCGTTGTCGAGGTTCTCGTAGAACCGGATGTACTTCGAGACGTAGTTGTCGACGGGGTCCATCAGCGCGAAGCCCACGTCGAGGAACTCCGCCGGGACGTTGCCGAACGTCTCCGTCACGTCCTCGGGGTCGTAGTACTCGTCGGAGCCCCACTGTTCGAGGACGCCGCCGGTCCCCTGGAAACAGAGGCCCGCGGCCATCAGCCCGAGGGCGTTGACCTTCTCGGGGTGGAGCGCCGCGTACATGGCCGACATCGTGCCGCCCATGCAGTAGCCGAGAATGTTGATCGAGTCCTGGCCGGAGCGTTCGCGGACTTCGTCGACGCAGTTCTCGATGTAGCGGTTGACGTAGTCGTCCAGCGTGAGGTGCTGGTCCATCCGCGAGGGCTCGTTCCAGTCGATGAGGTACACGTCGTGGCCCGCCTCCAGCAGCCGACGCACCACCGACCGTTCCTCCTGCAGATCGAGGATGTACGGCTTGTTGATCAGTGCGTAGACGATGAGGATCGGCACGTCGTGGGTCTCCTCGGGCTCGATGCCGGCCGCCTCGGGCTGGTAGTGGAGCAGTTCCAGCTTGTTCTCCTCGTAGACGACCTCGCTCGGGGTTTGGCCCACGTCGACGCTCTCGACGGTCGCCAGCGCCTCGGGGAGTTCGCTGTTCTGCTCGGTCGCCTGGGTCATCGTCTCTACGGCGGTGCGCTGGGCGTCCAGTGCGAGCGAGACGGGGTTGAAGGGGTCTCCGCGTTCGCTGGCCATGTTACTCCTCCAGGTGGTCGAGGATGCGGTCGAGCTTCTGTTCGACCTCGTGCTGGCGCCGCTCCAGCTCGACGAGTCGCTCGCCGACCTCGTCCATGTCGTCGCGCGTGGGGAAGCCGAGCTGTGAGATGGTCTCCTGGCTCACGTCGTCGGCCTCGCGGCGCATCTCCATCATGCGCTCGACGAGCTGGCCGTTGGCGGCGGCGAAGGCGCTCGTGGACATGACCTCCTTGAACGCCTCGTTGGCCGACTGCAGCCAGATGTCGCGGAACTCCGCTGGCCCCACGTCCTCGCCCTGTGCGGCGTCGGTGGTCCGCTCGAACATCTGCTCGGCGGCGTCCATCCACACCTCGTAGGCGCGATTATAACCCTGGATGCCCTCGGCCATGGTGTCCTCCTCGGGCACCGAGTCCTCGACGGCCTCGGCCCACGACTCGACGAACGCGGCCTGGGCCTTCATGTTCTGTTCGAGGGAGTCGGCGACCGCGTCGTTCATCTCCTCGACCATCTCGGTCCACTGCTCCTGCATCTCGTTTGTGTTGCTCATGGGTATGTCTCCGGTGTACTGAAAGAAAAAACCGTGTTCCTACGCGTCGACGGCGGCCGCGGCCCGCTCCTGCACGTCGCTGACCTGGTCCTGCAGGTCCTCGACCTGGTCCTGGAGTTCCTCGAGCTGGTCGCCCCACTCCTCGGCCACGTCGACCGACTGGGCCTCCAGTTCCTCGTGGGCCTCGACCAGCATCGCGACCTGCTCGTCGACGGCCTCGACGTAGTCCTCGGTCAGCTCGTCGTAGGCGTCGACGCCCTGCTCGTACTCGCCGGCGACGGTCTCGAAGACCTCCGCGTGGTTCTCCAGCAGGAAGTCGTACTGCTCGTCGACGGCCGCGCGGACCTCGTCGACGGTCCCGGCGGCGCCGGGCATCGACGACTCGATCACGTCGAGGTAGCTGTGGACGAGCGTCTGGGTCAGCTCGACGCCGCGCCGCTGGGCCGACTCCTGGCTGTCGAAGCTGTCGACGACGGCCTCGTTCATCGTCTGCTGGAGCTCCAGCGTCTGCTCGAAGGCCTTCTGGCTCTGCTCGATCGTCGCGCGCTGCATCTCGAACGCCGTGGTGATGGGGGTCGTGTATGCCATGTGTATCACTCTCTGTTCCGCTTGACCGGGATGACGACGGTCTGGACGATGTCGCCCTCTTCGATGTCCAGCGCCTCGCGCTCGGCGTCGGGAATAGAGATCCGGCCGCCCGACTGGACGCGCGTCTTGAACGTCGCCGTCTGACTCATCGCGCCGAGCTGGTTCATGTCCAGCCCGCCCGCACCGGCCTGCAGCATCTGCTCCATGAACTCCTGCTGGCTCTCGATCGCCTGCTCGCTCATCTCCTGCATCCCGCTGAACATCGGCGGCCACGTCGGACCGTCGCTCTCGTCGGTCATCGGTCGAGTACACCTACACCCCTCAGTTACATAAGGGTTGCGCTCAATACCATCAGATACCATTCGATACCACAGGATGGATCAGCACGCTCCGAGACGGTCCGGGGCGGCGTGGGATCGTCTGGGACAGTTCCGGGTAGTCGAGGCCGCCCAGGACGGTCCGCGGTTCGGAGTGGTCGGGGCGGTTCGGGGCCGACCCACGGGGCACCGCCAACGGCGTTCGGCGACGGTGCGTCGGCGCGAGGAGTCGACGTGAGGAGTCGGCGCGAGCGACCGCCGGTGGCGGTAACTCCGGGCTACCGTCGGGATGGGGATGGTCCCGCCGGTCGGCGGACCGGCGGTTTCCCTCCCCGCGAAAACTGCCGAGAGTAAGCGGCGCGTATCCCGCGTAGCGGGCCGAGAGGGCGCGTATAGGCGGGTTTCGACGTTCTCGTACCACTACGTTTTAATAGCATCAAACCTAAACGCGGGTATCGATGAGTTCCCAACCGCACCGGAACGCGCTGCTTGACACGTGGGCGGAGACGTCTTCGCACATGTTCAACAGCGTCGTTGCGGCCAATCGGGCGGCGTTCGCGGCCTTCGGCGTCACGCCGTCGGACGACGAGGAGGGCGTCGAGGCCGTCGACCGCATCGAGGCCGACGAGGACCTGCCCGAGTGGCACGTCGAGTTGACGGAACACGACCGCGGTCGGCTGGGTGTCGGCGACCGCGTCGAGTTCACCAAGACCATCTCCGACCGGGACGTACAGTCGTTCGCCGCCGCCAGCGGCGACACCAACCCGCTGCACCTCGACGACGAGTTCGCGAGCAAGACGCGCTTCCGGGGCCGCATCGCCCACGGGACGCTCGTCGGCGGCCTCATCTCCGCCGGGCTCGCGCGCCTGCCCGGCCTGACCATCTACCTCTCCCAGGATCTGGAGTTCCACAACCCCGTCCGCCTGGGCGACCGCCTGACCGCGGTCTGCGAGATCGTCGAGGACCTGGGCGACGACCAGTACCGCCTGACCACCCGCGTCGTCGACGACGGCGAGACCATCATCGACGGCGAGGCCGTCGTCCTCGTCGACGAACTGCCCGACGAGGAGTAATTCGCGACCCGCCCCGGCCGGCCCCGCTCCGCCCCGTTCTCCCGCCGCCGTGTCGATAGCCCCCGCTCACTCCCCGCGCCCGTGAGCGCCGCTCCTTTCCCGCTCGTAGACCCCCTCTCCTTCGAGTCGAGCGCGCTCCCGGACCACCGAGGGCGTCCGACAGAACCCGGGTGCGCCCGTCACTTGCGGCACGGTGCAGTTGTTGCAGCTCTCGCAGAGCGCCCGCGTGTCGCCGCTCGCTCTCGATTTCGTCCCGTCTCCCAGCAGCCGTGCCCCCAGCCGCGGCTCGGCGTAGAACGGTCGGCCCATCCCCACCAGGTCGCAGGCCGGTTCGCCGTCCGGACCGCCCCCGAGCAGGGCCTCGCAGGTCCCGCGTTCCCGCACGCCGCCCTCGCAGAGGACGGGCACGTCCACCCGGCGGCGCACCCGCCGGCAGAGCGCGGCGTTCCAGCCCGGTTCCTCGGGGAAGCGTCGGCTCTGTAGCCGGTTGAGCGCGGCGACCGCCCGCGCCTTCAGCGGGCTCCCAAGCGCAGCGGCGTAGCCCGACTGCAGGTCCGCGTGCTCCCACGCCCGCTCGGGGTAGGCGCCCCGCACGACGCTCATGTCCCAGAACGTCGAGACCTCCACCGGGGCCACCGCGTCGTAGCCGATATCGACGACGCGCTCGCAGATATCGATCGCGTCCCTGCGGGAGAGCCGGCGGCGGACGAACCGCGGCGCGGCGGTCTCGGCGGGCACCTTCGTCACCAGCGCCACGTCGCCGGCGTGCTCGCGGACGGCGTCGTGGACCGTCTCGAGGAACCGTACCCCCCCGCTGCCCGGCGGTTCCCCCGAGTGCGTCCCGAACTCGTCGTCCCGGCGGTTGTAGAACGGCGAGCAAAACTGCTGGACGATCCCCATGTTCGCCCCCGAGAGGTGGATCCCGTCGTAGCCCGCGTCGGCGGCGTAGCCCGCGGCCTCGCCGAACCGTTCGGCCAGCTCGTACACCTCGGCGGTCGACATGACGCGGGGCTGGAAGTCGACGAGCCCGAGCGCGTCGAGCGTGCGCAGCTGCGCGGGCGGCCGCGAGACGGCAAGCTCCTCGTGGTCGGGGTTCCGGGCGCGGTGTTCGGCGTGCCAGACCGCCAGGCTCCGCAGGCCGCCGTGGCCGAGCTGGACGAAGATCCGGCCGCCGTGGTCGTGGACGGCGTCGGTCAGGCGCGAGCAGCGCTCGACGAACGCGGGGTCGTGGAAGCGGGTCATGTTCGGCGCGGCGCAGCCGCTCTCGGCGGTGACGATACTGGCCCCCTGGAAGATCAGTCCCACGCCCGACGCGGCCGTGGGTTCGAGTTCGTCGAGGAGGGTGTCGACGGCGTCGGGGCCGTTGCCGGCACACTCCAGCAGCGGCGCGCGGTAGAGCCGGTTCGGAACCGAGACCCCGCCGACCGTGACGGGGTCGTCGAGCGTCGGCATACCGCGGCTAGCCGAGCGGACAAGTAAAGCCTACCCCCGGCGTGTGGCTGTGGCTACCGTTCGCCCGGCCGCGCGAACCGTCTCGCACCTATTTACCGTCGATCCGACTCGTCTCGAACGATGACGGAACGCATCCTGCTCTCGCTGGACGGGAGCGCGACCGCGGGCGAGGGGACCGGGGAGACCGAGAGGGACCGAACGGGGGAAGTCGACCGGGCGATAGACCACGCCGTCGACCTGGCGGCGCGGACCGGCGGGGTGGTCCACGCGCTGTACGTCGTCGATACGGGCCGCTACGGCGAGCCGGCGCTGTCGAGCGCGGAGCTGGTCGTCGACGACGCCGAGGACGCGGGCCACGACCTGCTGGCGGTCGTCGACCGCCGCGGCCGCGAGCGCGGCGTCACGGTCCGCACGCGGCGCTGTCACGGGCGACCCAACGAGGAACTGCCCGCCTACGCGGCCGAGATCGACGCCGACGCGGTCGTCCTCACCGGCCGACGCCGCCCGGGCCGCGTCCGGCGGGAACTCGAACGAGTCGCCGACACTGTCGTCGCGCCCGGCGCCGTCGTCGAGCGCTGAACGGCCCCGCGGGGTTTCCCCCGCAGGCGTGAGACACTTCTCGCCCGCGCCCGAGGGACGGGTATGCGCGTCGCAGTCGCCGGCACGTTCGGACCGATCCACGACGGACATCGCGCGCTGTTCCGCACGGCGCTCGAACGCGGCGACGAGGGCGTCCTCGTCGCACTGACGAGCGACGCGTTCGCCCGCGGCAAGCGCGAGCGCCCGGTCCCCGACTTCGCGGAGCGCCGCGAGCGGGTCCGGCAGGAACTCGAAGCGCTCGACGAGTGGGGCCGGGAGATCGAGATCCGGGAACTGCACGACGAGCACGGCATCGCGTCGACGGACCCGACGCTCGACGCGCTGGTCGTCTCGCCCGAAACCGCTCACGAGATCGCCGACATCAACGCCGAGCGCGTTCGTCGAGACCTCGACCCGGTCGAGGGGTTCGTCGTCCCGTTCGTCCGCGCAGCCGACGGCGAGCGGATCTCCTCGACCCGCCTCGTCGCCGGCGAGATCGACGAGCACGGGGAGCTCTCCGCCTCCGAGGGTTCGGCCTCCGAGGAGTCGGACGGGACGGCGTCGGGGGCGAGCGGCGATCCCGCGTCCGAACGGTCGGCGACCGAGTGAGTCAGCGGACGACGGTCACCGGCAGCGACGACCGCTCGACGATCCCCTTCGCGACGCTGCCGAGCACCCGCTCCTGGGCTTCCGAGAGCCCGCGGTGGCCGACGAAGACGCCGTCGTGCCCCTCGGCCGTCGCGAAGTCCGGGATCGTCGCAACCGGGTCGCCGTACAGCAGTTCGGCGTCGATATCGAGTCCCGAGTCGGCCGCGCGCTCGACGGCGTCGTCCAGCAGGCGCTCGCCGCGCCGCTCGGCGTCGTCGACGCTCTCGACGATCAGCCGGTCGTCGTACTCGCTGGCCGAGGCCGGCGACTCGGCCCCGCCGGTGTCGTACACGTCGGGGTCGACCGAGTGGACCGCCGTCAACTCGGCGTCGGCGGCGGTCGCCATCTCGACGGCGTGGTCGAGCGCCCGGTCGCTCTCCGCGGAACCGTCTATCGCCACTGCGAAGCGCATACCCGGGCCTACGCGGCCGATGGCCCTGAGCCTTTCTCCGGGCGGGCCGCCCGCGGCCGGCCCGTCGCTACTCGCCGCCTCCGGTGTCCTCGGCGTCCGACTCGGCCTCGTCCTCGTCCGCCCGGACGGTCAGCACCGGCACCTCGGCGGTGCGGACGACCTTCTCGGTGACGCTGCCGAGGAGGTACCGCTCGAGCCCGGTGCGCCCGTGGGTGCCCATGACGACCAGGTCGATCCCGTTGTCGTCGACGTAGTCGAGGATCGCCCGGTGGGGCGTGCCGGTCGCGACCGAGTCCGTCGCCTCGACGCCGGCGTCGCGCGCCCGCGTCGCCGCGGCCTCCGTCGCGTTCTCGCCCATCTGCTCGAACGACTCGACCACGTCGACGGCGCCGGCTTCGGTGCCGAGCGACGCCACGTCGACGACGTACAGCGAGTGGACCGTCGCGTCGAACTGCCTGGCCAGGTCGATCGCCTCGTCGAGCGCCGCGCTCGCGCCCGCACTCCCGTCCGTCGGAACGAGGATGTCCTCGTACATACACGGGGGTTCGCCGCCCGGATATAAACGGGTGGCGACCGTTCCCGGCCGCCGGCAACTACTTCGCCACGTCGAGCAGGGCGACGCGTTCCCGGACGACGTCGGCCAGCGTCCCCTCGACCGCCGCCAGTTCCGCGTCGCTCACGTCGAAGTACTCGCGGACCCGGTCGGCGTCGTACTCACCCAGCGTCTCCGCCGGCTCGATCCGACCCGGGCCGTCGAGGTCACGGACGGCCGCCGCTGCCCGTCGTTCGTCTTCCCGGGTGGCCTCGGATCCCTCGCGGGCGTCGACGAGGACGACCGCCGGACACTCCCCCTCGCCCACGCCGAGTTCGAGCGCGTGGTCGATCTGGCGGGTCCCGGCGGCGTACAGCAGGATCTCCATCCCGCGGTCGCGGGCGACGTTCTCGCCGCGGGCCAGCGCCCGGTCGGCGAGTTCGACCGCCCGCTCGAGGTGCGCGCGGTCGACGACTGAGCGCGCGTCGAACGCCTGGACCGTCGCGCCGTGCTCGTCGCCGACCTCGCCGAGGCGCGCGACGAACGCGTCGAGGTCGTCGACGGTCGCGACCCCCTCGATCAGTTCCATCGGCCGTCACCTCGCCGGGGAGCGCCCGTGTCAAGCTCTCCGCCCATCAGAAGTCACCCAGGCTCGACTGGTCCTCCTCGTCGCCCGGTTCGCCGCCCGCGCTGGCCGCCCCGCCGTCGCCGCTCGCGCCGTCGTCCGGGCGTGCGCTCGCGTCGGGGTCGACGCCGTCCATCGACGGGTCGCGGTGGCCGGCGTTCTCCAGAACCGTCTCGGCGGTGCCCTCGCGGCCGCGCAGGGCGCCCAGCACGACCGACTTGTCGGCCTCCCGGAGGTCGGCGCGGTCCTCGATGCCCGCGTCGTAGAGCCGCCGGGCGCGCTTGCGGCCGACGCCGCGGACGCCGGCCAGATCCGTCAGTTCCTCGCGGACGCCGTGTTCGGCCCGGACGCGCGCCTCGCGGATCGCCGGCGCGAGCCCGAGACCGAGTTCCCCCGCGAGCGACTCCGCGGCGCCGAGCAGCCACTGGGCGGTCTCGACCTTGCCGCGCACGTCGCCGGGGCCGACGTCGTAGCGGTCGGTGATCGCCTCCTCGTCGACCTCGCTGGCCCAGTCCTCGAGCATCCGCGCGGTCTTCAGCGCCGACAGCCAGTCCTCGAAGGCCGGGTCGAACTCGCTGGGCATCGACCCGAGGAACTCCTCCTCGCGCTCGAAGGCCAGCATCTGGTACTCCTCCTCGTCGCCCGAGCGCAGGTACAGCTCGTACATGTCCGGCGTGCGCGCCACGAGGTGGTACAGCCCCATCGCCGTCGGGTCCGGTCGATCGGCCTCCTCGTCCTCCTCGTCGGCGAGGTCGCTCGCGGTCGTGAACCCTGGCGGCTCCTCCCCGTCGGCGGGCGCGTCGGCCTCGACCGCCGGCCGGTCGGCCGCGCCCGACCCGTCGTCCGACCGCGCCCGCCCGTCGCCGCGTTTCCAGGCGCGCAGGCCGTCGATGATCTCCGCGGCGCTCATCGGGTCGAGGTAGAGCCGCGAGACGGTGTGGCCCAGCGAGGTCGCGGTCAGGTCGTCGCCGTCGCGCTCCATGAACTCGTTCCGTTCGAGGTACTCGATCATGTCGTCCATCACGCGCTCGAGCCGGCCGCGCTCGGTCGTCTGGGAAGCGTACAGCGTCCCCTCGAGGAACTCCAGCAGCCCCTCGCGGGAGTTGGCGAACCCGGAGGCGACGGTGGCGAGGATGTGCGTGCGCAGCGCGGGCTCGGCCGCGAGCTTCGACTCGACGGGCTCGGGGTCGGCCCAGACGTAGCGCTCGAACAGCTCGTCGAGTTCGTCGTGGCTGTCGGCGACGAGGAGGGCTTCGCCGTACGGATCCAGTCCGGGGCGGCCCGCCCGCCCCATCATCTGGTGGACCTCCAGCACCGACAGCGGCTGCATCCCGCCGGCGGTGCCGTCGTAGCGGCGCCAGTCCCGCACCACGACGCGCCGCGAGGGGGTGTTGACCCCGGCCGCGAGCGTCGGCGTCGCCGAGACGACCTTGACGAGCCGGTCGCGGAAGGCGTCCTCGACGAGCGAGCGGTGGCCGCTGGCGAGGCCGGCGTGGTGGAACGCCGCGCCCTGCTCGACCGCGTCGGCGAGGTCGTCGCTCGTCTCGGTGTCGCTCACCTCCCGGATCTCCGCCGCGATGTCGGCGAGCTGGTCGCGCTCGTCGGCCGTGAGGTGCGGTTCGACCGTCGAGGCGAGCCGCCCGGCGGCAGCCTCGGCGTTGCGCCGGGAGTTGACGAACACCAGCGTCGACCCCTCGTCCTCCAGCGTGTCGCGGACGATAGCTGCGGTCGGCTTCTCGGAGTTTCGCACGGGCAGTTCGCTCTGGCTCCCGTCCTCCAGGTGCAGCGCCTGGCCGTAGTGGACTCCCTTCTTCAGTTCGATGGGGCGCCACTCGGAGTCCACGAGCGCGGCGTCGAGCCACTCGGCGAGCGCCTCGGCGTTGCCGATCGTGGCGGACAGCGCCACCGTCTGCAGGTCGGGGTTGAGCTGGCGGAGCTTCGCCAGCGTCACCTCCAGCGTGGGGCCGCGCTCGCCGTCGTCGACGAGGTGGACCTCGTCGCTCACGACGCAGGTGAGCTCGTCCAGCCACGGCGCGTCGTTCCTGACGAGGGAGTCGACCTTCTCGCTGGTGGCGACGACGATGTCCTTCGAGGCGAGCCAGCCGCCCTCGGACTCGTAGTTGCCGGTCGAGACGCCCACGTCGAGGCCGTACTGCTCGAACTGTTCGAACTCCTCGCGCTTCTCGCTCGCCAGCGCGCGCAGGGGGACGATGTACAGCGCCTTCCCCCCGCGCTCGACGGAGGCGAGCATGGCGAGCGTGGCGACGAGGGTCTTCCCGCTGGCCGTGGGGACGCTGGCGACGAGGTTCTCGCCCTCGGTGACGCCGGCGTCGACGGCCTCGGCCTGCGGGGGGTACAGCGACTCGATGCCGTCCCCGCGCAGGTGCTCGGGCAACCACTCGGGCACGCCCGGGATGTCCGCGACGTCCATTACCGACGCCTTGCGCCCTTCGGGATTTAAACTGTCGGGACCGACTTTTTCGACCGGGGTTTCCTCGGTCGCCTGCGGCGACCTGGGGGGAACGCCCGGTCCGAAACCATGGGTGAAAAAGGCCGGCTGCGACGGTCGCTCCGCTCCCGCGCAGCCGGTGTCCGCGGGAGTGAACACCGCGAACGACCGAGGGCTCGTCAGCGCTTGCTCTGACGTTGGCGGCCTCCGTGCCGCGACGACACCGCGCGAGATCTTCGTGAACGTGTGACGAAGGCTTGTCGGAGCTTGCTCTGACAGTGGATGAGCGACGCCAGGAGCGAATCGGCTGGGGAGGCTTGTGGTCCGTTGCGGTGCTGTGCGGGGCGGTGCGGTTGCGTCCTGGCGTCCGCGCGAACGTGTGAGCGCGGGCCCGGGAGAGCGTGCTCTCCCGGTGGACTGAACGGGCGAGGCGCGCTCGCGCCGAGGGCTTGCAACGCACACAGTCGAGTGCAGTCAGGTCGAATACGGTCGAGTGCGGTCGCTGTCGTTCCCGTCGCTGCCACACCGACCCAACCGGAAACGACGGCTCCATTCACAGCACGAACGGACCTTGACCTCCTCCTCCCCCTGAAGGCGGAGGAATCCGGCCATCGGATTCGCGCGGATCACAGCCGTCCGGGCGCGGACTTTTGCCCGTCGACGCCGAACCGTCGGTATGGAGGTGAACTGCGAGGGGTGTGCCGGCTGCTGTCTCGACTGGCGCGCGCTGGCGCCGGACGACGCCGACCACGGCCACGAGCGCCGCGGTAGCTACCGCCCGCTCGACGACGTGGCCAACCTCGCGCCGCTGTCGAGCGACGAGGTGCGCGCGTTCCTCGACGCGGGCCTCGCCGGCGCGCTGGTCGCCCGGCTGTTCCGGATCGAGGACGGCCCGAGCGTCACCGTCGGGGGCGTCGAGGTCGCCGCCGTCCGGGGCCGCCCAGCCTTCCTCGTCGGCCTGCGGAAGGTCCCCAAGCCCGTCGCGCCCTTCGACGCCGAGCCGCGCTGGCTCCCGACCTGCGCCTTCCTCGACCCGGAGACGCTCCAGTGTCGCATCCACGAGAGCGACCTCTATCCCGGAACCTGCGCGACCTACCCGGGCGACAATCTCGCGCTGGACGCCGAGACGGAGTGCGAGCGGGTCGAGCGCGTCCACGGCGGCGAGCGGCTGCTCGACGACGAACCGCCCGACGACGCCGGTCCGGTGCTGGGGCCGGGAGCGGTGGGTGCGCGGGTGTTCGGCCACCCCGACGCCGAACGGATCGAGGGAGCGGTCGCGCGGCTCGCCGCGGGCGAGGCGACGCGGGCCGACCACGCCGAGTTCGTGGCCGTCGCCGCCGCCTCGGCGCCGGGGACGCTGGCCGTCAGCGACGAGCGCTACGAACGGGCCCGCGAGCGGGCGCTCGACGCAGACTCGTGGGTCGACGGCGCCGTCGCCGAGTGGACCGACCGCGCTGGCGAGGAGCCGCCCGACCCCGGGGCCGCCGCGACCGTCGAGGGTGACCGCGGCGCGCCCGAGACGCCGGGCTGGGAGGACTGAGGCGCGACCGGCCGGGGTCGCCCAGCCGGCTCGGGTCGTTAAGGGGATTCAGTCCCTGGTCCGGGTATGCACGTGCTCGTCACGGGGGCGACGGGGTTCGTCGGGGGGCGGCTCGTCCCCGCACTCACGGCGGCCGGCCACGACGTGCGGGCGCTGGTCCGGGACCCGTCGGCCTACGACCCGCCGCCGGGCGTCGAGGTGGTCCAGGGCGACCTGCTCGAACCCGGAACGCTCGCGCCCGCCTTCGAGGGGATCGACGCGGCGTACTACCTCGTCCACTCGATGCGGGCGGGCGACGACTTCGAGGAACGGGACCGCAAGGCCGCGAGTAACTTCGCCGCCGTCGCGAACGGCGCGGGGGTCGAGCGGGTCGTCTACCTCGGCGGCCTCGGCGAGGACGGCGACGACCTCTCGCCGCACCTCCGGTCGCGCCGGGAGGTCGAGCGGATCCTCGCCGACGCCGACTACGACCTGACGACGCTGCGGGCGGCGGTCATCGTCGGGGACGGCAGCGCCAGCTTCCGGATGGTCCGCCAGCTGGTCCGGCGGCTACCGCTGATGGTCACCCCCCGGTGGGTCAAAAACGAGTGCCAGCCCATCGCCGTCGACGACGTGGTCGCGTACCTCGTCGGCGTCCTCGACGCGCCGGCGACCGCGGGCGAGACCTACGGGATCGGCGGGCCCGACGTGTTGACCTACCGCGAGATGCTCGCCCGGACCGCCGAGGCGATGGGCCGGCGCCGGCCGCTGATCCTCTCGGTCCCCGTCCTCACGCCGAAGCTCTCCTCGTACTGGATCGGGCTGGTGACCGACGTGCCGACGGCGGTCGCCCGGCCGCTCGTCCTCGGGCTGAAGAACCCGGTCGTCGTCACCGACGACGCGATCCGCGACCACGTCGACGTCGATCTCACGTCGTTCGACGACGCCGTCCGGAAGGCGCTGGCCCCCGAGACGGGGACGGCCGCACCCGCCCCCGGCGGGAGCCCGAGCGCCGACGAACGCGGGGGGCGGACCTGATGGTGGGACGACCGGCGGACCCGACAGCGGGACGACCACGGAGGGTGGACCCGATGGCGGACCGAGCGCCACGCGCGACACCGGGAGGGTCCCGGTGATCGACCCGGACCCTGGCCCGGGGGGCGACGCCCGCGCGGACGGGGACGGCACAGGCGGAGAGGACGCTGCAGACGCCGCTGACGCCGCCGCGTCGCCCGTCCCGGAGTACGGTGAGACGTGGGTCTACGAGAGCATCGTCGGCGCGCTCCCGGGGGTCGAGGTCTCCGAGCGGCTGGCGCTGGTCATCCAGTTCTCGCTGTTCGAGGCGGGCGTGCTGGTGCTGGCCGCGATCTACGGGCTCCCGGAGGGGGCCGTCGCGGGGACGGTCGCCGTCCTCGTCGCGACCGCCGGCAGCCTGGAGATGCTGCGGATCAGCAAGCTCGTCCGCCGGGCGGACCCGCCGGAGCCGTACCGCCGGCTCGTCTTCGGCTCCAGCATCGAGGTGGTCCTCGGCGTGCTGGCCTTCGTCGCCCTGCTGACCTACCTGTTCGTCGTCGACCCGCGCACGCCGCGCCCGCTGGTGACCGAACTGCTGGGCCCGGAGCCGCCGCTGGCCGCGACGTATCTCACCCTCCTCGTGCTCTGGGACGTGTGCTACCGCATCGGCACCGGCTGGTGGGCCAGCGTCGCCGCGCTGTGGCGGTCGGCCCGCTTCCGGTTCTCCCCCGAACAGACCCGGATCCTCGCCCGCGCCGACCTGGAGACGATGGGCTTCGGGTTGCTCCAGCTGCTTTTGGTCCCGTTCCTGCTGGACCACACGGTCCTGCTGGTCGCCGTCGTCGGGCACGTCCTCGCGATCGCGACCGTGACATCGCTGTCGCTGGTCGTCCTCTACCGGCGCACGGAAGGAACCGGAGCGATTACGAATTTATCTCCTTGAACTGGTCGAGCAGCTCCTCCGCCGACTCGTCGCTGTCGTACTCGACCTCGCCGCGGTACTCCGTGCGGCGGTCCTCGTCGCTCATGTCGACCTCGCCGTTCTTGCGCTCGCGGCGCTCATGCTCCACTTCGTCGTATGCACCCATCGACATTGTGTATCACACCCACACTAGTGAGCTAACGATTATCAATGTAACGGTCGGTGAAATTTCCGGTCGAGCGTCACTGACGCGCCCGCTGGCGGGGTCTGAACGGGCGGCGGCGCCGGCGGGGCGACGAGTCCGAACAGTGTAAACCGCTGGCTCCCGCTTCCCCCGATATGGCCGGACCGGTTCGCTTTCGGCGGTCGACCGGGCGCTGGGACGAGCAGCGGGTCAGACAGGACCTGTTCGCCCCGCTCGACGACCGCTTCGGCGCGCGACTGACGACGCCGAAGATCGACGGTCCGCGCGGGTACCGCGCCCGCCGGTTCGAGATGGACAACGGCGATCTGGCCCTGTTCGCCTGGGACGACGACGGCGCCTACTGGCTGGGCAACACCGAGACGCCCGAGGCGCTGTGGCGCACCGAGAAGGAGACCTTCGACGAGGCGCCCTACGAGGTCGCCCGCTGGGCCCAGCGCGAACTCACCTACGACCTCCAGCGCCAGGCCCCCTGGCTCGCCGCCTACGAGTACGTCTCGTGGTTTTTCCTCCCGGTCCTCTTCTCGAAGGACGGCCGCGAGACCACCCGCGCCTTTTTCGACCGCGACGCCGCCGGGTTCCCCGACGCCACCCGGGAGGAAGGGCTGGAGTTCTACGAGCGGTTCCTGAAGACGGGCGTCCTCGACGACCACCGCTACACCATGGCCGCCAAGCTCGGCACCAGCGAGCGCAACGAGTTCAGCCGCATGCGCGCCACCATGGGCGAGTTCGACGCCGCCAAACTGCTCGCCGACGCCGGGATCGATTTCGTCCCCGAGTCGGAACGGGACTCCGGGCACGCGCTGGACTTCGCCGTCGAGACCCCCGGCGGGGAGCGGCTCGTCGAGGTCACCCGCCCGATGGCCCCTCGCAACCGCCCCGCCGGTACCCCCATCGCCGCGCTGCGGCGGACTGTCGACTCGAAGACCCGCGACCAGCTCGCCATCCACGACGACGCCGTCCTGCTGGTCGACTGCACCTCCTTCCGCGACGACGAGTGGAACCCCATCCGCGCCGAGCGCCCCTCCGTCGGCTACCAGCCCACCGTCGTCTTCCGCTACCGCCCCGACGGCCGCTGCGAGGGCTACCGCCACGGCGACGTGCCGCTCGACCTCGACGCCGCCGTCGAGTGGGTGTGACTCACCGCCCGGAGCGGACCTCGTCGAGCGCGGCGTCGGCGAGTTTCGCCTCCGCCCGCCGCAGGTGCTCGCCGGCGGTCTGTGGGGAACAGCCGAGTTCGGCGGCCACGTCGGCGTGTGTCGCCGTCCGCGGCGTCTCGTAGTAGCCCAGCCGGTTCGCCGCCGCGACGGCCTCCCGCTGGCGGTCGGTCAGCGACCCGCCCGTCGACTCGCGAGCGGCCGGCGTCGCTGGGGTCGTCGCGGTCTGTCTGCTCGTCGGCCTGCTGTTCATGGCCGTCTCGAACGTCGTCGGCCTGCTGGCCCGCGACGACGAGGTGGTCAACGCCGCCTCGATGCTGTTCATGTTCCCCCTCCTCTTCCTCTCGCCGGCGTTTGTCCCGCTGTCCGACGACATCGAGTTCGTCGCGGCGTTCAACCCCGTCACCTACGGCGTCGACGCGGTCCGGGCGCTGGTCCTCGGCCGGGACGTGTCGACGGTGCTGTCGGTCTCGCGGTTCGGCGGGGTCGCCGACACGGTCGTCCCCGCCGTCGCCGTCCTCGTCGCGCTGAACCTCGCTGTCGGCGCGCTCGCGGTCGGACTGCTCGCGCGCGCGCCAGCAGCGCCGAGGCGGTCTGAACGGTCGAGCGGGGACGGAGACCCGGAGTTCGTGACCGAGCTCAGACCTCGGGACCGAACTCGTCGAGCGCGGCGTCGACGAGTTTGGCCTCGGCCTTCTGGAGGTGGTCGCTGGCGGTCGCGGGCGCGCAGTCGAGTTCCGCGGCGACGTCCTCGTGGGTGGCCTCGCGGGGCGTCTCGTAGTACCCCAGGTCCCGCGCGGTCTCGAGCGCCTCGCGCTGGCGCTCGCTCAGGCGTGTCCCGGGGTCGTCCAGCCCGCCGCGGAACTCGCCGACCTCGTCGACGCGGACGTCGATCTCGGCGGGGACCTCCTCCAGCGCCCGCTGGAGCGGTTCCGGGTCGCCCACCGCCCGCCCGTACATCGCGCCGTCGCGGTAGACGAACGGGGTCCGGACCACGAACCCCCGGCTCGACCCCATCTCGTGGATCCGGTCGAACAGCGGCGTCTCCGGGGAGCGCATCACCAGGAGCGCGTACGCGCGGCCCTCGCCGACGACCGACACCTCGACCGACTGGACGCCCGGGGTCTCGTCAGCCTGCGCGGCGAAGGCGGTGTGGTCGCCGTCGATGGCGATGAGCAGTGTCTCGACGCCCGCCGGCGTCGTGTTCACTTCGAGCACCCGCGCCTCCTCGACCTCGGGGGCGTGGGCGAGCAGGTTGAAGAACGTCGGCGCGTCCTCGGGGGCGACCCGCGCGGTGGCTCGCAGGACCTTCATCGGCGCGAACTGCGGGCGACGCCGGCATAAATCCGTGCGACTCGGCCGGGGCTCGACCCTCCGGGCTCCGGCCCCGGTCTCCGACCCGGAGGGCGACCGGAGACGGTCGTGACCTCGCCGGTCAGTCTCCGTGACCGAACGCGCCCATCCCGGCGCGGACGAGCTTCGCCTCCGCTTTCTGGAGGTGGTCGCTGGCCGTCGCCGGGGCGCAGTCCAGCGCGTCGGCCACGTCCTCGTGGGTGGCCCCGCGGGGCCGGTCGTAGTACCCGAGTTCGAGCGCCGCCTCGACGGCCGCCCGCTGGCGCTCGCTCAGTTCGGTGGCGGGGTCGGCCCTGGGGCAGGGGTAGGTGCCGATCTCGTCGACCCGGACGTCGACGCCGGGCGGCGCCGCGTCCAGCGCGGCCTGGAGCGGCGCGGGGTCGCCGACGACGTGGGCGCGAGCCGTCCCGTCGCGGTAGACGACCGGTTTGCGGACCACGAGGCCCGCCCGGGCCATCGCCTCGGCGATCGCGCTGAACAGCGGGATCGCCGCCGTCTCCGCGCGGACCAGCGCGTGGGAGGTGGGCGCGTCGACCGCCGAGAGGGCGACGGACTCGATCCCCGACGTGTCGAGCGCCGCCTCGCGGAACGGGACCGGGTCGCCGTCGACGGCGTACAGCAGCGTCGTCCGCTCGGGGGCGGCCATGTTCCAGTCGACCGCCCGCGCCTCCGCGACGTGGTCGGAGTCGGCCAGCACCCGGAAGAACGCGGGCGCCCGTCCGGGCTCGGGCCGCGAGGTCACACGGAGGTGTTTCATCGGCGACGGCTCGCCCCCGGCCGGGCTTAAATCCCCCGACTATACCGCACAGAAGCGGCACCCGGCGGGCGCCGCTGCCTTCGAACGATGAGAGACACCGAGAGTCGGACGGAACCGAGACGCGACCGGGGCCGGGCGCGGTGGCGGACGGCGCGCGGCCGGGAACGGAGCGCGGCGAGACGCCGACGGGAGGGTGGTCGCTGATGGGAGCGGTCGACCGCGCCGCCGCTCTCGTCGCCGAGCGGAGCCGACTCGTCGTCGCCGCGATGCTCGTCCTGACGCTGGCCGTCGGGGCGGGCGCCGGGATGGTCGAGCAGTCGGCGTCGCTGGACGCCGTCGCCACCGAGTCCGAGGCCGCGGCGGCCAACGACTACGTCCGCGAGAACTTCTCCGCCGGGGACGGCAACACGACGACCGCGCTGTTGGCCGTCCGGAACCCCGACGGGAACGTGCTCTCGCGCCAGTCGCTGGTGCGCTCGCTGCGTTTCCAGCAGCGGCTCCGCGAGAACGCGACGGTGAACCGGACGCTCGTCGGGAACCGCTCGACGACGGGCGTGGCGAATATCGTCGCGCGGGCCGCCATCGTCGCCGAGCAGCGGCGCGATCGGTCCGAGCGGCTGAGCGAGGAGTCGACCCAGCGCCAGCGGCGACAGTCGGCGACGGCGCCGACGGTCGACGAGCAACTCGCGCAACTGGAGTCGATGAACGCGAGTGCGGTCGAGTCGGTCGTCGGGCAGGTGCTGGCCGCCGACGGGGACGCGAGCGGCCGCACGGCGCGGCGGCTGCTGCCCCGCGGGTACGAACCGGGGTCGACGACCGCGGACGCGCGGCTGGTCGTCGTCACCTTCCGCACCGAGCAACTCGTCCGGGCGCCGCCGATGATCTCCGAGCCCGTGGTCGAGAGTCACTTCGCCGCCCGCGCGGTCGCGAAGCGCCAGCCCGGGCCGGAGACGTATCTCGCGTTCGGCGAGGGCTTCTTCTCCGAACAGCAGAACGCGGCCATCGGCGACAGCATGGCGATCCTCGGGCCGCTGGCGCTGCTGTTCGTCCTCGCGGCGCTGTCGGTCGCCTATCGCGACCCCCTCGACGTCGCGCTCGGGCTCGTGGGCGTCGTGCTCGTACTCGTGTGGACCTTCGGCGTCATGGGGTGGACCGGCATCGAGTTCAACCAGATGATGATCGCCGTCCCGCTGCTGTTGATCGGGCTCTCCGTCGACTACGGGCTCCACGTCGTGATGCGATTCAGGGAGCGCCGCAGCCAGTACGGCGAGGGCGTGCGGACCGCGATGGGTCGCTCGCTGCGCGGGGTCGGCACCGCGCTCGCGCTCGTGACGGCGACGACGGCGATCGGCTTCCTCGCGAACCTGACGAGTTCGATGCCGGACCTGCGGACCTTCGGCGTCGTCACCGCCGTCGGGGTGGGCGCGACGCTGGTCGTCTTCGGCGTCTTCCTCCCGGCACTGAAGACGGAGGTCGATGCCGCGCTGGAGGCCCGCGGGGTCGACCGCTCGCGCCGACCCTTCGGGACCGGCGGGCGGTTCGGCCGACTGCTGGGCGCCGGGGCCGTCCTCGCCAGGCGGGCGCCGCTGGCCGTGCTCGCTGTCGCACTGGTCGTCAGCGCCGGCGGCGCCTACGCCGCGACCGGCGTCGACGTGTCCTCGGACACGGAGTCGTTCATGGCCGACGACCCGCCCGGCTGGACCGAGGAGCTGCCCGCGGCGGTCCGGCCGGGCGAGTACTTCCTCGACGAGAACCGCGAGTTCGTCTACTCGCGGTTCCAGGCGCCCGACACGCAGACGTACGTCCTCGTGAGCGGGGACGTGACCGACCCGGCGACGCTGGAGCGTGTCGCCGACGCGGCCGAGGAGGCGCGGGCGGCCGAGGTCACGTTCACCCGCCCGACCGGCGAGGCGGCCGTCGCCTCCCCCGTCTCGGCGATCCGGCTGGCGGCCGCGCGCAACGCTTCGTTCAACGCGACCGTGGCGGCCGCCGACACCGACGGGGACGGCGTCCCCGACCGGAACCTGGACGCCGTCTACGACGGGCTGTCCGCCGCCGCGCCGGGCCTGGCCGAGCGGTTCGTCCACCGCGTCGACGGCGAGCCCGTCGCGCTCCGGATGCGGGTCGGCGTCGAGGGTACCGCGTCGAGCGGGGCGGTCGCGGAGGCCGTGCGCGGCGTCGCCGCCGACCTCGAACGCGGGAGCGCGCTGACCGCCACCGCGACGGGGTCGCTCGTCGTCACGGACGACCTGGACACGCGGCTGGCGACCACGATCGTCGAGAGCGTGGCCGTCACGCTGGTCGCGCTGCTGGCCCTGCTGGCGGTCGCGTTCCGCGCCTTC
Source organism: Halosimplex halobium (assembly GCF_051414055.1). Lineage (NCBI taxonomy): Archaea > Methanobacteriati > Methanobacteriota > Halobacteria > Halobacteriales > Haloarculaceae > Halosimplex > Halosimplex halobium. The sequence continues at coordinate 90,513 of NZ_JBLKNX010000001.1, forward strand.
GAGGGCAGCGCCTCGGTCGGGGCGGTGACGCTCGCGCCGGTGGCCGCCACGGTCGCGTGGCTCCTCGGGACGATGGCGGCGCTGGACCTGTCGCTGAGCCTCGTGACGGCGCTGGTCGGCAGCATCTCGCTGGGGCTCGGCGTCGACTACGCGATCCACGTCACCGAGCGCTTCGTCGACGAACTGGCGGCGAGCGGCGACCCCGGGCGCGCGCTGGAGCGCACCGTCACCGGCACCGGCGGGGCGCTGCTGTCCAGCGCGGTCACGACCGCCGGCGGGTTCGGCGTGCTGGCGTTCTCGCTGTTGCCCGCGCTGCGCCAGTTCGGGCTCGTCCTCGCGCTCGGCATCGGCTACGCGTTCCTCGCGAGCGTCGTCGTTCTGCCGAGCCTGCTGGCGCTGTGGGCGCGCTACGGTGCGGCCGCACCCGCGAGCGCCGAGGTGGCGGCTGCCGTCGGCGACGACTGACCGCCGCGGACGGGTGCAAACGGGGGCCACATCGCCCGAACTGGTAAGTGACCGCCGGCCGACGCCGGGGCATGGACGAACTCCCCGCAGACGCGGTCTACGACCGGACGCGCCCGACGGAACTCGCGGTCTCGCCGAACGGCGACCGGGTCGCGTTCGCCGCCAGCGAGGCCGACCCCGACGAGGACGAGACCCTGCAATCGGTGTTCGTCGTCCCCGCCGACGGGAGCCGCGACCCCCACCGGCTCACTCGCGCCAGCGGCGCGTGGAACGTCGAGTGGTCGCCGGACGGCTCGAAACTCGGCGCCGTCATGGTCCGCGACGCGGACGTGGATATGCGCGTCGGCCGTGATGAGGGCGAGAACGGAGACGATGCTGACGGCGAGGACGATGCTGACGGCGAGGACGACGGGGAGAGCGGCGCGAACGGCGACGAGCCCAAGCCCCAGGTCTGGGTGTACGACCTCGAACTCGGCGGTGACGCCCGGCAGGTGACCGACCGCGAGGAGGGGGTCCGGGACTTCGACTGGGGGCCCGACGGCGAGCGGGTCGTCGTCTCGGCGCGGGACCCGACCGAGGCGGAGGAGGAGTATCTCGACCAGCGCCGCGAGGACGGCCCGGTCGAGACCGAGCGCCTCCAGCACAAGATGGACGGCCAGGGGTGGCTCGACACGGTGACGACCTACCTGTTCGTCGTCGACGTCGAGACCCGCGAGGAACGCCGCCTCGACGACGCCACCGGCGGCGGGATCTTCGAGGCGCTCGGCGGGCTCCAGCCCGCATGGCACCCCGAGGACGACCGCATCGCCTTCTGCGCGTACCACGGCGACGAGCCCGACGACACGTACGTCTACGACATCCACGTCGTCGACGCCGGGGACGGCTCGGTCGAGCGACTCACCGACGGCGAGTACACCGCGACCGCCCCCGTCTGGGGCCCCGAGGGAGACCGGCTCGCCTTCGGCGCGAGCGACCCGACCAACTGGTACGCGCCGACCGAGCTCTGCGTCGCCGACCCCGAGACGGGCGAGTACACCGTCGTCACCGGGGAACTCGACCGGACGCTCGGTCTGCTGGGGAGCGCGGCGTGGCTCGACGGCGACCGGCTGCTGGCGTCGATCGCCGACGAGGGCTGGACCCGGTTCGCCGAGATCGACGCCGACGGCGGCCACGAGCGGGTCTTCGACCGCCAGCCCCGCGACGAGACGCTGGGGCAGTTCGACGCCGACGGCGGGACCGTCGCGCTCGTCCGCAGCGATCCCGCGGAGGGGTACGACGTGTACGCGATGGACTCCAAGGCCCTCGACGCCGGGCCGGACGACGCCGACCCGCGGCGCCGGCTCACCGAGCTGAACCCGGACCTCGTCGCCGACTACGACCACCCCGAGACCACCCGGCTAGCGTTCGAGAGCGACGACGGGACCGAGGTCGAGGGGATCGCCTCCCATCCGCCCGGGTTCGACCCCGACGACCCCGACCCGCGGCCGACGCTGCTGTGGATCCACGGCGGGCCGATGGCCTACGACCAGCCGCAGTTCGGACTCCTGACGACGTTCTGGACGACGCGCGGCTACCTCGTCTACAACGTCAACTACCGCGGGTCGACCTCCTACGGTCGGGATTTCTGCGAGGCGCTGCAGGGGGCGTGGAACACGCTCGAGGTCGAGGACCTGCTGGCCGGGATGGAGGACCTCGTCGAGCGGGGGTGGGCCGACCCCGACCGGCTGTTCGTCGGCGGCTTCTCCCAGGGCGGGGTCAACACGGCCTACGTGCTCACCCGAACGGACAGGTTCGCCGCCGGTCTCGCCGAACACGGCGTCTACGACATGCGTTCGGCGTTCGGCACCGACGACTCCCACAGGTGGATCGAGAACGACTTCGGCCTCCCGTGGGAGGAGCCCGAGGCCTTCGACGCGGCGTCGTCGATCACCGACGCCGACCGGATCGACACGCCGCTCCTGCTGACCGCCGGCGGGAACGACTGGCGGTGTCCGCCCACCCAGTCCGAGCAGCTCTACCGCACCCTCCGGAAACGCGGCGTCGAGTCGAAACTCGTCGTCTACCCCGACGAACACCACAACGTCGGCGACCCCGACCGCGAATCCCACCGGCTGGAGACGCTCGACGACTGGGTCGCCCGCTTCGACCCCGGCCGTGAATCCGACGAAAACGGTGACGACGGCGACGGCGACGACGGGATTGACGACCACTGACCCGGCGGTGCCCCGCGGTCGAGTCGGTCACCCGAGCGCGTACGCGAGCACGTAGACGACCGCCGACCCGATCATCAGGAACACCATGATGAGCGCCAGGACCTGCTGGCGGTCCAGTTCGAGGGGGTTCATATCCGGTCGTTGTCGCCGGCACGGTTAGGGTTTTCGCGGCGGCGCCGACCGCGCGTCGACGACCCGGGGAGGGGGCGAGTCGCCCGAAGCGGTTCGCATGGCAACAAGTCTAATCTGTGACCCGTCCGAAGCGACAGTATGGAGCGCTCCATCGAACGCGAGCGGCTCGCATCGGTCGGCGGCACGCTCCTCGGCTACGCGCTGCTGGCGCTGGGCGTCGCCATGGTCGGTTTCACGGCGTACCAGCTGCTGTTTGCCTCCGGGTGGGCGCTCGAAACGTCCGTCAGCGTCGGTCCCCGCGGGGTCGGCGGGCTGGCCGTCGGCGCCGCCGGCTATCTCCTGCTCAGGCGGACCCTCGACAGGGACGCCGACCCCGGCGAACCGGACGTCGAACCCTCCGAGGCCCGCGCCGCCGACGCCTACGAGTTCGACACCTGAACGGCGCTCCCCGTCCGCCTCGACTCGCACCGTCCAGAGACCGCTGTCCGCCGGGGTCGTTTTCGCCCTGTCGATCCTCCCGGAAAGACTCTGATCGATCTCGAGCGGGAACGGCGAAAACTGGACACAGCCGCGCTGTGTGTCCCGTTCGCAAACGTCGTCCGAACCCCAAGGTCCTTTAGACGGTACTCGCAACGTGCCGGGCACCATGACCCGTTCACCGGCGGTCGACCGTTCCGCGAGCCAGACCCGATTTCACCCGACAACGAGGGGTATCACCTGAATGCGGGACCCCTTCGTTCAGTCCGGCGACTCGGTCGTGCGGGCGTCGACCCGTGCCGCTTCCAGAGGTGTTCCCGCGTGAGTTTCAGTTCCGTCCAGAAGTCGTTCCTGAAGTACCAGCACATCTTCGTGTTCGCGGCGCCCGTGCTCTTCGTCGCGAGCGTGTTCCTGTTCGCGCCGACGGACGGCGCCGGCGGTCCGGGCTACTGGCTGGATTTCTGGTGGCTGTTCCCCGTGTTCCTGACGGGCGCGACCATCGTGAACACGGTCGGGATCAGCGGCTCGGCGCTGTTCGTGCCCTTCCTGATCTTCATCTTCCCGCTGTTCGCCCAGCCACTCACGCCGGAGACGCTCGTGAAGGTCGGGCTGATCAGCGAGGCGTTCGGGCTGTCGAGCTCCGCAGTCGCGTTCGTCCAGTACGGGCTGGTCGACCGCCGGCTCGCCCTGTCGATCGTCGGCGGTGCGGTGCCGTTCGTCGTCGCTGGAGCCATCCTCTCCTTTGTGATCCCGGAACCGCTGTTCCACGGCCTGCTTGGCCTGGCGCTACTGGCCGCCTCGTACCTCCTGTTCAAGGCTGACCTGGGCCACGAGGAGCCGGAGTCGGGGTCGGAGGGCGGCACCTCGACGGCGACCGACGGCGGCGCCTCGACGGCGGCGGACGGCGGCACCGCGGACCTCCCCGACGACGCCGACAAGCTCGGCCCCGCCGGCGTCCGCACCGACGACGACGGGACCGTGACGCGGGTCGACCGCGACGGGGACGACTACCGCTACACCCGCGGCGGCTACCTCAAGCGGTTCGCCAACTACAGCATCGGCGGCACCTTCCAGGGGCTCGCCGGCTTCGGCGCCGGCGAACTCGGCATCATCTCGATGCTCTCGACGAAGGTCCCCGTCCGCGTCGCCATCGGGACCAATCACATCGTCGTCGCCGTGACGGCGGTCCTCGCCTCGCTCGTCCACGTCTTCGGCGGGACGGTGCTCGACGCCGCCGGGATCCACATCCCCGGCGTCCACAGCCTCTCGCTGGCCTCGACGCCGTGGAACATGGTCGTGTTCACCGTCCCGGCGACGGTCACCGGCGGGCAGATCGCCCCCTACGTCTCGAACGCCCTCGACACCGACACGATCAAGACCTTCGTCGGCGGCCTGTTCGCCGTCATCGCGCTCGCCCTGTTCGGCATGGCGGTGGGTGTCTGATGTACGACGACATCCTCCTCCCCACGGACGGCAGCGAGGCGACGACGGCCGCCGTCGACCACGCGGGCCAGCTGGCCGAAGTTCACGGCGCGACCGTCCACGTCCTCTCGGTCGTGGACACGCGAAACCGCTTCGAGAGCCCGTCGTCCGGCATCGCCCCCGACGCGTGGCTCGCCTCCGAACGCGAGCGCGCTCGCCAGGCCATCGACGAGGCCGTCGCTACCCTCCCCGACGACGTACCCGTCGAGCGCATCGTCGAGGAGGGCGTGCCGAAGTCCGCGATCCTCGAATTCGTCGCGGAGAACGACCCGGACCTGGTCGTCATGGGCACGCACGGCCGGACGGGCCTCGACCACTACCTCATCGGCAGCGTCGCCGAGAACGTCGTCCGCGAGTCGCCCGTCCCCGTCACGACCGTCCGCGTCGACGAGTAGCGCCCTCCGGGCGACTCCGACGCGCCCAGCAGACCCATTCCGGACTGGTCGGGCCCCGTACCGTCGTCGATCCTCCCGCGTCGGCCCACTCGCTGACACGTCCGACTTTCGACGCAGGTCCGCCCGGGTCCGTTCTCCCCGGAACGACACGCTATAGTATTCGTCAGAAGTAATTACTCACTTTTGGGAGCGACAGCTGGTCGAGAGCGGTATCGATCGCGGAGGTCAGTTGCTCAAGCGAGTCGAAGAACCGGTTGCTGAGGGCGTCTTGGAGTTGTCGCCAGCACTCTTCGACAGGATTGAGTTCCGGCGAATACGCAGGCAACGTGACGAAGGCGAGGTCGTCACGGGCCGCTAGGTCCGTGACGGCCGACGCCTGAAAGTACGGCGCTCCGTCTAGCACGACGATCAAGTCTTCTTCGAATTCTTCGCATAACGCGAGAATGAAATGTTTCGCGTGATCGGCGGTAACGTACTCGGTGAATCGTGAGAAAAAGCAGTCACCATCTTCGGTGATCGCGCCGAGCAGACACGTCCAGTCGCGTTGACCAGACAGTTCGACGCTCGGCCGCGTGCCGCGCGGAAACCACGCGGCACGCGGCTCGACCTGTACCGATTTCTTGGTTTGGTCGATACAGACTACTGTGGCGTCCATTTCCCGCCGCTTTTTTTGATCTCGTCGTGGAACTCCTCTTGGTCAGATTCGTCGGCTTCGGCGGCTGTTCGACGTGGTTTTTGATAACTGAGTCCAGCTTCTTTGAGCAACCGCCGACAACTCGCGATCGAGTATTCGACGCCGTACGTGTCTTCGAGAAATTCTTGGGCGAGCGCCGGCGTCCACGCCGGCGCGTCGATCCCGACTTCTTCAGGTGGTTCGTGAACGGTTTGTTCGAACTCTTCTTGCTGTGATTCTGAGAGCTTTCGTTTTCTTCCGGATCGATGAGCATCAGAGACGGCTTGCTCAAGCGACTCGTCGGTGTCGAGTCGCTTGAGCCAGCTGTAGATCGTCCGTCGTTGAACGTCGTACCACTCGGCTAGTTCAGTCTGCGAAACACCGTTTTTGTACGCAATTGCGGCTAAGAGCCGTTGTGTCGGTTTCTTTCCATCCACGTTGTCGAGGGTGTCTTGCAGTTCCTCGACGGAGATCTCGTCGAGATGATTCACTAGTAGTTGCAACGCACTCTGAGTAAATAATTCTGTCGGATACTATAGACAGCGGTCGCGCTTCCGTTAACCGGCCCGACCACCAACGCTTATAACTTGGTAGTACAACCTAGTAATCGATGCCGACGCAACTGCAGCGCGCACGGGAGGGAACGGTCACGGAGGCGATGGAGCGGGTCGCCGAACGCGAACAGCGCGACCCGGAGTTCGTCCGCGAGCAGGTCGCCGAGGGGCAGGCGGTGATCCCCGCCAACCACGGCCACGAGTCGCTGGACCCGATGGTCATCGGCCGGGAGTTCGCGACGAAGGTCAACGCCAACATCGGCGCCAGTGAGACGACCAGCGACCTCAAGGACGAACTGGAGAAACTCCACACCGCGGTCCACTACGGCGCGGACACGGTGATGGACCTCTCCACCGGAGGCGACCTCGACGAGATCCGGGAGGCGAACGTCGAGTACTCGCCGGTGCCCGTCGGAACGGTCCCCATCTACGAAGCGGTCACGCGGGTCGACGACGTGGCCGACCTGACCCACGAACTCCTGCTGGACGTGATCGAGAAGCAGGCCGAGCAGGGCGTCGACTACATGACGATCCACGCCGGCGTGCGGATGGAACACCTCCCGCTGACCGACGGCCGCAAGACCGGCATCGTCTCGCGGGGCGGGTCGATCCTCGCCCAGTGGATCGAGGAGAACGGGATGGAGAACCCCCTGTACACCAAGTTCGAGGAGATATGCGACATCTTCGCCGAGCACGACGTGACCTTCAGTCTGGGCGACGGGCTCCGGCCGGGCTCGCTGGCCGACGCGAGCGACGAGGCGCAGTTCGCCGAACTGGAGACGCTGGGGGAACTCACGCGGACCGCCTGGGACCACGGCGTCCAGGTGATGGTCGAAGGACCGGGCCACGTGCCGATGGACGAGGTGGCCGACAACGTCGAGCGCCAGCAAGAAGTCTGCGACGGTGCCCCCTTCTACGTGCTCGGGCCGCTCGTGACCGACGTGGCGCCGGGCTACGACCACATCACCAGCGCCATCGGCGCGACCGAGGCGGCCCGGGCCGGCGCGGCGATGCTCTGCTACGTCACGCCCAAAGAGCACCTCGGCCTGCCCGACGCCGAGGACGTGCGGGACGGGCTCGCGGCCTACCGGATCGCCGCCCACGCCGCCGACGTGGCCAACGGTCGCCCCGGCGCTCGCGACTGGGACGACGCCCTCTCCGAGGCGAGATACGAGTTCGACTGGCGCCGCCAGTTCGAACTCGCCCTGGACCCGGAGCGGGCCCGCGAGTTCCACGACCAGACGCTCCCCGGCGACAACTACAAGGAGGCCCGCTTCTGCTCGATGTGCGGCGTCGACTTCTGCTCGATGCGCATCGACCAGGACGCTCGCGAGGCCGACGGCGAGGGACAGATGGAGTCGATCGAAGACGAGACCGACCTCGACGACTCGCCCGCCGCCGAGGTGAACCGCCCGCCGGTCGGCGAACACGACGGCGCCGACGTGCCCGACCTCCCGAAGTTCGTCGACCCGTACGGCCACGGGGAACCGGCCGACGACTAGTCTTCCGAACGAAGTGCGGGACGGAGCGGTCCCCGGAAGAAGATTTAATCCGTCGAGCGTACTACTCTCGTAACACGATGAGCACACTCAACGTGAAGATACCCGACGAGATGGACGACGACCTGCGGGAGTTTCTGGAGGAACACCCGCACTATCTCAACAAGAGCGAACTGGTCCGCGACGCGCTTCGACACCTGATGGACTCCCAGCAGCTGGCCGACTGGGCTCGCGACGACATCCGTGTGAGTCGCGACCAGATCGACGAGGGCGATACGGTCGCGCTCGACGACCTCGAATGACGGAGGTGCTCCTCTCGGAACGGGCGCGGGACCGTCTCTCGGCGCTCGAACCCGAGATTCAGGAACGCATCAAAGACGCCCTCCGGGAGGTCGATCCGGATCGAGACCTCTCACGGCTCTCCGGCGAAGATGCGTACAAACTCCGAGTCGGCGACTATCGCGTCATCACCGACTGGAACCGCGAGGACGACACGGTGTACGTGCTAACTCTCGGCCATCGCCGGAACGTCTACGACCGGGAGTGGTAGGGAAGCTACTGCCGTTCGCCGTCTGCTCTGCCCCCGCACTGAACGTGAATCTTAAACGTATCGCGAGTTGTTTCGAGTGCTACGGGTCTATTTGGGTCTTCGCGCCCGAGTAGGCGTATGCCACGAGATAGCACGGAGGGTCCGCGGTGACCGACCCAGCCGCGCCGACCCGGGATGCCTTCCTCCCGGTCGCCGCCCAGCCGTCGGTCGATCAGCTCGTCGAGTTCGCCCGTGAGGCCGAGCAGTTGGGCTACGAGCGCGCCTGGCTCCCCGAGACCTGGGGTCGCGACGCGGTGACGACGCTGACGGCCATCGCCGAGCGAACCGAGGAGATCGGGATCGGCACCTCCATCGCGAACGTCTACTCCCGCTCGCCGGCGCTGATCGGCCAGACCGCCGCGACGCTGCAGGAGGTTTCGGACGGGCGGTTGCGCGTCGGCCTCGGTCCCAGCGGCCCCGCCGTCGTCGAGGGGTGGCACGGCGCCGACTACGACCGCCCGCTGCGGCGGACCCGCGAGACCGTCGAGGTCGTCCGGCTCGTGCTCTCGGGCGACCCCGTCGAGTACGACGGCGAGATATTCACGCTCTCGGGGCTGCGTCTCCGCTGTGATCCGCCGGAGACGGTCCCTGGGATCGACGCCGCCGGGATGGGACCGAAGTCCGTCGAACTCGCCGGTCGGTTCGCAGACGGCTGGCACGCGCTGATGCTCACGAAAGCGGGACTGCGCGACCGGCTGGCGGACCTGAAACGGGGGGCGAAACTCGGCGACCGTGATCCCGATGAGTTGCGCGTGACACTCTCGCTGCCGTGTATCGCGCTGGACGACCGCGAGCGGGCGCGTCGGCTCGCGCGGAACCACCTGGCGTTCTACGTTGGCGCCATGGGCACGTTCTACCGCGAGGCGCTCGAACGGCAGGGCTACGACGAGGAGGCCGTCGAGATCGCCAGCGAGTGGGCCAACGGGAATCAGGAGGCCGCGCTGGCCGCCATCTCCGACGAGTTGCTCGACGACCTCGGGATCGCCGGCACGCCCGAGGAGTGTCGCGAGCACTACGCGGCGTGGGAGGCCATCGACGGCGTCGACGCCGTGTCGGTGTCGTTCCCGCGGGGCGCCGAACCCGACGAGATATCGGCGACGATGCGCGCGCTCGCGCCGGAGTGACGAGCCTTTTTGAACGGGGCAGTTCGCGATCCGAACTCGCGGCCGCCCCTCGATACGGATCGGGAAGCCGGTGAGCGCGCGTCCGCCGGCGGGCACGACGAATACGTCGTGTCGGTGCCGCAGGGCCGCGATCTCGGCGCCGCGTCGCGTAACCGAAATCGCGGAAAATCAGGGGGGAGAAGAAACAGACGTGTCCGGGACCGTTCCACTCCGAACTGGCCGCACCGGGGCGGGCGAAGCGTTCTCACCGGCGATCCGCCGCATCGCCCGGATCGGGACCGTCGGCTTCGTCCTGGCGAACCTGCTCGTCGGCCTGGCGTTTCTCACCGACCCCGAACCGATGCCGTACTACCCGTGGGCGTCGCTCCCGGTGGCGCCGCTGCCCGACCAGCCGACGCTCGGCCACTATCCCGCCAGCTACACGCTCGGCCTCTGGCTGTGGGAGTTCACGTTCCCCCTCGCGATCCTCCGGGCAGCGGAACGCGCGTCGCTGACGAGCGAGCGGGCCCGGCGAGCGGTCCTCGTGGCCGTCCCGGCGCTCGTGGCGCTCGGGTTCCACGCGTACTGCGCGCTCGTCTTCCCGCAGCCGACGCCCACGCCGTGGGAGCCCGCGGTCACCGCGGTCTGTTACGTCTACTGTCAGACCTACGCGCCGCTGTGGAGCGCGGTCACCGTCGGGACGGTCCTGCTCGGCGTCGGCGGCTGGCTCGCGCCGCGGGACTCGCGACTCGGACGCGCCGCCACCGCGGGGTTCGGTCTGCTCACCTTCCCGCTGGGTGCGCTCGCGCTGTACGACGCCGCGACATGGGGCGACGGTGGCCGCTGAGGCCCGCGGCGCTCAGTCCGATTCGTCCGGGAAGACCTTCCCGGGATTCAGGATCCCCTCGGGGTCCAGCGCCTCTTTGACCGACCGCATCGCTGCCACGGACTCGGCTCCGTGCTCGCGCTCCATGAACTGCCGCTTGCCCAGACCGACGCCGTGTTCGCCGGTCGCGGTGCCGCCCAGGTCGATGGCTGCCTCGACGACGGCCGCGTAGGCCGCCTCGCCGCGCTCGACCATCGCCTCGTCGTCGGGGTCGACGAGGATCTCGTAGTGGAGGTTGCCGTCGCCGGCGTGTCCGTAGCAGGCCATCGGGAGGCCCCGCTCGTCGGCCTCCCGGCGGGCGCGGCGGACGATCTCCGGGAACGAGCCGATCGGGACCGTCACGTCGCCGGGGTGGAGCGGCCGGAGATTCCCGCGGTACTCGTCGAGCGCGTAGGCCATCTCGCGCCGCAACTCCCACAGCCGAGCCATCTCCTCGTCGGCGGCGATCTCGAAGGAGACGGGGTCGTAGTCGGCGAAGACCGTCCGGCAGAACTCGATCTCCTCGTCGATCCCGTGGTCGGCGTGGAACTCGACGAAGACCATCGGCGCGTCGGGCAGATCGGTACCGACGTACTCGTTGGCGACCTCGGCCGCGAACGAGCCCATCAGCTCGATCTTCGCCACGTCGACGCCCGACTGGACGGCGTCGGCGATGGCGCCGGCGGCGTCGTCGAACGTCTCGAACACCGCCCGGCCGCCACGGACCTGCTGGGGTCGTCCGGCCAGTTGCAGTGTCGCACGCGTGATCACCGCCAGCGTGCCCTCGCTGCCGACGAGCAGGTCCTTCAGGTTGTAGCCCGCCGAGGACTTCACCGCGCCGCTGCCCGCCGTCACGACCGTCCCGTCCGCGAGGACGGCTTCGAGTTCGAGCACCCAGTCGCCGACGACGCCGTACTTCACGGCCTGCATCCCGCTCGCGTCGGTCGCGATCATCCCGCCGACCGTCGAGATGTCGCCCGACGACGGTAGCGGCGGGAACGTGAGCCCGTGCTCGGCGGCCGCCTCGTCGACCGCCGTCCCCAGCACGCCCGGCTCCACGTCGACCTGCAGGTCGTCGGGTCGAATCTCCAGAATATCGTCCATCCGCGTAGTGTCCAGGCTGATACCCTCGTGGGCAGGAACGGCGTTACCTTCCAGGCCGGTGCCCGCGGCGTAGGGGGTGACGGGGATCCCGCGCTCGTGGGCCCCCGCCAGGACCGCCGACACCTCCGCGGTGCTCGTCGGCCAGACGACGGCGTCGGGGCGGACCTCGTCCTCGGGGTGGGTGCCCCAGTCGCCGGCGTGTTCCTCCCGGGCGTACTCGTCCGTCGACACCCGGTCGGGGTCGACGGCGTCGCGCAGGAAGTCGAGGTCGGTCATGGGCGAGACCCGGGGCCGTGGGGGTTTAGCTCCGTCGGCAGCGGAGAGAGTGCGGCCCAGTCGGCGCCCCCCAGGAGCGGCTCACCGATCCACGCCGGGCACGCGCTCGGCGAGGAACGCCCGGTGTTCGGCGGCGCGCTCGTCGCGCCCGGCGGGCGTCGCGTCCTCGTACCACAGCGGCAGGCAGGCCATCGCGTCCAGCCGGTCGACCAGCCGGTAGACGGCCATCCGCTCCAGCGTCGCTTCGTCGAACCGCCACTCCTCGCGGCCACCGGCGTAGGCCGACCGGAACGTCTCCCGCAGTTCAGCCGTCCGCACCTCGTCGTCACGGACGGGCTTCAGCAGGTGGAACTCGACCTTCGCGAGATTGTACGCGGGCTCGGCCGCCGAGAGGTTCGCCCAGTCGAGCACCGCCTTCGTCTCGCCGCGCTCGGGGTCGAGCAGGAGGTTGCCGTAGCGGTAGTCCCAGTGGTTGTACGTCGGCGGGTCCGGCTCGGAGAGGTCCGGGATCACGTCGCGCAGGTGCTCGCGGACCGGCTCGACGAGGTCGGCGAACCGCTCGGGGTCGTCGGCGAGGTCCGGGAAGTAGCCGCCCTCGGTCAGCCGGTCGAGCGTCCCCTCGTAGTCTTCGAGCAGTCGCTCCCGGAAGTCCTCGGCGCGCGGGTGGTCGTCGGTGTCGAGCACCGTCAGCTCGCCGTCCTGCACGCCGACGGTCCCGACCGCTGGAAGGGGGCCGAGTTCGTGTAGCTCTGCGAGGTTCCGTCCCGCCTCCCGGACCACACGCTCGCGGGCCGCGGGGTCGAGCCGGCCGGGGTCGTCCTCCAGGTTCGCGCCCTCGACGTGCTCGGCGAGGTAGAACGGCGCGGGGAACTCCCCGTGGGCGTCGCAGTAGCCGTAGACCCGCGGGACTGGGATCGTCGTCTCCCGCCCCGCGAGTTCGAACAACCGCGGTTCGGCGCGGGCGACCGGCGGGTCGACGAGGTCGGCGGTCGTCGCCTTCAGGACGACGGCGCGCGGCCCGCCAGGCGTCCCCACGTCGAGCGTCGCCACGAAATCCGTCCCGTGGGGGCTCCGCTCGACGGACTCGACCGTCCACTCGGGGCGGATCGCGGCGACCATCCCGCGGACCGCCTCGTCGGACACCTCGCGGTCGGTCGGCGAAACGGAGTCCGGTACCATACCGCCACTCGCCCGGCGACCGACAGAAGGCTTGCGGTCGTCCGGCAAGTGTAAACGAGTGACACAGTGGCCGCGTTCATCGTCAAGCCAGCGGGCGGGCCGGACGGGAACTGTAATGAACCGACGTCCCAATTGCCCGGTATGGACGCGCGTGACCTCGCGATCCTCGCCGCGGTCGTCGTCGCATTCGCCGCCCTCAGCGTGACGTACACGCCGGTCACCGGGCTCGCCGTCTCGGCGTTCCTGGGGTTCTTCCTCGTCGCCGCCTTCCGCTACCGCGATATCAGGTGGTGACCGGCCGCCGGCGATCCGGCCCCGGCGAGCGGCCGGCCGCTCCCGCGGCGATTCACCTAATTCGAGGTGGAGGCCCCACCCTCAAGGAGCGCCGGGCTTCCGGCCCCGGCGGAAGCACAAGCGAGTAGGGCGGGGAGGAAACCGACCCGATATCAACCAGACACCAGACTGTTGCCTGCTAACTCTCAACTATTAAGTAACTACAAGCAGTTATATGAAAATATCGTGGAGTACCGTCGAACTGCCGTTATCAAGCTCGACACGCCCGAAGGCGCGGATACACATCTTCAAGAGACTGTCGAGCAATTCAAATACTGTGCTAACACTGCAAGCGAGTGGTGCTGGCACGGCGACGACGGCTACCACGTCACATCCAAGGCGAAGGCCGACGATGCGCTGTACGACCAACTCCGCGAGGACACGGAGTTGACCGCGAATCTCGTCCAGAAAGGGATTCATCAGGCTGTCGAATCCATCAAAAGTGGTGTCGAACGGCTCAAAAACGACCAAGAGACGTCCCGTCCGACGTTCTCGGCAGATACCGCTATCTACGACAAGCGAAGTGCCACGTTCCACCGTGACCACGTGTCGCTGTCAACGCCGGACGGACGAATCGAGTGCGACTACATTCTGCCCGACGACGCCGAGACACCGCCGACGAAGTACGTCGCGGACGAGGATTACGAGTTTCGGCGGGCGACACTCCATCGACGCGAGGGCGACTGGTATCTCCACGCGTCGATGCTCAAAGAGGACGACGACACCGACTCCACGACCGAGCACAGAACAGTCCTCGGTGTGGACCTCGGTGTGAACCAACTCGCGGTCGCTTCGACCGGACGGTTTTGGTCGGCAGACGAGTTCAACCACTGGAAGCGAGAGTACGAGAAACGGCGTGGCGACCTCCAACAGTGTGGGACACGAGCCGCCCACGACGCGATGGCAGGTGTCGAGCGCAAAGAGGAGGGACGCTTCGAGATATTCCTGCATCGTGTCGCCAACGAGATCGTCACCGAAGCTGTCGAACACGACTGTTCGCACATCGTGTTCGAGGACTTGACGGACATTCGTGAGAACGTCCCACAGGCGTCGTGGCACCATCTCTGGGCATTCCGTCGGCTCTACGAGTATGTCGCCTACAAAGCCAGAGAGCAGGGTGTCGAAACCGTTCAGGTCGACCCACGGAACACCTCGAAGCGATGTTCGACCTGTGGGTTTACCCACGACGACAACCGCAACGGCGAGGACTTCGAGTGTCAGGACTGTGGCTACCAGAACCACGCCGACTACAACGCTTCCAAGAACATCGGCCTGCAGTATCTCCGGCGTCGGCAAAACGCAGACGACGGAGGCGCACCCGTAGACGTGCGCTTGAATCGCGGGACGGTGAACGTGAGTGGAGAGTACAATCTTCCCGCCTCATCCAAGGCGTAGAACGGGAGTCCACGCGAAAGCCCTCCCCTCAACGAGCGAGCGGGGCCATTGCCCCCGAGCGAAGTAGGGGAGGGTAGTTTACACCGGCAGCACGGACTCTTCGATGCCCTCACGTCGACTGTCCAGCACCGCGAACCGCTCGCCGCGCCGCAGTTCCAGCCACCGGAGCAGCCGCTCGGCCCAGACGAGTTTCTTCGCCTTCAGCGGGTCCACGTCGGGGTCGTCGAAGTCCCAGCCGGCGAAGACCAGGGCGTCGGCGCCGCAGTGGTCCGCGAGGAACGCCGCCCGGTCGCCGTCCGTGAACCCACCCGTGTTGACGACGGGCCCGGCGGGGGCGGCCTGGGTCGTCGGCAACACCCGCTCGACCGCGAGGCGGGGGACCCGCTCGCGCAGCGCCGGGCGGTTGTCGCCGTGGGCGTGGACCGCCACAGGCGTCCCTTCAGCGGTCAGTTCCCTGGCTGCGTCGCCCTCCTCGTCCAGATCGGTGACCATGCAGTCGACGGCCAGGCCGGCCTCGCACACGACGGCGGCCGCGTCGGAGGCCGCGACGACCGCGTCGGCCGCCCGGACGGTGTCGAGTTCGTCGCCGAGCGACGGCCCCGCGCCGACGACCGCGACCGTCTCGCCGCCGAAATCGAGGTCCGCGGGCGCGAGCGGGCCGCCGCGGTCGTCGCCGCGCCGGGACGGATCCCCGTCGGCGCTCGACGCGGCCCCGCCGGCGTCTGACGCGCCCGCGGATCCGTCGGGGCCGTCCCCGCGCCCGCCGACCCCGCCGCTCACGAGGTCGGCGAGCAGGTCGCGGGCCCGCTCGTCGCCGTCGCGGTCGAACCCCATATCGGCCAGGATCGCGGTGTAGACGGGTTCCCAGTCGTGAAATTCCATAGCTGTGACTACCGGAGTTGCGCCCCAATAAACCGGATTAGCCGAAATGGCACGAACAAGGTACCCCTACCCAGGTGCCCTTTCGGCCGTCACCATTCCGTTTTGGCGCATCCGGTATAAGTTTTCTCACCTGTCACCCCGCCCGTCGTCGGGGAGCATCCCGGCGAGCGCCCGTGGCACGTCGGTTCTGGCCGCCAGGTCGGCGAGCGCACCGGTCGACCCCCACAAAAACCCCTCCCCGTCGCCGGCGACGAACCGGCAGTCCGTCGCCGCGGCGGCCGACCGCAGCGTCTCGCGGGTCGCGGCGTCGAGGCCGCTGACCGCGTAGAGGCGGCTGACCGCCGCCGCCGGGTCGGCGTCGACGCCCGCCCGTTCGAAGTGGCGGGCCGCCTCCCCCGGCGTGGTCACGTCGAGTTCCTCGACCGCGATGTCGCCCCCCTCGTCGGCCCCTTCTTCGCCGCTACGGCCCCGTTCCCGCGCGAATGCGTCGCCGACGAGCGCGGCGTCGCGCGTCTCGCTCACGTCGTGGGTGCGGATCACGTGGGCGCCGCGCTCGACGGCCATCGACGTGGCGGCGAGGCTGACCGGCAGCGCCCCCTCCGTCGAGCGGTCGGCCAGCGTCCGCAGGAACGTCTTGCGGTTGATCGAGACCAGCGTCGGCGCGCCGAGCCCGCGGAACTCCCGCAGCCGGCGGAACGTCTCGCGGTCGTCCTCGATCGTCTGCTCGTCGGACCACCGGCCGAACGCGGGGTCGACGATGGTCTTGTCGGTCAGCCCGTTCTGTTTCAGCGCCTCGTACACCTGGTCGACGTAGTCGGCCTCGGCGGCCCACGACTCGGACTTCCGTTCGGCCCACGGCGTCGCCCGCACGGCCCCCGGTTTCGCGATGTTCGGCGGGCTCGCCATCTTCGCGACGGCCACGTCGTACTCCCGGCAGACTTCGGGCATCTCCGGGTCGGCGAAGCCGGCGATGTCGTTGACCATGTCGAACCCCCGGTCCAGCGCGGCCTCGGCGACCTCGGCGTAGCGCGTCTCGATGCTCCAGACGGCGTCGCCGGATGTCGACTCCAGGGTCTCGACGGCCGTGTCCAGCCGGTCGAGTTCCCCCTGGGCCGAGAGCACGTCGAACTTCTTGTTCGCCGACTCCAGCCCCACGTCGACGATGTCGGCGCCCTCGTCGATCAGCTCGTCGTCGACGTACGCCGCGGCCTCGCCGGGGTCGGCGAAGACGCTCGGGTCGTAGGGCGACTCCTCGCTGACGTTGA
This sequence comes from Halosimplex halobium, assembly GCF_051414055.1. Taxonomy (NCBI): domain Archaea; kingdom Methanobacteriati; phylum Methanobacteriota; class Halobacteria; order Halobacteriales; family Haloarculaceae; genus Halosimplex; species Halosimplex halobium. The sequence goes on from NZ_JBLKNX010000001.1 coordinate 107,394, forward strand.
GCACGCCCATGACCCGCGGCGGATGGTCGTCCCCGATCCCGAGGCCCGCGGCGTCGACGTTCTGCATACGCGGGGCTGAGGACCACGGGTGCAAAAGCGGTACGGTGCGCCCGCGGCGATGCCCGTCGGCTCGCCGACTGCGCCGGCCCGGCGGCTCCCGCCCGGTTCCCGCCGCGCGAGGCCCCGCTACTGCTCGTCGAAGAAGGCGTTGGTCGTCCGCTTGTCCCGCTCGTAGCGCGACTCGGGGAGCTTCGACGAGCAGTTCCGGCAGACGGTGTAGTCGGGGTCGTTGTTCGTCCCGCACTCGGGGCAGTACCCCGGGTACTTCGACGGCGTCGTGTTGACGAGACTCGAGTAGTGGGACGGCATCGTCGCCTCCTTCTGCGGCAACAGCGACCCGGCGCCCCCGACCAGCAGCGACCCCAGGAACGCGACCAGCCCCAGCCCCAGCGCCGCCAACGTGGCGAACATGATGACGGCCACGAAACTGACCATGTGTGACACTCAGTGCCACGAGACAATAAATTGTCGGGTCGCCGCGGTCCCGTTGCCCGACTCGCGGGCGGGCCGCGCCGACTCGGGCGCTTTTTGTCGGGCGGCCGTCTACCCGGGGACATGGGAAAGGTCTCGATCGGGCTCCGCGGCTGGCGGTTCGACGAGGAGGCGGTGTTCGCCGACGACGGGACGATCCGGCCGCTGGACAACATGGACGCCGACACGCGCGAGCGGATCGTCCGCCTCTCGGCGATGATGGGCGAGCCCTGCGACTGCTGTTACCTGATCCACGGCGAGGAGGCCATCGAGCGGTGCAACCCCGCCCGGGCCATCTACGGGGAGGCGCTGGGGGAGGTCCTCCTCTGTGACGACCACGAGGCCGACTTCGTCTACTGGTTCCAGGAGGAGGGCGGCAAGCGCTACGCCGGCGAGCGCGAGTTGCAGGCCCGGTTCCACGAGTGGTTCGCCGACGGCGGCCGCGCCCCGGAGGGATTCGAACTCGAACACGTCAAGGAGGACCCCGACGACGTGCCCGAGGCGCCCGACCCCGACGAGGAGCTGCCCGGCCTGGAGGAGGAGATCGAGGAGATGGACGACGACGAGCTCGACGCGCTGGACATGGACCTGTCCGACATCGACTTCGACGGATGAGCGGCGACAACGTACCCGACGAGACGGACCGGAGCAGGACGGACCGCGACGGCGGCCCCTCGGTCTCGGTCGCGGTGGTCGACGCCGAGACCTCGGGCAACGTCGGCACCATCGCCCGCTCGATGAAGAACTTCGGGATCACGGATCTGTACCTCGTCGACCCACCGGATATCGGCCCCGAGAGCGAGGCCTGGGGGTTCGCCGGCCACGCCCGCGAGGATGTGCTCCCGGACGCACGGGAAGTGAGCTTCGACTACCTGGTCGAGCACTTCCACACCGTCGGCTGCACGGCGGTCACCAACGAGGACGAGCGCAGCCACACCCGCTACCCGTTCAGGACACCCGCCGACCTCGCCGATAGCCTCCGCGGCGTCGACGCAGAGACCTGCGTCGTCTTCGGCCGCGAGCGGGTCGGGCTCACCAACGAGGAGATCGCCCGCCTCGACGAAGTGTGTTCGATCCCCGCCTCCGGCGACTACCCCGTGCTCAACCTCGGGCAGGCGGCGACGGTCGTCTGCTACGAGCTCCGGGAGCTGACCGTCGACGGGACCCAGCACCCCGAGTCGAACCACCAGCGCGCCGACGAGCGCGCCGTCGAGGGGCTCCACGAGCAGTTCGGCGAGTTCCTCGACGCCATCGACCACCCCGAGGAAAAGCGGGGGAAGGCGCGGCGGCTCTGGCGGCGGTTCGTCGGCCGCGCCCACCCGACCGGCCGCGAGGCGAAGACGCTCCGGGGCATCCTCCGGCGGGCCGGCCAGAAGGTCGACCGGCTCGAAGCCGACGACGACGGGCGGGAGTAGCCGGCGGACCGACGAGACTGGAGACACAACTAAGTACGGCGGCGCCGACCGGACCCCATGACGCTCGCGGACCGCGACTCGCCGCTGGCGATAGCGATGTGGGACTTCTCCTGGCTGGAGCGGCGCTACCCCGGCGGCGGCTACGAGGACTGGGGCCGTGCGCTCGACGAACTCGCCGAGCGGGGATACGACGCCGTCCGGATCGACGCCTACCCGCACCTCGTCGCCACGGACCCCGACCGGGAGTGGGTCCTCCCGCCCGCCTTCGACGCCTGTGACTGGGGCGCGCCGGCGACCTGCCGCGTCGAGGTGACGCCCGCGCTCACGGAGTTTATCGGCGCCTGCGCCGACCGCGATATCGCCGTCGCCCTGTCGTCGTGGTTCCGCGAGGACGAGACCGGGGCGCGCCTGGGCATCCGCACGCCCGCGGACCTGGCCGCCGTGTGGGTCGACACGCTCGACCGGATCGCCGACGCAGGGCTGCTCGACGCGCTGTGCTGGGTCGATCTGTGCAACGAGTTCCCGCTCCCGCAGTGGGCGCCCTACTTCAACGACCCCGACGCCGACCACCGGACGCCGCGGGACTCGCCGGCGGGCCGACGGTGGATCGACGACTCGATCGGCGGCGTCCGCGAGGCCTACCCCGACCAGGAGTACTGCCTCTCGGAGACGGTCGACCTCGACACGTGGAGTCGCGAGCCAGCCGCGGAGATGGATCTCCTCGAACCGCACATCTGGCTGATGAACGCCACCGGCTACTACGACTGGGAGCGCGACGGCGGCGACATCGACAGCGACGACCACTACGAGTGGGTAGTCGACGAGGCCGAGGCGCGGTACCGCAACGAACCGGACTACTGGCGGGAACAGCTCGGCGATGCTATCGACGCCGCCGCGGAGTGGTCCCGCGAGACCGGCTTGCCGCTCGCGACCACGGAGTCGTGGGCGCTCATCCATTACAAGGACTGGCCCGGCCTCGACTGGGAGTGGATCAGGGAGGTCTGCGCGTTCGGGACCCGCCGGGCCGCGGAAACCGGCCGCTGGGCGGCGATCTCGACGAGCAACTTCTGCGGTCCGCAGTTCGAGGGAATGTGGGCCGACGCCGAGTGGCACCGCGAGCAGACCGACGCGATCAAGGACGCCACCATCGGCGTGTAGCGGTCCGCGGACCTGCCGAGAGCCCCCGATGGCCGGGTGGGATCACCGTTCCCGGTCGCTCGCCGAGCGCTCGACGACCACGCCCCACCGCGCCGTCGAGACGAGGTCGGCGAGGACGTGGGCGTACAGCGCGACGGCGACCAGGCCGGCGACGTACGGCGAGGACAGCCACAGCGGTGGCACGACGAGGCCGCCCACGACGACGTGACTCAGCAGGCGGTTCAGCGCGCCGACCGACCCCTCGTCGAAGATCTCGTCCTGCGCGGCGACGACGATGCGCGGGTCGCGCAGACAGCGGCGGACCGGGTCCAGGCTCCCGGTGTTGTACCACGCCAGCAGGAAGTGGTCGACGTCGATCCCGACGCCGACGACGAGCGCGAGGGTGACGACCGCCCACGCGGGGATCGGCGCCGCCGTGAAGGCGAGCGCCCCGGCGGCGACGACCAGCGAGACCGCGGCGTGGGCGCCGGACTTCATCGGGGCGAGCCCGAGTCGTCGACCGGTGATTCGGGCCCGCGGGAGCCGGAGCCGGAGGCGGGGACAGTCCGCTGGACGACCGAGAACCCGGCGGCGCCTGCGAGGAATGTACCGGTCGCGAGTAGTTGCGTCCACGAGTCGGGGGCGGGCCACAGCCCCATCCCGGCGGCCTCGACGGCGCCCATCGGCGTCGCCGTCGCGCCGACGAGCACCACCCCGAGCCCCGCGCTCAGGACCGCGACCGCGATGCCGCCGACGACGAGCGCCAGCCAGACGACGGCCGTCCCGCCGGCGACCGTCCGGGCGTCCGCGCCGTCGGCGGCGAGGACGAGGCCGGCGACCGCCAGCACGCCGTAGTCGACGGCCCCGCCCAGCGCCGCGACGGCGCTGTCGGCGACCGCCAGCCAGAAGTACGGGACGCCCAGCGCCAGCCGCGTCGCGAGGTCGGCGCCGAACCACAGCGCCGCGGCGACCCCCAGCACCTGCGCGACCCGGACGACCGCACCGGGCTCGACCCGGGGGAGCCGCCGCTCGGTCGGCGCCACGGGGAGCCCCGGCCGGGCGTCGTCGCCGAGCGCCTCGCGGAGCGCCGCGCCGCCCGCCGCGGTCGCGGCGACGAGGCCGGCCGCGAACAGCCCGTTCTGGACCGCATCGGCCGTCCCCTCGACGAGGATCGCGGTCTCGACGGGGTCGGTCGCGACGACCAGCCGCGCGAGCGGCGACGCCTCGATGGCGACGCCCCCGGCGAACACCGCCGCGGTCAGCCGGGCGACGCTCGACCGCGTCACCGACTCCCCGCCGGCCGCGACCCGCTCGGCCAGCGCGAGCAGCGCGACGACGGCCAGCCAGTCGGTCGCCACCCGCAGCCCCAGCGACCCGACGAGCGTGACGACGCTCCGCAACGGCCGCGGCGGCACCGACGCCAGCGCCAGCGTCGCCGCTCCCAGCAGGGCCGTCGCGACGAGCGCGGCCAGCCCGCGGCGCCGGGTCGCGTTCATCTATGCCCGCTCCTGGATCTCCTCGCGGAGGACGCTGCTCACCGTGTCGCCGTCGGCCTTCCCGCGCAGCTCGCCCATGCACTCGCCCATCAGCCCGGAGAACGCGCCCATGCCCTCCTGCTCGACCTGCTCGGCGTTGCGCTCGACGACGCGCACGACCGCCTCGCGGACCTCGTCCTCGCCGACACCGCCCAGGTCCTCCCGCTCGACGGCCTCCTGGGCCGTGAGGTCGGGGTCGGCCGCCAGCGCCCGCAGGAGGTCGTCCAGCCCCTCCTGGGGCACCTCGCCGCCGTCGACCAGCGCGAGCGCGTCCGCGAGGTGGTCGTCGGTCAGGCTCCCGACGGCCACGTCGTCGCGACGGAGTTCGGTCAGCGTCGACTCGAAGGTCGTGGCCGCCAGCGTCGGGTCGACGCCCTCCTCGACCACCTGCTCGAACAGCGGCATGTACTCGCCGTAGGCGACCTGCTCGGCCAGCCCGGAGTCGAGGCCGTACTCGGCCCCGTAGCGCTCGACCTTCTCCGTCAGGAGTTCCGGCTGGTCGACCTCGGAGGGGTCGGGCTCCACGGGCGGCACGTCCGTCTCCGGGTACATCCGCGCCGCGCCCGGCAGCGGCCGCAGGTAGCGGGTCGTGCCGTCCTCGTTGGCGTCGCGGGTCTCCTCGGGCACCTCCTCGATGGCGACCTCGCCCCGCTCGGCGACGGCGTCGATGGCGAGTTCGGTCGTCTCCGGGTCCTCGGCGACCAGCGCGACCGCGTCCCCGGGGCCGGCGTCGACCGCCTCGCGCAGGGCCGCGACTTCGTCCTCGGTCACGCCGTAGGCCGGGAGTTCGTCGGTGTGGAAGATGCCGCCGGCGCCGTGCCGTTTGGCGTGGTCCGAGAACTCCGTCCCGAGGCGCCGGTCGGGCTGGATCTCCCGGCCGACGAGGCCGTCGAAGCCCTCCAGACGAACGGCCATCACGTTCCCGCCGTCCGAGAGCGCGCCGCCGATGACCCCCGAGTCGGTGTCCGCGAAGACCTCGGTCACGTCCGCGGGCTCGCCGACCGCGGCGTCCCGGTCGCGGAGTTCCGCGGCGATGTCGAGCAGTTCGACCTGCCGGCGGACCTCGTTGCGGACGATGTCGTCGATGTCGTCGAGGCTCTGGACGCCCTTGATCTCGACGCGGGCGCCCTCGGCGATGGAGACGTTCACGTCCTGGCGGATCGTCCCCAGGCCCCGCTTGACCTGGCCGGTCGAGCGCAGCAACATCCCGATGCGCTCGGCGGCGTCGCGGGCCTGCTCGGGCGAGCGGATGTCCGGCTTGGTCCCGATCTCGACCAGCGGGATGCCCAGCCGGTCGAGCGAGTAGCGGACGCCCGAGCCGGTCTCCGCGACGCGCTGGGCCGACTCCTCTTCGAGCATCAGGTCCTCGATGCGGACCTGGCCCTCGTCGGTACGAATAGCGCCCTCGCCGGCGACGCGCATCGTCCGCTGGAAGCCCGTCGTGTTCGAGCCGTCGACGACGATCTTCCGCATGACGTGGACCTGGTCGACGACGCTGGCGTCGAGCAGCTGGGCGATCTCCATGGCCACGTCCATCGCCTCCCGGTCCACGCGGCCCGGCGGCTCGTCGTCCTCCTCGACGAGACAGGTGGTGTCGTAGGAGAGGTACTCGAACTCGCGGTCGACCATGCTCTCCTCGAGCGCCGCTTCGTCGATCTCCCCGAGTTCGCTCTTGGTCGGGTGGAGATAGCGGGTGAAGGTCCGCTCGGATTCCTCCGGTTCCCTGAGGTCCGTCGGACACGGGCAGAACAGCTTGGAGGCCGTGTCCAGCTGCTGGTGGATCTCCAGCCCCGCCACCAGCCCCAGGTCCTCGTAGTCGTAGTCGGCGTCGCTCATTGGGCGTGTGTGCGACCGGGTGAACAAAAAGGACTCCGTCTCGACGGCTCGGCGGGGTCGAGGGGTCGGAGCCTCCGGGACGACCGTGTTCGGGACACGCGACCCGTGACGGAACCGCAGACAGATCAACAGAACTGATTTACACGCTCGAAATCACGTTCGGCGTGTCCGTACGATGTCGGAGTCGATCGGAAAGCGGCTGATCACGTTCGTCGCCTCGGTGTGGGGGATACTGACCGCGTACAGCGTCTACGTGGTGCTGGGGTATCCCGCCGAGTTCCCGCAGATAATGATATTCTTCAATCTCGTCCTCGTCTGCCAGTTCGCGGCCGTCTACCCTGTCTATCGGTACTTCGGGTGGGAGTTCGAATGAACGAAACCGACTACGACGAGACGGCCGGTGCGGTCGGCGGTGCGGCCGGTGCGGTCGCCGGGACGGTCGTCGCCAGCCTGACGCCGTTCACGCCGGGCTACCTGTTCGCGGCCGCGGCCGTCGGCGCGGTGACCGCGTACGCGGGACATCACCTCGTTCGCGGGCTCTCCCGGTGAGTGCGACCGGGCGATGGGACAACCGCGCCGAGGTGTTTTCCCGGTCCGGACCGTAGCCGCGGCCATGGACGGGCGCGCGGTGGTCGTCGTCGCCCTCGTCGCCCTCGCGGGCTGTTCGATCGTCGCCGACGGGGGCAATCCGGAGGGGCCCGCCGAGACGCTGACGCCGGCACCGGTGCCGACGACCGCGCCGACGGACACGGCCGCGCCCTCGCCGCTTCCGCCGGGCGTGACGACACGCGGGACCATCAGCCCGGGCGCGCTCGCCGCCGCCCATGTCCGGGCGGTCACCGGCCGGTCGTACGTCTGGACCGAGCGCCGGCGGACGCTGACGGCCACGGGCGACGGCAACTGGACGGTCGCGCGCAACCGCACCCGGACGGTCCGGCTGGAGGCGGGTGACACCTACCGCTGGAGCCGCTCGCGGCGGGTGGTCTGGACCGGCCTCACCCTCGCGTATCGGCCGGCCGTCGACCGCTACGCCGACGGCGACACCCGCTACGTCCGCCGGGAGGACGCCGACGAGCCGCGCTACCGCGCCCGCCCCGCCACCAACGACAGCCAGGCCGTCGCGCTGGTCGCCGCGAACCGCGTCCAGTCGTACCTGTCGCTCAGGAACGTGTCGGTGTCGGTCGGCCGGGCCGACGGCGAGCGGCGCTACTGGGTCGAGAGCGGCGGCGCCGGCGTCGTCGACGGAGAGTACGCCGCCAACTACTCGGTCGGCGCCGTCGTCACCCCCGAGGGGTTCGTCCGCCGGCTCGCCGTCACCTACACCACCGAGCGCCGCGGGACGCCGACCCGCATCGAGTACGAGTACGCCTACCGGCGGGTGGGGAACGTCTCGGTCTCGCCGCCCGACTGGCTGCCCGAGGCGCGGGCCGCCGTCGGCGGCGGGAACGACTCCGCCGCGAGCGTGACGACCGGTGCCGGGACCGCAACTGCGACCACTGACGGGACTGCTCGGGTCGCTACTCCTCGTCGCCCAGGATGACCCGCTCGGTCATCTTCGCCGGGTCGAGCACCTCGTCGGCCTCGTCCTCGCTGAGGTACCCCTCCGCGACGACGACCTCCTTGATGGTCTTGCCCTCGGCCATCGCCTGCTTCGCGACCTTGCTGGCCTTGTCGTAGCCGATGGCGGGGTTCAGCGCGGTCGCCAGCGCCATCGACTGCTGGACGCGCTCCTCGCAGTGCTCGCGGTCGGCCTCCAGTTTCGCGACGAACTTCTCGGCGAAGACCTCGCTGCCGTTGGCGATCAGCCGCGCGGACTGCAGGAAGTTGTTCGCCAGGACCGGCTTGTAGAGGTTGAGGTCGATCTGGCCCTCGGCGGCGCCCGCGGAGACCGCGGCGTCGTTCCCGACGACCTGCTTGTGGACCTGGTTGACCGCCTCCGCCACGACCGGGTTGATCTTCCCGGGCATGATCGAACTACCGGGCTGGTTCTCCGGCTGGTCGATCTCGCCGAGGCCGTTGCGCGGGCCGGAGGCGAGCAGCCGCAGGTCGTTGGCGACCTTGTTCAGCGAGCCCGCGACGGTCCGCAGGGCACCGTGGGCCTCGGACATCGCGTCGTGGGCGGCCTGGGCCTCGAAGTGGTTGTCGGCCTCGCGGAACTCGATCCCGGTCTCCTCGCTGATGTACTCGGCGGCCTTCGCGGGGAACTCTGGGTGGGTGTTCAGGCCCGTGCCGACCGCCGTCCCGCCCAGCGCGAGTTCCGAGAGGTGGTCGCGGACGCCCTCGACGCGCTCGATCCCCTTCTCGATCTGGGTGCGGTAGCCCGAGAACTCCTGGCCGAGCGTGATGGGCGTGGCGTCCTGGAGGTGCGTGCGGCCCGTCTTGACCACGTCCTCGAACTCGTCCTCTTTCTCGCCGAGGGCGTCGGCGAGCGTCGAAAGCGCGGGGAGCACGTCGTTCTCGACCGCTTCGAGGCTGGCGACGTGCATCGCCGTCGGGATCACGTCGTTGCTCGACTGGCCGTAGTTGACGTGGTCGTTGGGGTGAATAGTACGAGATCCGATCTCGCCGCCGTAGATCTCGGTGGCGCGGTTGGCGATGACCTCGTTGGCGTTCATGTTCGAGGAGGTCCCGCTGCCGGTCTGGAACACGTCGACGGGGAACTGGTCGTCGTGCTCGCCGGCGATGACCTCCTCGGCCGCCTCCACGATCGCCTCGGCCTTCTCGGTCTCGACCAGGCCGAGGTCCTCGTTGGCCTGCGCCGCGGCCTTCTTGACGACGCCAAGCGCGCGGATGAAGCGGCGCCCGAAGGTCTCCTCGCTGATCGGGAAGTTCCCGACGGCGCGCTGGGTCTGGGCGCCCCAGTAGGCGTCGGCCGGGACCTGCATCTCGCCGAGGCTGTCCTCCTCCGTGCGGAATTCCTCGTCTGACATGGTCGAAGCGTCGATTCGAGAGGCGTAAAAGCCACCGAAGTCTCCCACGCGCTCGGGATCGGTCGGGGCCGGTGGACGGTCTCCGGTCCCGGACGGGCCGCCACGCAGGCCCCAGGCCGCGGGACCGCCCGCGGCCCCAAGATACTTGCCGCCCGGCCGGTCCCTCACCGATATGGATCGCCCCGCCCTCCACCTCGCTGTCGCCGCCTGCATCCTCCTCGCCGGGTGTTCCGTCCTCGGACCGGACCAAACCCGCGAGGAGCGTGCGGTCGAGGCGCTCGCCGACGCCCGCGAGGCGGTCAACGACACCGACACGTACCGCTTCGAGGGCGACCTGCGGGTCGTCGCGACGGCTGACGGCCGGACCGAACGGGTCGAGGCCAGCCTGAACGGCACCGTCGACGCCGCCGAGCGCCGGATGCACTCGACGACCGTCCGCGAGGGCGAGGCCTCCGAGTCGTACGTCGTCGACCGGACCGCCTACCGGGAGTGCGGCGGTCCGATGGGGATGGACATGTGGGGCGTCGAGAACGTGACCGCCGACGACTGGCGGGTGGCGACGCCCGCCGCGCGCCAGCTGGCGCTGCTGGAGTCGGGGTCGCTGTCCCACAACGGCACCCGCACGCTCGACGGCCGGGAGGCGGTCCTGCTCGTCGGCCGCCCGACGACGGACGGACTCACGAGATACCAGGAGCGCCGGGACCGCTCGCTGCTGGGCGGCCCGACCGTCGACGACGCCGAAGTCCGCGTCTGGCTCGACCCCGAGACCCGTCGACCGCTGCGGTCGGCGGTCCAGTTCGAGGTGTCCCAGGGCGGGAACTCGGCGACCGCAACGGTCGACATGCGGTTCGCCGACTACGGCTCGGACCTGTCCGTCGACGTGCCCGTGATCCCCGACGACCGGACGTGGGGGACGGGCTGTCCGGGATAGCCCCCGCTCGGGGGCGACCGGAGCGGGCCCATCAGGACGCGTCGGTCGGCGTCTCGGTCCCGGTCGGCGCGTCCGTGGCCGTCTCGGTCCCGGTTTCCGTGGCCGTCTCCGTCCCGGTCGCGGTTCCGGTCGCCGTCCCGGTGTCGGTCCCCTCGGGAGTCCCGGTTCCGGTGTCGGTGCCCTCGGCCTCGGTCGTCACGAACCCGAGGTCGACGACGGCCTGGCCCTCGGCGGTGTAGGGGCCGTCGTCCTCGCCCTCGCTCGATACGAAGTCGTAGCTCCCGTCGTCGTCGGTGTCGAGGTGGGGCATCGGGATCAGCGGCTTCACGGGCGCGGGCGGGAAGGTCACCTCGGTGAGCCCCGCCGGGTCGTCGACCGCGACCTCGACCGCGCGGTGGCGGCCGGGGTCGAGGTACTCGGAGACGCCGACGACGCTCGCGAGCGCATCCCCCGCGAGCAGGCGCGCGTCGTGGAGCGCGACGAACCCGCCCTCCGAGAGCAGCGCCTCGCCGACGGTCACCGCGTCGTCGGTCACCGCCTGGTTCTCGAAGTCGACCGTCGCGAACGGTTCCGGCTCTTCGTCGTCCGCGGTCTCGGTCGGCGTCCCGTCGGGCGTCGCCGTCTCGGTCGCGGTGGGCGTGTCCGACAGGCTCTGCTCGGGGGTCTCGGTGGCAGCCCCGTCGGGCGTCCCCGTCGGCGTCCCGTCCGGCGTCTCGGTGGCGGCCCCCTCCTCGTCCGCGACGACGAACGCGAGGTCGACGACGGGGAGGTCGGCCTCGACGAACGGGCCGTCCTCCTCGCCCGCGCTATCGACGAAGTCGTAGGTGTCGTCGTCGCCGGTCTCGCGGTGGGGCATCGCGACGAGCGCGCCGGTCCCCTCCAGGCGCTCGGTCTCGTAGTCGGCGCCCGGCACGTCGAACAGCTCCGTGTCGACGCCGTAGTGGACGCCCGCGTCGAGGCGCTCCGAGACGCCGACGACGCTTTCGGTCACCTGCCCCTCGAAGAGCGTCACGTCGTGGAAGGCGACGTACCCCGGTCCGGACAGCGTCGCCTGGTCGACAGTCACGCTGGTTCCGTCGGACGCCTGGTTTGCGAACTGGACGGAGGCGAAGCCGTCGCTCATCTCCTGGGCGCCGTCGTCGCCGTCACTGCCGTCGTCGCCGTCACTGCCGTCGTCGCCGCTCTGTCCGGAGACGATAGCGCCGGTCCCGACGGCGAGCGCGCCGGTCGCCAGCGCGCCGCTCTTGAGGAACGTTCGTCGGCTCGGTTCACCCGTGGCTGGCCGGTCTGTGGGTTCGTCTGTCATCGGTGTGACTCCAGCCGGTCGTTAGGAAGTCCCGTATATAAACCGGGGAAACCGTTTTTTCGGTAGCCTCGGGGTAGCGCCCGGTAGCGCCGGCTACTCCGAGTAAGGCCACTTTCACGCGAGTAACGGCGGGTTTCCGGCCCGGCGGCCTTGCATACGCGTGTCGGCCGTTTTCGGTTCCAGCAACCGAACGGATTTCGGTTTCGGCAACCGGGCGGTCGCGCCCGGTCAGGTCCACCGGTCGAGGCCGGTCTGGACGACCGACTGCTCGATCCGCTCGAACCCGCGCTCGACCTCGTCCGCGTCGACCTCCCACCGGTCGCAGACGAACGCCCGCGCGGCGTCCAGGTCGGGTTCGATCCCGCGGTCGAAGTCGTAGTCGTCGGTGACGGCGGGGTTCAGGAACAGCTCGCGGATCCGGTCGGCGTCGTCGACGTACACGTCCTCGGCCTCGAACACCGCCCAGATGTCGCCGTGCTCGCGGACCGCCTCGACGGCGGTCTTCGGGCCGTACCCCGAGACGCCCTCGTTGAAGTCCGTCCCCATCAGGATGGCGGCGTCGACCAGTTGCTCCCAGGTGATGTCGTGGTCGTCCAGCGTCGCCTCGAAGTCCATCAGCTCGGGGTCGCCCTTGCTGGTGAGCTGGCGCAGCGTCAGCGGCGCCCCCAGCAGGAGCGCGTCGTAGTCCTCCGTGCCGACGTAGTCGACGGCGCCCTCGCGGGCCATGTGCGCGGCCTGGGCCTCCCCCTCCGCGGGCGCCTCGATCACCGGCACGTCCAGCAGTTCGAGGGCCTCGCGGGTGGTCGAGAGGATCGTGTCGGTGAGCCGCTGGGTCTGCGATTCGAGGCGGGCGACCGCGAGTTCGTCGCCCGCCTCGCGAGCCTGTTCCAGTTGCTCCTCCCGTCGCTCCCGGTCCGCGCGGCGCTGCTCGACCTCGTCGTCCTTGAGGTCGACGACGCTCCCGTCGAAGACGAACACGGGCGTGATGTCGTGTTCGAAGAACTTCGGGAGCCCCTGGACGACGCCGACGAGGTTGGCGACCTCGTCGCCGTCGGCGGTCGTGTAGATCGAGTCGTTCGTCCAGCGGACGGTCGTCGTCAGGTAGCGGTAGAGCCAGTTGTGCGCGTCCACGGCGACGACCGACCCCGACAGGTCGTCGAACGGCACCGCCTCGATAGCGGCCAGGTCCCGGAGGTCTGCGTTTCCCATCACCCCCCGATAGGTCCACCCCCGGTTTGAATCTCCCGGCCCCGCCGCAGTCGTATCCCGCACCCGACCGATCAGCCGCTTATCACGAACGTGGTTTCACTCGTCCGTCACATTCAATTCGGCGGGCCGCGAAGGGGGCGGTATGCTGGGGTCACTCGTGACGCGGTTGCGCCGCCCGGAGTACACGGGCGAGAACCGCTGTCTGCCGTGTACAGTGCTGAACGTGGGGATCGCGTCCGTGGGGGCGACGATGCTGGGGGCCTGGCTCGTCGCGGCCGGCTACCGGACGGCGGCGGTCGCCGTCGCGACCGGCGTCCTCGCCGTCTCGCTGGCGGCGATCTGGCTCCGCGGGTACCTCGTCCCCGGAACGCCGACGCTGACGAAGCGGTACCTGCCCGCCTCCGTCCTCGCGGCGTTCGGGAAGGCGCCCGAGTCGTCGCCCGAGGGGGTCGCCGCCGGTGCCGGAGCGGGAACGGACGCGGTCGCGGATGCGAGTGGCACGGCCGAGGCGGGCGGGACGACCGAGGGGGCCGAAACGGCCCCACCGGCGGAGGGGGGTGCCGGAGCGGCCGCGGAGGCCGAGGCCGAGCGGGTCGACCCGGAGGCGCTGCTCGAACGCGCCGACGCGATCGAACCGTGTCGCGGCGACGACCGCTGTCTGACCGACGACTTCGAGCGGGCGTGGCACGCCGAGATCGACGCCGTCGCGAGCGACGGACCCGGCCCCTGGCTCGGGGCGCTCGGCCTCGACGACGGCGAGGTGACGACGAAGGAACTGGGCAACGCCTTCGCGGTCAGCGTCGACGGCCGGCGGGTCGGCTCCTGGGAGTCGGAGGCGGCCTTCCACGCCGACCTCGCGGGGGCGAGCCTGCTCGCCGACCGCCTCCCGGAGTGGGAGTCGCTGTCCGCCCGGGGCCGCGGACAGGTCTGCAACGGTCTCCGCATCTTCCTGGAGACGTGTCCCGGCTGCGGCAGTCCGGTGTCGTTCGGCACCGAGACCGTCGAGTCGTGCTGTACCAGTCGCACCGTCGCCGCGGTCACCTGCGACGACTGTGGCGCCCGCGTCTTCGAGTCGCCCGTCGACGACGAGGAGGTCGCGGCCTGAGCGGGACGGACGGCTCCGGTCCGGGCGTGCTCAGACCGGCGGGTCGACGGGGTCGGGCGGGTCCGCGCCCTCCTTCTCCGCCAGGAACGCCCGCTCGTCCGCCGAGAGGTCCGGTCCCTCCTCGGACCGGTCGCGCTCGCGATACACGTCGAGGCCGGCCTGGTACGTCTCGCGCGAACGGTCGTCGGCCGGGACAGCGGCACCCCCCTCGTCGAGCGGTCGGTCGAGGACGAGTTCGGCGACGCCCGTTTCCTCGCCGGTGAAGCGGAAGCCGGCGCGGTAGAGCGCCTGATAGGCGAAGGGGTTGTTGACGGCGATGCGGGCGCGGTCGTACCCCCGGTCGGCGGCGCGGGCGGCGACGAACGCGGCCAGGTCCGGCCCGATCCCCCCGCCGCGGCGGTCCTCGCGGACGGTAATGTAGCGGATCCAGCAGACGCCCGGGTCGGTGCGGTCCTCGTTGAACGCCGCGGCGGCGACCACGTCGGCGGCGGCCTCCCCGTCGTCGGTCACCGGGGGGCCGGATCCCTCGCCGGTCCGGACGACGGCCTTCCCGGTCGAGGACATCACGAACTTGCCGGCGTAGCTGAACGCCCGCCAGTCCAGCGTCAGCGTCGGGCCCTCCTCGGGCCACCCCAGCAGGACGTGCTCCATCGGCCGTGGCTACCGGACGCGGCCCCTTGTAGGGGGCGGTAGCAGGGTCGTTCGCGAAGCGGAGTCCGCCGACGGCTACCGGCGGCGGCTATCGCTCCCGTCGGCGCCCACCGTTATCCCGCGGGCGCTCGTACTCGGCGGTATGGCACTCGGCGACGTGGGCGTCTTCCACCGGTTCGCGCGCCTCTACGACCGGGCGATGTACGCGGCCGACCCCGAGACGCTGGAAGCGGGGCTCGACCTCGCCGAGCGACCAGTCGAGCGGCTCCTCGACGTGGGCGGCGGGACGGGGCGAGCCTCGCGAGCGCTGGACGTACCGCGGCCGGTCGTCGTCGACGCGGCCCGGGGGATGCTCCGGGAGGCGCGCGGTCACGGCCTCGAAACCGTGCAGGGCGACGCCGCCCGGCTCCCGGTCCGGGACGGGTCGGTCGACGCGGTGCTCGTGGTCGACGCTCTGCACCACATGGCCGACGTCGATGGGGTCGTCGCAGCGGCCTACCGCGCGCTCCGGCCGGGCGGTGCCCTCGTGGTCAGGGAGTTCGACCCGACGACGCTCCGCGGTCGGGGGCTGGTCGCGGCCGAACACCTCGTGGGCTTCGACTCGCGGTTTCTCGCCGCCGACGCGCTGGCCGACCGCGTGGAAGCGGGCGGCTTCCGGGCGTCGGTCCCCGACCGCGGGTTCGGGTACACGGTCGCGGGTGTGAAACCCGCGACTGCGACGGAGGGGACCAGGGGCCGGGCCGCGGCCGCCGACGACCCATCGAACCAGTGAAGGGGCAACGGCCCCTCGCTCCGGGTGATGACATCCGTCCGCACGGCGCTGGCCCACCGCGTCGAGCCCGCGCCGGCCACGGCGCTGGTCGCACTCGGCGACCTCGCCTGTATCACCGCGTTCGTCCTGCTGGGCGTGACGGTCGGCCACGGGGGCGGCGACCCCGGGGTCGACCCCGCTCACGTCGCGGTCACGGTCCTGCCGTTCGCCGTCGGCTGGGCGGTCACGTCGCTGCTGGCCGGGACCTACGCGAGAAGCACGTACGCCTCGGCGAAGCGGTCGGTCGTGCGGACGGTGCCCGCCTGGGTCGGCGCGGCTCTGGTCGCGCAGGCGCTCCGCGCGACCGCCGTCGTCCCGGGCGGGGCCGCGGTCACGTTCTTCGCCGTCTCCGTGCTCGTCACGCTCGCGCTGTTGCTCCCGTGGCGGGTCGCGGCGAGCGTGCTCACGTCGTAGACGGTCGATGCGACAGAAACGGACGCGGCAGGAGGCCGCGTCCGACAGCACCGCAGAGCGGCAGCGAATTGGGGGGTACGCCCGCTGTGGTGAGTGGGGCAGTGGGGGGTCAGTTGGTCTCGCGATACCGGAGGGAGACGCAGGCGCCGGGCGAACCTCCGTCGGGACCCGCCGTCATAGCGACTCCTCGACCGGAACGGCGACTGTCGACTGGATCCACGCCTCCTGGTTGTCCCGGTCGTAGATGACGAACTCCTCGCCGCCGATGTCGAGTTCGGCGTAGCGTCGCCGCTCCTCGTCCGATCCGGTCCGTCCCTCGGGGTCGTCCGTTGCGTCTGGCGTCATTGTGTCCTGAGCCGGCGCGTGCCGTCCCTCCGTCCACACCTTGCCGATACCACATCATAAATACACGTGCCGGAGTATCACACGAGATAATATGCGGTAGAAGACATAGAGAGCGAATATCCGACGAATTAGCCGCGATCGAAGCCGTCGTTCCCGGCCGTGTACGGTCACCCCAGTTCTCAACTGTGATACCTTCCGGTGGTTCCGACCGTCCCGAGCGGGGTCGCCGACCCGGTCCCGACTTCGGGATCTCGTCGCGATCCGACGAAAATAGCGGTCTCGATGGGTGCGCACGCCTGAAATCGGTCGATAGAATTTTTGTAAGTTATGAGTTGGTTTTTCGATGGCGACGAGACAGATACATAGGTGTAATACAGAATGGTACTCGCATATTCTGGAGAACGCTTATGTATTACTATCCTGTAGTTGACGACAGATTATGACTGGATACTACGACCTCGTTCTCGGTCTGATCCCGCTCGCACTCGGAGGAATCGCCGCCCTGCTCGCCGCGTTCGGGTTCGCGCTCACGACGGCGATTCCGGTCGCCTCGGTCGTGGCCGTCGGCCTCATCGGGCACGCGATGTTCGTGAACGGTCCCGTCGACAGCGCTCCGCGTTCGTCGACCGACGACGGCGGCTTCCAGCCCGCCGACTGAACGCCGGATTTTCCGTCCCCGGTCTTTCCCGCTTCTCTCGCCGTCGTCCCCTTCTTCTCGTCGCCGTCCCGTTCCCACATCCCTAAGCCGCCGCTGGCCCTACGGTGGGGTATGACCGACGACAGGGCGCTGTTCCTGACCAGCGACGACGTGCGCGGACTCGCGACGCCCGCCGAGTACGTCGACGCGGTCCGCGAGGGGTACCGCGAGCGCGGCGAGGGCGCCCCCGCTCGCCCGCGGACGCGGCTCACCGGCGGCGACCCCCCGGGGATGCTCACCGGGTACTCGGCGATCCTCCCCGAGACCGGCGCGATGGGCGGGTACATGTACACCGGCGGGTTCGGCTCCGGCGACGCCCACTTCGTCCTCCCGCTGTTCGACGCCGAGACGGGCGCGCCGCTGGCCGTCTTCGACGGCGCGAGCCTCAACCCGTTCAAGACGGGCGCGAGCGGCGCGGTCGGGCTCGACGCGCTCGCCCGCGAGGACGCGGCGGAACTCGCGATCGTCGGCAGCGGCGCGCAGGCCCGCGGCCAGCTCCGCGCGGCCGCCACCGTCCGCGAGTTCGACGCCGTCCGCGTCTACTCGCCGACCCGCGAACACCGCGAGGCGTTCGCCGCTGCGATGGACGACGAACTCGACCCGACGGTGCGGGCGGTCGACTCCAGCAGCGCCGCGGTCGCCGACGCCGACGCGGTCGTCACCGCCACGACGGCCGCGGAGCCGGTGTTCGACGGCGCGGACCTGGCCGACGGCGCCCACGTCACCTGCATGGGGCAGTACCACCCCGAGAAGCGCGAGGTCGACGCCGAGACGGTCGCCCGGGCGACCTACGTCCCGGACCTCCGCGAGCGCGTCGAGCGCGACGCCGGTGCGTTCCTTCTCGCCCGCGCGGAGGGCGCGGTCGGCGACGACCACGTCCACGCCGAACTCGGCGAAGTGGTCGCCGGCGTCGAACCCGGCCGCACCGCTCCCGACGAGGTGACGCTGTTCGATAGCGGGGGTACCGCCATCGAGACGGTCGCCGCCGCCCATATGCTCTACGAGCGGGCCGTCGACGCCGGACTGGGTCGGGAGGTCGAGTTCCTGCCCGCCAGTCGAGCCTTCGAGGAGTGACACCGGCCCGCGACGGGCCCGCTCAGCCGCCGTCGTCGACCGTGAGCCCGCAGGCGGGGCAGTTGCGTCGCGGTCCGTCGAACGGCTGGCCGCAGTACCGACACGACCCCGGCCGGTCGGCGTCGCGCTGCCCGGGAAGCCGGGCGTCGAGGCGGTCGACGAGTCTGTCGCCGATCCGGTCGCGCAGTCTGTCGCCGATTCGCATATAATCCTCCGTCAGGCGGCCTCCCCGCAGCTCCGGCAGCGGGCGCGGCCCGTTCCCGGGTCGAACGCCAGCGCCACGTCGCCGCAGTGGGGACAGCCGCGGTCGCTCCCGTCGCGGAAGCTGAGCCGCGGCGGCACCGACCGTTCCGGACCGTTCGCCGTCGATAGTTCGCTCTCGCTCATCCTGTCTGTGAGCGGGTCGCACGCACCCTAAAGCGTTGTGGGCATACGACACTGATGTCCTAATATTCTCAATATTCGTTTCGAATTCCCGTTCTTTCGGAAAGTATCGATCGGTTCTGTCGCCGAGAGGCGGACGGTTAGGCGGTCTCGGTTACAGGTAGGGGGCGATCCCGGTCGCCTGCGCGAGCGTGAGGCCGCTGGCGACGGCGCCGACGAGATAGCCGGCGATGGTGCCGCCGTTGAGCAGGGGGAGCCCGGCGTGGGCGCGGCCCTTGAGGACCATCCACAGCAGGACGACCAGGCCGGCGGTCGTCCCGACCATGGCGGTGACCGCCGGGAGCGTCGCCGGGATCCCCAGCAGGTCGACCGTCGGGACGCTCGCCGGCGCGAAGAACGCCGCGCTCGCCACCAGCACCGTCGGGATGACGGCGTCGCCGAGGCCGATGAACAGCGCCTCGCGGTCGAGTTCGAACTCGTCGTCGCTCTCCGTGGGGCCCTCGCCGGTCGCTGACGCGGACCTGCCCGTGTCGCTCGCCGACCCGTCGGCGGCCCCGCCGTTCGGAGTCGGCGCCGCGGACCCGCCGGCCTCCGTCGGTTCGGTTCCGGTCGCCGACCGCTCGGCGTCCGCTCCGTCGGCGGCGCCCTCCTCGGCGTCACCTCCCTCGCTGACGGCGGCGGGCGTCCCGGCGTCGAGGTACGAGTACGACAGCGACAGCGGGACGACGAGGACGATGGGCACCTTGAGTTCCATGACACCGGAGGCCAGCGTCAGCATGTGTTCGGTGCCGTAGACGCTGATAGCGTCGTAGACGGCGAGCACGGTCAGGAGGACGAGCGCCGGGAGGATCCCGAAGCTGATGCCGAACAGGCCCGCGGCGCCGGCGCCCATCACGATCCCCGCCGCGTCGATGACGTACCACTCGGGGTGGACCCACAGCGCGACTCCCAGGAGCAGTCCCCCCGCCCACGCGAGGGCGTTGAGCGAGACGCCGCCGACGGGTATCGTCACCACCGGCGGGACGAGCACCCGGAGGACGAACAGGCCGATGTACGCCCCGGTCCCCACGAGCAGGAGCCGGAGCAGCCAGTCGACGCCGAAGCGGATGATCGCCAGCATGACGCCGGTCATCACGAGGATGAAGCCGATGTAGACGAGGCTGTTCGTCGGGTCCTGGGGGTCGGCGGTGGCCTGGTACCCCGCCGCCTGGAACGGCTCGACCAGCGCGAGCGCCCCCAGCTGGACGAGCAGGAAGATCCCGACGATGGCCCCCGAGGCGACGTACGCGCGCGACCGCTGGTCCATGCCGATACCTCGGTCACGACGCGTTTGAGGGTTACGCTGTCCTCAGACGAGCCGCTCGCCCAGTAGCGGCGCGCCGACGGCGCTCCCCACGGCGACGGCCGTCCCGGCGAACGCGACCGCGAGCGGCGGTTCGAACGCTTCCAGCGCGGCGAACAGGAGCCCCGCGACCAGGAGGACGCCGAACCCGGCGAAGATCTCCCCGCGGTGGGTCGGGTGGGCCGGCGTCGAGTCGGCGACGCCCCGCCAGACCGCCCAGCCGCCGACGGCGCCGCCGATGGCTGCCACGCTGTCGAACGTGAACCCGTTGAGCAGGCCGACGAGGCCGACCGCGACCGCGACCCCGAGGACGCGTCCCGGGTCGGTCCCCTCGTCGGCGAACCAGTAGAGCGCGCCGAGCAGGGCCACGCCGACCGCGGTTCCGACGACCACGTCGACGAGGTAGTGGACTCCGAGGACGAGCCGCGAGAGCGCGACGAGGACGATTACTCCGGCGGCGGTGCCGAACCGCTGGCGCGCCGTCCCCCAGTCGACGACCAGCGCCAGCCCGCCCCAGACCATCGTCGTCCCGAGCGCGTGGCCGCTCGGGAAGCCGGGGCCGTCCGCGGTCGTGGCGCGCTCCAGCAGGACGGACAGTACCCCCGGGGCCCACGCCAGCGCCGGCGGGTCGGCCGCGCCCGGCGGGCGGCCGAGCCCGAAGAAGCCCTTCAGCGCGCCGATGACGGCGACGTAGGTCAGCGCGAGGGCAAACACGAACAGCGCGCGCCTACGGTCGACGCCCAGGACGGGGAACTCCTCGCCGGCGACGAACAGCGCCCCGCCGAGGAGGAAGAGCAGCCAGCCGTCGCCGAGCTGGGTGACCAGCCCGAACAGCACCACGACCGGCCACTCGGCCAGCCCGTGGAGCGTCTCCGTGACCCCGACGCCGCGCCCGTTCGGAAACAGCTGCATCGCCACGTCGGTTGGATCTCGAGCCGTGTAAGCTAACGGGCTTCGCGGTCGGGCGAGGGGATGCCGAGTCAGCGCGCGTACAGCGCCGACCCCACCAGCCCCGGGAGGTGCACGTCGTCGTCAGTCGTCACGGCGAGGTAGGGCCGCTCGACGGGGCCGAACACGTCGACCACCCGGCCCAGGTCGTCGAGGTTCTCGTCGACGACCGGCGTCCCGATGTCGACGTGGTCGGCGTCGGGCGCGCGGACGACCGCGAGGTGCTGGGCGACCCGGACGACCTCGCCGACGCGTTTCACCGTGATCCCTCCACGGCGGTCACTCCCGGATGACGCCGAGGTAGGCGGCGACGGCGCCCAGCAGGTCGGTCTTGCTCGCGTCGTCGGCGTCCTTGACGAGGACGCGCCCGCGGGGCTCGTACTCCCGGGGGTAGGTCTTCTCGCGCTCGATGACGGCGTCGTAGCCCACCTGCTGGACCGCCTGTGCGATCTCGTCGACCGTCGGTTCCGGCACGGCCAGGTCCTCCGAGACCCGACGCCCCTCGCTGCGCGAGCAGGTGGCGTCGAGCGCCGCCGGCCAGATGACGTTCTCGACCATACCCGACGGTGAGCATCCGGGTACGTAAGGGTCTTTCCGGTCGGCGCGAACGAGTCGCGTGACGGCGACCGCCCGTGACGGCTCCGGGAGTGACGTGCCCGACCGCGGCCGAAGGGGTCCCGCGAATCCGAGGCCGTAGCCCTCAGACACCGCAGGCCGAAGGCCGAGGAGCGCAACGAGCCGCGGGAGGCGAACGCGTCGGGGCTTTCACCGTCCCGAACGCGACACACGGTACAGCTCCAACACCACGAACTCGGCACAACGAATATCCGGGCACCGCCCCTCGTACTGAGGGATGACCGACGGCCGAGTCGACGCCCTCCTCTCAGATCTGACGCTCGACGAGAAACTGCGGCTGGTCCGCGGGCGGCCCGACCCCGAGGGCCGCGCGACCGGCTACGTCCCGGGCGTCGAACGACTCGATATCCCGCCGCTGCGGCTCGTCGACGGCCCGCTGGGGGTCCGCGACCGCGAGGCGACGGCGTTCCCGGCGACTATCGCCCTGGGGGCGGCCTGGGACCCCGACCTGGCCCGCCGCCTCGGCCGCGCGCTCGCCGCCGAGACGCGCGCTCGCGGCCACGACGTGCTGCTCGCGCCCGGGCTCAACATCGTGCGCGTCCCCACGGGCGGCCGCAACTTCGAGTACCTGAGCGAGGACCCCGAGCTCACGAGCGCTGTCGGCGCGGCGTACGTCGACGGAGTCGAAACGGGGGGCGTCGGCGCGACGGCCAAACACTTCGTCGCGAACAACCAGGAGCACCGCCGCGACACGGTCGACGCCGTCGTCCCCGAGCGAGCGCTGCGGGAGATCTACCTCCCGGGCTTCCGCGCGGCGGTCGACGCGGGCGCCTCGGCGGTGATGGCCGCGTACAACCGCGTCAACGGCCACTACATGAGCGAACACCGGCGCCTCCTCGACGGCGTCCTCCGCGGGGAGTGGGGGTTCGACGGCGTGGTGATGAGCGACTGGTGGGGGACCCACGACGCCGCCGCGGCCGCCGAGGGCGGGCTGGACCTGGAGATGCCCGGCGCCTCCGCGGTCGAACTGTTCGCGCCCCACAGCCGCCTGTTGCGGGCGCTGCTCCGCCTCCGCCCCTCCGACCGGCTGGACCTCGACCCGCCGCTGCTCTGGCGACTCGTCGACCGGCTGGCCGACGAGGGCCAGCCCGACCCCTACCCCTTCGACTTCTTCGGCGACCCGCTCCGGGCGGCCATCGCCGACGGCCGGGTCGCCGAGGCGACGCTCGACCGGAAGGTCCGGCACGTCCTCGGACTGTACGAACGGGCCGGACTGCTCGACGGGGACGGGCCGGACGGGCGGACGCCGCCGGGCGAGTCGCGCACCGACGCGCCGTCCGTCGACTGGGACGCCCACCACGACCTCGCCCGGGAGGTGGCCCGCCGCGGGACCGTCCTGCTGGCCAACGACGGCACCCTCCCGCTCGGGGAGGACGACTCCCTCGCCGTCGTCGGGCCGAACGCCGACGAGGCGAAGGTCGGCGGCGGCGGCAGTTCGGAGGTCACGCCCACCCGGACCGTCAGCCCCGTCGAGGGACTCCGGGCGGGAGCGTCCCGGGTCACGTTCGAACGCGGGGTCAAGCGGGTGGCGAACCCGTCGATGTTCGACCTGCCGGGGTCGGGGCTCCGGCGGCGGGTGCGCTCGGGCCCCGACTTCGACGCCGCGGTGCAGGCGGCGGCCGACGCCGACGCCGCCGTCGTCGTCGTTCAGGACGGCGCGACCGAGAGCGAGGACCGCGCGTCGATGGCCCTGCCCGGGGAGCAGGACCGGCTCGTCCGCGCGGTCGTCGCGGCGAACCCCCGTACCGTCGTGGTCTGTCGGTCGAGCGGCCCCGTCGCGATGCCGTGGGCCGACGACGTGGCCGCGATACTCCAGACGTGGTACCCGGGCCAGGCCGACGGCGCGGCGCTCGCGGACGTGCTCTACGGCGCCGACCCCGGCGGACGGCTCCCCGTGACGGTCGGCCGGCGGTTCGAGGACTACCCGGTCGCCGGCGACGAGCGCCGGTACCCGGGCGTCGACGAACACGTCCACTACGACGAGGGCGTCTTCGTCGGCTACCGCGGGTTCGACCGCGACGGCGTCGCCCCGCGCTTCCCGTTCGGCCACGGCCGCTCGTACGCCGACTTCGAGTACGCGGACCTGACCGTCGAGCGGGTCGAAACTCCCGGAAACGACGGTGTGAACGCTCCGGCCCTCGACGCCACCGTCACCGTCGCGAACCGCGCCGACCGCCCGGGCCGGGCGGTCGTCCAGGCGTACGTCGAACCGCCGGACCCGCCGGGCGCGACCGCTCGCCCCGGGCGCGAACTCGGCGGCTTCGCGTCGGTCGCGCTCGATCCCGGCGAGCGGCGGACCGTCTCGCTCGCCGTCCCGCGCCGGGCGCTGGCCCGCTACGAACCCGGGGCGGGCTGGACGGTCGACCCCGGCGAGTACGCGCTCGTCGTCGGCCGGTCCTCGCGCGACGGTCGGGGGCGAGCGACCGTCGAGATAGCGGACTAAAACAGGTCAGCGCTCGGTTTCGAGTGCGGCGACGAGTTCGTCCGACGAACGGACGGCGGCGAACTCACCGTCGAGGTGGGCCAGTGCCGTGCGGTGGACGAGGTCGGCGTCGAAAGCCTCGCCGTCGAGGCTGCGGTCGAAGGTGACAGTCGCGTCGCGGGCGACGGTCACATCGAACCCGCGGTTCTCGGCCATCCGCGCCGTCGTCGAGACGCAGTGGTCGGTGGTGAACCCGCAGACGACGACGGCCTCGACGCCACCGTCGCGGAGCCACTGTTCGAGGCCGGTGTCGACGAAGGCGCCGTTGACCCGCTTGACGAACTCCGGTTCGCCCTCGCCGGGTTCGAATCCGTCTTTGAACGCGAAACCCGGGCGATCGCCACGCAGCGGCGAGTCCGGCTCGGTGGAGTCGTGGCGGACGTGGGCGACCGGCGCGTCCGACGCTCGCCAGGCGTCGAGAAGTGCGAGCGCGGCGTCCTCGGCGTCGGGGTTGTTTCGCGTCCCGCGGCTGGACTCGTCGAAGCCCAGCTGGAAGTCGACAAGGACGAGCGCGGGCGTCGAAGCGGCCGAGGACGAGCGGTCGGCGGCGGACCGCGACGCCGGGTGGTCGGCCGTCATCTCAGTCGTCGCTCGCGGTCGCGCGACCGGGTCGGGCGTCGAGCAGTGCGTCCGATTTCGGGTGCTCGCGCGTGACCGTGATGGGGCACTCGTCGGGCATCGCCTCGTCGTCCTCCGAAAGCATATACTGGACCCACTCGCGGTCACCCTCGACGCCCCAGTCGCCAAGGTCGGCGTGCGGACAGACGCCGTCGTACTCCTCGAGGCGACTCTGGATGACCTCGCGGGCGCGCTGGCCAGCCTCGGTGTCGGCAGTCACGTCGAGGTTCTCGAACAACGCCCTCGGCTGAAAGGTGATCTCCAGACCGACCGGACAGTACCGGCTCTTGCGCTCCTCGTAGAACGGCGCCCGACAGGTCGGGAACATCGGCTCGCCCCCGAAGGAAAACTCCCAGTAGGGGTCGTCGGGATCCGTCGGGATATCGGCGGGCCACGGCTCGGGGTCGTGGACGTGCAGAAACTGGAGGACGTGCCAGAGCGCGCGGTGGTACTCGGACTCGGAGAGGGGCTCCGCCGGCGGTCGGAAGAACGTCACGAGCGACGCACGGTCGCTGTGGTCCTCGTAGCTGTCGAGATACGCCAGCAGCGTCCGGCCCAGCCCCAGCAGGGCGTCCTTGTCGGTCATCGACGGGACGGCGGTGTACAGCGGGTCGCCGTCGGCGACCGACTCGGCGCCGAAGAAACACGGAAACGGGGTGTCGTTGCGCTCGCCGAGCAGCCCCTCGCGAAACGTCCGCCAGTGGGCGGCGACCCAGTCGGGGGCCGCACCCGATTCGACCCGCGCCGCGACGGTCTCCTGGTCGACCAGGTGTCCGACCACTCGCGCTGTCATCGGGCGAGATCAGGCACCGTCCCAAGTTCAATCCGTCGTTGGCTGTTGACAACGGTCACGGTCGTTCCGCTCGGTTTCATCCGGATCGCGTCGCATTCGACGGTTCCGTCCGGACCTCACCGTCGGCCGGGGCCTTCGCTGGGCGACGGCCGCTCAGTGCTGGCCGAGCGCGCCGTGGTAGAACTCCCGGTGGTCGTAGTGGTCGGCCACGTCCTCGCGGATCGACCCGTAGTGCTGGTCGACCGCCCGGCGCGTCCGGTCGTCGACCTCGAAGTCGTGAGACTCGTAGAACTCCGAGGTGGCGCCCATGTTGCGCATCAGCGCGTAGAAGTTCAGCGGCCGGAAGAAGAGCAGCTCGTCGTGCTCGTCGTGGTACATCATCGGGTCGACGTGGGCGTCGAAGCCGTTGCGGTCGAACTCCTCGATCAGCATCTCCGTCCGCGGGCTGAGCTCGATCGACTGGGCCGCGTCCCAGAACTCCGTGTCCCCGTCGGCGTAGGCGTAGTGGACGCTGATGAAGTCGTAGATGGACTCCCAGGTGTTCCGGACCCAGGCGTTGTACCGCTCGCGAACCGCGTCGTCGTCCACGCGGCCGTGGCCCGACAGCAGCGTCGCGAGCGTGACCGACGCCTTCGCGTTGGCGGTCAGCCCCGTCGACTGCAGCGGCTCGACGAACCCCTCGGCGTTGCCGACGGCCACGCAGTTCTCCACCCACGCCCGTTCGTGATACCCCGAGTCGAACTCGTATTTCACCACGTCGTCGGCGTCGATCCCATCGCAGTGAGCCACGAACTCCTCGCGGGCCTCGGCCTCGGAGACGTAGTCCGACGCGTAGACGTAGCCGCGGTCGCGGTTGTCGTAGGTGTCGATCTGCCAGAACCACCCCGCCTCGCCCGTGTCGATCACCGTCGCCGGCACCACGTCCGCCAGGTCGATCTCCGACCGGGCGTTGAGCGCCGTGTCCAGCGGCAGGGGGAACTCGCGGAAGTCGTCGCTCTGCTCGCCCTTGAGCACCCGCGAGAAGCCCGTCGCGTCGACGTACAGGTCCGCCTCGTAGGCCCGGTTGCGGCTCCGGAGCCGTCTGATGCGGTCGTCGGCCACGTCGACGGTGACGATCTCGTCGTCGACCAGCGCGATCCCCCTGTCGAGACACAGGTCCCGGAGGAACTCGTTGAACCGCTCGGTGTTGAGGTGGTAGGCGACGTTCTCGTACTTGCGGTTGCCACCTTCCCGCGGCGAAAAGTACCAGGGCGACTTCCCCTGGGCGACCAGCTGCTCGCACTTGGACTGGTGGTCCTCGCTGTCGTGGAGATCCGAGTAGTAGAAGTAAAAGGCCTCGTTGATGTCTCGCTCGTCTGGGTTGGGGAACTTCCGGTTCTGGTCGAACGGGTAGTGGAAATCGTCGTAGCCACACCAGTCGCGGAAGTACACCGACGCCTTCCACACCGGTTTCACTTCCTCGACGAACGACTGCTCGTCGATGTCGAGGTTGTCGTGCAGGATGTGCTGGATCGCCAGGAACGTGCTCTTGCCGACCTGCGGGATCTCCTGGCCGAAGTCGTCGACCACCGACACGTCCAGACCCGGGTTCATCTGTTTCAACGCCAGTGCCGCCAGCAGCCCCGAGTCCCCGCCCCCAACCACGGTCACGTCCTCGATGCGCTCGCTCATCGTTCACGTACCCGGTTGGGCGATCTTATGAATCTATTTCAGCGCGAGGAACAGGTCCGCTCGGTGGTGCGAACCGGGCGGCGGCGGCTGCGTCGACCCGTCACCACCGCGCCCGTATCTGCCGCCGTTCACCGCTCGGTCCGGCGGATCCGTTCCCAGAACCGTTTTACGGGCCAGCGGTAACCACACGGGTATGAACACGTGGCAGCGCCGGTCGGTCATCTACACCGGCGTGCTCGCCCTCTCGATGTACGCCTTCACGGTCGTCTACCAGTACGGGATGGCGGCCTTCGAGGGCGACCCCAAGACGTTCCTGGAGGCGCTGCAGTTCGTCGTCGAGACGTTCACGACGACCGGCTACGGCGCCCAGGCGGGCTGGGAGTCCGCGGCGATGCTCGCCCTCGTCATCGTCATGGACGTGACCGGGACCGTGATGATCTTCCTCGCGCTCCCGGTGGTGGCGTTCCCGGCCTTCGAGGAGGCGCTGTCGACGACCGTGCCCACGGCGGTCGAGAACGGCCACGAGGACCACGTGGTCGTCGCCACGTACACCCCGCGCGTCGAGACGCTCATCGGCGAGCTCGACGCCCAGGGCGTCGACTGGGTGGTCGTCGAACCGGACCGCGACCGCGCGACCGACCTCTACGAGGAGGGCTACGACGTGATCCACAACGACCCCGACTCCGCCGACGGCCTCGCCGCCGCGAACTTCGCGGACGCGCGGGCGCTCGTCGCAGACGTGTCCGACCAGGTCGACGCCAGCATCGTCCTCACCGCCAAGGAGATCGACGAGTCGACGCGGGTCGTCAGCGTCGTCGAGGAGCCCGACCGCGCCCGCTACCACGAGCTGGCCGGCGCCGACGCGGTGCTGTCGCCGCGCCCGCTGCTGGGCGAGAGCCTCGCCCGGAAGGTCACCGCCAGCGTCTCGACGGACCTGGGCAGCAAGGTCGAACTCGGCGAGGACTTCGACATCGTCGAGCTGCCGGTCCACCGCGGGGCGGAAGTGGCCGGGCGCACCCTCGCCGAGAGCGGGCTCCGCGAGCGGGCCGGCGTCAACGTCATCGGCGCCTGGTTCGACGGCGAGTTCGAGAGCCCGCCCACGCCGGACTCGGTCATCGAACCCGGGACCGTCCTGCTGATGACCGGCCCCGACGCCCAGCTGGAGGGGCTGGCCGACCGCACCCGCTCGGAGGTGCGCCGGCACACCTCCGGCGAGACCGTCGTCGTCGGCTACGGCGAGGTCGGCCGCACGATCACCGAGGTCCTCGACGACGCCGACCTGCCCTACACCGTCGTCGACAAGGAGGAGGGTCCGGGCGTCGACGTGGTCGGCGACGCCACCGACCCCGAGGTGCTGGAGCGGGCCGGGCTCGGGGACGCGCGGTCGGTCATCCTCGCCATCCCCGACGACACCGCCGCGGAGTTCGCGACGCTGGTCGTCCGCGACGAGAGCCGGCGCGTCGAGGTTATCGCCCGCGCCGAGGAGGCCGAAGCGGTCCAGAAGATGTACCGCGCCGGCGCCGACTACGTCCTCGCCCTGGGGACCATCACCGGCCGCATGGTCGCCTCCGCCGTCCTCGAAGACGAGGACGTGATCTCGCTGGACACGCAGGTCGAGGTCGTTCGCACGCGCGCTCCCGGCCTCGCCGGCACCACGCTGGGCGAGGCCGACGTGCGCGCCCGCACCGGCGTCACTGTCGTCGCCGTCGAACGCGACGGCGAGGTGGTGACGGATCTGGGCCCCGACTTCCGCGCTCGTAGCGGCGACGAACTCATCGTCGCCGGCCCCGACGAGGCCACCAACCGGTTCACCGAAGTGTTCGGCTGACCGGTCAGCGGCGACTGCCGCGACGAGCAGCCAATACGACCGTTCCGACCAGTCCGACCAGCGCCGCGAGCACGCCGAAGCCCGGGCCGTCGGCGGCGGTCGCCCCGACCGTCCGCTCGGGTCTCGACGTGTCCGTGGTCGACGGGGGCGCGGGTGTCACTCCGGTATCGACGTGGACGGTGGCCGTCGACGGCGGCGGTGCGGTCGACGGATCGCTCGGCGTCGCCGTCTGGGACTCGGTCGTCACCGACGGCTGGAACGGGGTCGGTGTCGCCGTGGCCGTCCCCGTCGGCGGCGAGTCGGCCGTCGAGCCCGTCCGCGGGACCGTCGCGCCGACGGCTCGCATCGAGTCGGCGTACGAGCGGTCGGCCGAGGCGAAGTAGCTCCCGTCGCCGTCGGAGTCGTGCGCCAGGTAGACCCGGAGGTGCGAGTCGCCGGCTGTGGCTCCCTCGCTGACCGGCACGCGGAGCCTCTCGTGGGTGCCCGCGTCGAGGTACTCGGTGCTGCCGACGACCGCCCCGTCGGCCGCCCGCTCGACGGCGACGAACCCGCCGTCGGGCAGTGTCGCGCTCGCGACGCGGACCGTCCCGTTCGCCGCGGGATCGTCCGCTAACTCGACGCTCGCCCGCGGCGAATCGACCGGCGCCCGGTGGTCGTCGAAGCGGTACTCGCCGGGGTAGTCGGGGTCGGTCGGCGCGAGCGCGAGGTCGACTTCGGTGCCCGGTTCGACGCCGGAGAGGTTCAGCGACGCCCGGAAGACCCGTCTCTGGGACCCGTAGTTGCCTATCTCGGCCGTCTCGCGGGTCACGACGGCGGTGACGTTGCGCGGCGTCTCGATCCCGGCCGCGTCCGTGACGCTGACGGTCACCGCCGTCCCGGGGGCGACGGTGGTGTAGCCGGTCACAGTCTGGCTCGGTCCCGCGGCGAAGCCGGGGGTCAGACGCTCGTCCTCGCTGTGCGACAGCGTCGCCTCCGGCCAGGTGACGTGAAACTCGGCGGTCCGGTTCGGCTCGCCGATGTCCCCCGGATTCAGCCGGCGCTCGCCGTCGACGACGAACTGGGGAACCATCTCGTCCCCGTAGTAGTTCGGCTCGTCGGTCCGGCGTTCGTTCTCCAGGCCGTAGGAGTGGGGCACGCCCGCCAGTTGCGCGACGACGTAGTAGGTGTCCGTTCCGGGGTCGGCGACGACCGCGTCCACGGTCGAGCCGTTCAGATGCGAGTACTGCCGGGCCCGCATCGGCGACGGGTGCTTGGCAGCGACCCGGACTGAGGTGTTCGGCCGGTCCAGGAACGCGCGGAACCGCGTCTCGTCGCTGATCCCCGGTTCGTCGGCGACCGCGCCGGCGATCCCGGGGGCGGACAGCCGGAGGACGAGCGCGTCCGTCTCGGCGACGCGGTCGGTCCGCGTGAGCCACCCCTCGGCCCGACCGCGCTCGACCGCGGCCGGCGAGTCGATACGGTCGGCCGCCGACCCCGGCGCGACCATGACCGTCGCGTTCGCGAGCCCCGGGTCGGTCAGCCGCAGGTCCGCGGTGTCGGCGGGCTCGCCGGCGGTGCCGTTCGCGTAGGCCGCGATGCGGTAGGAGTCGTCCGGGAGCGCGCCGGTGTCCGCCCCGACGACCGAGAGCGTATCCCGGCCGTCGACGGCGAACACGTCGCTCGCGTTCGCGCCCGCCCCTGCGCGGTGGGTGTTTATCGACAGCCCGATCCGTCCGTCGGCGATCCGGTCGGTGAGGTTCAGCCGGTGACGGTCCCCGTCTGCGCCGTCGAGCACGAGCGTGACCGACTCGCCGCGCGGCACCGAGAGCGTGAACTCGGCCACGTCGCCGCGGGCCTGTTCGACGGCGTCCTCCTCGATTGCGACCCGGGAGTCGACGGCCCCGCCGGCGGCGACGGTGACCGCGACAACCCCGAGCGCGACCGCGAGACCGACGGCGACCGCGACGGTGGAGGGCGAGCGAGCGGTGACCATGGCCCCGCGTTCACGATCCGCTCAAAAGTGTTTTGTGGCTGTCAACGAGTGCGCGACGCCGCGGCTCCCGACCGGAGGAAAATGCGGAGAATCCCGGGGGAGATTACTCGACGTAGTCGATGTCGTCGCCGAGTTCCTTCGAGGCGCGCTCCTGCTCGGCCTCGCTCTTGCCGTAGATCTGGGGGCTCTCGACGCCCGTCACCACGATCATCGTCTCCATCTTGCCCTCGAACTGCTGGTTGACGCTCGCGCCCCAGATGATGCGGGCGTCGGGGTCGATGCGGTCGTAGATCTCCTCGACCACACCTTCAGCTTCCTCGATGGACATGTCGGGGCCGCCGACGACGTTGACGAGCGCGGAGTTGGCGCCGTCGAACTCCACGTCGAGCAGCGGCGAGCGCAGCGCCGAGCGGATCGAGTCCTGGGCCTTGTTCTCGGAGTCGGACTCGCCGAGGCCGATCATGGCGACGCCGCCGTTCTCCATGATGGTGCGAACGTCGGCGAAGTCGACGTTGACGAGGCCGGGCTTGGTGATCAGCTCGGTCATGCCCTTGACCGAGCGCATCAGGACGCGGTCGCAGATCTTGAACGCGTCCTGCAGGGGCATCGACGGCGCGTAGTCGAGCAGGCGGTCGTTCGGGACGACGATGACGGTGTCCGAGACGGCCCGCAGTCGCTCCAGACCGGCGTCGGCGTTGGCCCGCCGGCGCTCGCCCTCCGCGGTGAAGGGGATGGTGACGATGGAGATGGTGAGCGCACCCTGGTCCTGGGCGGCCTGGGCGACGACAGGAGCCGACCCCGTCCCGGTCCCGCCGCCGAGGCCCGCGGTGACGAACACCATGTCCGAACCGTCGATGGACTGCTGGATGTCCTCGAGGTTCTCCTGGGCGGCCTCCTCGCCGATCTTCGGGACGGAGCCGGCGCCGCGGCCGCCGGTGCGCTTGCGGCCGATGAGGATCTTCGTGTCGGCCTTGACCTCGTCGGCGAGGTGCTGGGCGTCCGTGTTGGCCGCGACGAGCTTCGCCCCGTGGATCCCTTCCTCCATCATCCGGGTGACCGTGTTGCCGCCGGCCCCCCCGCAGCCGACGACGGTGATCTTCGTCTCCAGATCTTTGACCACGTCGGCCAGTTCCTCGTCGGACATCTGCCCCGACGTGGACATCTCGTCTGTCCCCGTCGAACCCCCCGTATCCCCCCGCTCCTGGGGCTCCTGCTCGGCCGCCTCCTCCCGCTCCTGCTCGGCCTCGTCGATCGCGTCGTCGATTATAGAGTCCATATTTAAGTTTCCGTTGCTGGGCAACATTTATTAAGCTTCTCCCGCGCGTCAGACGCCTGACTGACGCTCGGTAGCACGCCCGTACTCCACCGTTCACCCGTGTAAGCCTCCCTTACTCCCGCGGACGGTCGTTTCGGGGTGATCTCCAGGTGAAACGGTGGCTCGGCGGGTCACGCGCCGGGTGCGTTTCGACTGGGGATCCGATACGTGCGCGGTGGTTGCGGGATCGGAACGGGGCGCGGTCGGGGCGGGACCGTGGTCGCGAGGGTCGGTCAAGCGACGGACTACTCCGACAGGCCGTCGACTGGGAAGCGGTGCTCGCGCTCGACGTGGACCACGGCGGGATCGATCTCCTCGCCGTCGACCGTCACGGGTTCGCCCTCGGCGAGTCTGCCGAGCTTCGGCCCGTCCGGGACGCCGAGCGTGCGGGCCCGTTCGGGGTCGAACGCCGACTCCCGGGCGACGACCGTCCCCTCGGCGCGCTCGACGGTCTCGTACTTCGCTTCGAGGACGGCGGCGAGTCCCTCGACCAGCGCCGCCCCGTCGCGGTCGGCGTCGACGAGCGCCCGACCCTCGGCGCGGGTCCCGCTCTCGGTCGTCTCGAAGGCGACCGTCGCCCGCTCGACCGCCGCGCGGGCCGCCTCGTGGTCGATCCCCTGCGCTTCGGCGAGCAGGTCGTCGGGGAGGGCGACCGTCTCCAGGTCCCCGCCGTCCGGGTCGCCCTCGTAGCCGGCCGCGCGCTCGCCGAACCGGACGCCTGCCTCGACGCTCCCCAGCCGGTCCTCGACGGCGGCCACGAGGGCGAGCGGGACGCCCGTCGTCTCGCGGACCCACGTCTCGCTCACGGCGCGGTAACCCAGGTCATCGACCACTCCTTCGAGGTCGGGGCGGTCGCCCTCGACGACGGCGTAGTCCGCGGCGCTCGCCGCGAACGCCCGGCGGATCACCTCGCGGTTGCGCTCGGGGTCGCCCATCGCGTCGAGCCCCCAGTCAGGGGCGACATGGCCGACCGCCCAGTCGGTCTCGGCGAGGATCCGCTCGAAGCGGGGCGCGTAGTGGCCGCCGCCGAACCCGACGAGGTAGCGGCGGGTGCCGTCCTCGTCGGGGGCGTCGGGGTCGGTCCCGCGGAGCGCGAGGATGGCCCGTGCGACCGCCTCGGCCGCGTCGGGGTCGCCCCACTGCGGTTCGTCGCTGCCGACCTCGACGAACATCGAGGGGACGCCCACGTCGGTCGGGCCGTGGTGGGTCGCCTCCATCCCGACCTCGTAGCCCTCGGGGGCGTGCTCGCGCAGGGCCGCGAGGACGCGCCGGTGGGCGTTCGGGCAGGCCCGCGCGAACGCCCCCGGCTCGCCACCGTACTCGGCGGGGCCGAAGTTGCCGGTGTGGTGGGCGGTCAACAGCGGCCCCGTCTCGCCGGCGTGGCGGGAGGCGAAGACGAGCAGGTCCGGTTCCGTACGGCCCTTCGCGCCGTCGACGCGGCCGAACGCGTCGGCGACGCCGTCCAGATCCAGATGCAGGGCGTCGAACGCCCGCAGTTCGACCGAGTCGGTGCGGTAGACGGTCCCGCCGCCCTCGGCGTCGGGGCGGGAGCCGTCGGTGTGTTCCGTCCAGTCGGTGACCGCGCGCAGGCGCTCGCCGATGTGGACCGAGGCGGAGTCGTCACGGGAGACGGCGACGGCGAGCATCTCAGTCGGCGAACTCCGGGTGGACCGGCTCGCGGCCGAGCGCGGTGCGGCCGGCGTCGGCGGCCAGTCCGAGCATCCGTTTCAGCGCCTCCCGGCGGAGGGCGAACAGCGCGGTCCCGATGAGGCCGTAGGCGGCCGTGTAGGCCAGCAGGAGTTCGTAGGACGACACCGGCATCGCGAACAGGTCGCGGATGATGACGAACTCCAGGGCCACCTGCGAGATGAACAGGACGAAGATCGTCAGCGCCTCGCGGACGCTGATCTCGAAGTCGACCAGCACGGCCAGCGCGAAGTAGCTCTGGGCGGCGGTGATCCAGATCTCGGCGGCCTGCTTCTGGTCGAACGGGAGCACGCCGTACTGGCCGTAGGCCAGCGAGAAGACGACCGAGAGCGTCCCGATGAGCAGCGTCCACTGGTTGAGCTTCGAGGAGATCAGGGCGTTGAACCCGGCGGTCGAGCGGGCCTTGTTCACGAGGACGACCACGACGATGAGTTCCGGACTCTCGGAGGCCAGCGGCGCGATCCACTGGATCATGAAGAACTCGGGGATGCCGTTGTTGACCCCGATCTGTTCGAGGCCGTGGGCGAACGGCTCGACGGCCGAGAAGATCATCGCGCCGGAGTAGGCGAACAGCGCGAGGACGACCATGGGGCGCCAGGGGAGCGACCACGACTGGAAGTACTGGGGAACGCCGACGTGTTCCTCCTCGGTGTCCACGTCGCCGCGGATGATGATGAGGATGTAGGTGACGTAGAGGCCGACGAGCAGGGCGGTGTCGAGCGCGTCGATGCCGCCGCCGAGGGGGACGAAGAAGGCCCACAGCGTCGCGAGAAAGAGGAAGGCGACCTCGGTGGCGATGCTCCGGTCGAGCGTGACGGCGTCGGCGAGCCACCCTTCGCGGTCGCGGACTGCGGGGTCGCGGGTCCTGGCGGCCCGGTAGACGGTGAAGACGGCGATACCGGCCCAGCCGACCCCGATGAGGATGCGGTTGGCCCCGGTCATGTTCGCGACCGCGAGGTTGGCGTCGTGGCAGGCCCGCGCGAGCTCGGTGGCGCCGGCCTCGATGGTAGCCGGCGTGAGCTGCTCACACGCTGCGGTCGTCGCGCCGCCCGCCCCGGCGCTCCAGGCGTACAGCGCGTCGACCGCGTACTCGGGGGCGACCGCCAGCACCGCCAGGACGGCGATGGCGAACGCCCGCGGCACGTCCTTCTCGGCGGTCTCGGCGCCCCACGCGAGCAGGAACGAGGCGCCGAGGACGGCAACGCCGCTGACGGCGACGGTCGGGACGGTGCCCAGGTCCGTGCCGGTGAGGACGGCCGCGACCCACCCGGCCGTCAGGGCGAGCGCGCCGGCGACCTGTACCAGCGGATGACTGAGGCGACTCACTGTGTTGCGCCACGACACCTCCGCTTGAAACAGTTGCGAATCCGGCGTGACCGGCCGCTCTCCCGATCCGAGCCGAACGAGCCGAGCCGAGACGGAACACGTTTTGTCGGCGGCCCCGCTGGGGCCGATATGGACGTCTACGGACTCATCGGCAACCCGGTGGGCCACTCGCTGTCCCCGCCGATGCACGAGGCGGGCTACGAGGCGCTCGACATCGACGCCCGCTACGTCACGTTCGAACCGCCGAAAGACGGGGCCGCCGCGGCGGTCGAGGGCGCCGCCGACCTCGGCGTCGCCGGGCTGAACGTCACGATCCCGTTCAAGCAGGACGCCCTCGCGGCCGTCGAACCGGACTCGCTGGCCCGCCGCATCGGCGCGGTCAACACCGTCGACTTCTCCGGCGACCGGATCACGGGCCACAACACCGACGCCGTCGGGGCCACGCGAGCGCTCCGGGCCCACGACGTGGACCTGTCGGGGACGGCCGTCGTCGTCGGCGCCGGCGGCGCCGGCCGCGCGGTCGCGTTCGGCCTCGCCGACGAGGGGATGACCGTCCGGGTCGCCAACCGCACCGAGTCGAAGGCCCGCGGCCTGGCCGCGGACGTGCGAGGCGAGGGGGCGGACGCGGACGGGGCCGCCGAAGACGCGACCGCCCCGGACGGAGTGGACGCCGACGCGACGGGCCACGGCCTCGACGCCCTCCCCGAGTTGCTGGCCGACGCGGACGTGCTGGTCAACGCGACCAGCGTCGGGATGGAGTCCGACGAGACGCCGGTCCCGGCCGACGCGCTGCACGGCGACCTGGGCGTGCTCGACGCGGTCTACCGGCCGCTGGAGACGCGACTCCTGCGGGACGCCGCCGACGCGGGCGCGACCACCGTCGACGGCGCCTGGATGCTGCTGTACCAGGGCGTCGCGGCGTTCGAGCGGTGGACCGGCCGCGAGGCGCCGGCCGACGCCATGAACGAGGCGCTGCGCGACCGGCTCTGAGCCGCAGCGGCGGCGCTCGGCGGCCCGTTCGGAGCACTCTCGCGGCGGTCGACGCCCGGGCCACCGCCGAGCCGTCGGCGGAAACGGCCGGTCCTGTCCCCCGAGCGAGTGCAGAAAGACGTTAAGTGATGGGGTCCGCTATTGCTCCCCATGGGGCTCATCGAGCGTATCAAGTCCGCACTCGGGCTGGGCGCGTCCTCTTCGACTTCCCAGCCGGCAGCGTCCGCCACCGACGGCCCGTCGCCGGGCGAGGACCCCGGCGCGGGCGACGGGGCGGCCGGCGACGGCGTCGACGTGACCGTCGAGCACGAACCCGCGACCGCCAGCGAGGACGCGGTCAAGGGGACCGACACCGCGACCGACTCGCCGACCGAACCGACCGACTCGGCCGACGAGGGGGAGACAGACGCCGAGGACGACGGCGACACTGGGGACGCCGACGCCGAGGTCGAGACCGCCGACGCCGAGGAGCCGGACGCCGCCGAAACCGGCGACGCGGACGCCGCCGAGATCGACGACTCGTCGACCGAGGCGCCGACCGACCCCGCGCCCGACGCGGAGCTGGAGGACATCAAGGGGATCGGGCCGGCCTACGCGGAACGGCTGCGCGACGCGGGCGTCGACGGCGTCGGCGGCCTGGCAGAGGCCGACCCCGCGGCGCTGGCCGAGGAGACGGACATCGCCGAGTCGCGCGTCGAGAACTGGGTCGAACAGGCGAAGCTCTACTGACCGGTCCCGCCGGGGACCGAAAACCGGTTATCTCCCCCGTGCTTCTCCCGTACCAATGCCGAGGGTCGTGACCGACCGGGCCGCCTTCGAACGCGCCGCGGCGTCGGCCCCGGCCGGCGCCCGCGTCCCCGTCGAGGTCCGCGTGTCCGTGACCGACCCGTTCGACGCCTACCGCCGCGCCCGCGACGGCCCCGGCGGGTTCCACCTCGAAACCACCGGCGGCCAGTCCGGCTGGGGCTACTTCGGCGTCGACCCCGTCGACCGCGTCACGGTCACCGCCGACGAGGCCGCCAGCGCCCCCGGCGGCGAGTCGCCGAGCGTCGACGCGCTGGTCGACCGGCTCGCCGCCGAGTCGCTGGTCCGCGGGGACTGCGACGTGCCCTACCCCTGCGGCGCCGTCGGGTGGCTCTCCTACGACGTGGCCCGCGAACTGGAGAGCCTTCCCGACTCGGCCGACCGCGACCGCGAACTGCCGCGCCTGCAGATCGGCGTCTACGACCGGATGGCGGCCTGGGAGGAACCCCGCGAGGGCGAGGAGACGACCCTGCGGATCACCGCCTGTCCGCGGGTCGGCGGGGACGGTGTCGTCGGCGGTGACGACGCCGACGGCGACGCCAGCGGGACGGTCGCCGACAGCTACGACCGCGGCCGCGAGCGGGCGCTCGACCTCGCCCGGGCGGCCGTCGAGGGCGACCCCGAAGTGGGGGACCCGCCGGTCGCGGCCGACGAGGCCCGCTTCGAGAGCGACTGCGGCCGAGCGGCCTTCGCCGACCGCGTCCGCCGGGTCAAGGAGTACATCCGCGACGGCGACACGTTTCAGGCCAACGTCTCCCAGCGGCTCACCGCCCCCGCCGCGGTCCACCCCGTCGCCGCGTTCGACGCGCTCCGGACTGTGAACCCCGCGCCCTACTCGGCCCTGCTGGAATTTCCGGGGGTCGACCTGGTGAGCGCCAGCCCCGAACTCCTGCTGGAGCGGGAGGGCGAACGGCTCCTGACCGAGCCAATCGCCGGCACGCGCCCGCGCGGCGAGACAACCGAGGAGGACGAGTTCCTCGCGGAGGACCTGACGAGCGACGAGAAGGAGCGCGCCGAGCACGCGATGCTGGTCGACCTCGAACGCAACGACCTGGGGAAGGTCAGCGAGTACGGCTCCGTCGAGGTGAGCGAGTACCGCCGCGTCGACCGCTACTCGGAGGTGATGCACCTCGTCTCGCTCGTCGAGGGGCGCCTGCGCCCCGAACACGACCTGGGCGACGCCGTCGCGGCCGTCTTTCCCGGCGGGACCATCACCGGCGCGCCCAAACCCCGGACCATGGAGATCATCGACGAGGTGGAGTCGACCCGCCGGGGACC
The DNA here is from genome assembly GCF_051414055.1 of Halosimplex halobium. NCBI lineage: Archaea > Methanobacteriati > Methanobacteriota > Halobacteria > Halobacteriales > Haloarculaceae > Halosimplex > Halosimplex halobium. Next base: position 145,415 of record NZ_JBLKNX010000001.1, read on the forward strand.
ATACACCGGGAGCGTCGGGATCTTCGGGTTCGACGGCCGCGCGACGCTGAACATCGTGATCCGGACGCTCGTTGGCTACGGCGAGGAGTACCACCTCCGCGTGGGGGCCGGGATCGTCCACGACTCGGTGCCCGACCGGGAGTTCGAGGAGACGCTCGACAAGGGCCGGGCGCTCGTGACCGCCGTCGACGCGGCGCTGGGCGACCGCGCCGCCTTCACGGTGGAAGACCATGACTGAGCCGTCCGCGCCCGGCGTCGGGAGCGTCCCGTCCGTCGACCCTGGCTCCACCGCCGACGGCGACCGCCTCGCCGCCGACGCGACCGCCGTCGACCGCGTCGATGGGATGACGGTCCTCGTCGTCGACAACTACGACTCCTTCGCCTACAACCTCGTCCAGTACGTCGGCGAGGTCGTCACGACCGCCGACTGGCTCCCCGAGGTGACTGACGGCGAGGTCATCGTCCGCCGCAACGACGCCGTCGACGTGGCCGGGATCCGCGAGATCGACCCCGACGCCATCGTCGTGTCTCCGGGTCCGGGCACCCCCCAGGAGGCGGGCGTCTCGATGCCGATCTTCCGCGATCTGGACTACCCCGCGCTCGGGGTCTGCCTGGGCCACCAGGCGCTGTGTGCGGTCGCCGGCGCACCCGTCGGCCACGCCGAGGCGGTCGTCCACGGCAAGCCCTCCACCGTCGGTCACGACGGCCGCGGCGTCTTCCGGGCGCTGCCCGACCGCTTCGAGGTGGGGCGATACCACTCGCTGGCCGTCGAGCGCGCGGACCTGCCGGACGTGCTCGAAGAGTCGGCCCATACCGACGACGAGGCCGACGTGTTGATGGCCGTCCGCCACCGCGAACGGCCCCACGTCGGCGTCCAGTTCCACCCCGAGAGCATCCTCACCGAACACGGTAAACAGATGATAGAGACGTTCTGCCGCATGAGTCTGGAGGGATCGCTGTGAGCGACGACGGCCTCACCTACCACGTGAACGGCGACCTCGTCGCCGCCGACGAGGCGACCGTCTCCGTCCGCGACCGGGGGTTCATGTACGGCGACGGCGCCTTCGAGACGCTTCGGGTCTACGCCGGCGAGCCCTTCGAGTGGGTGGCCCACCGCGACCGGCTCCGGCGGACCGCCGAGACGCTGGGGTTCGCCGACGCCGTCCCCGACGACCTCCGCGAGCGGGTGGCGGAGACGCTGGCCGCCAACGACCTCGACGACGCGTACTGCAAGGTGTCGGTGACTCGGGGTGCCCAGCCGGGGAAGCTCACGCCCGACGCCGACGTGGACCCGACGGTCGTCGTCTACGTCGCGCCGCTGGGCCGCGGCGGCGTCGAGGGCGACCCCGTCTGGGACGAGCCGGCGACCGTCCAGACCGTCCGGACGCGCCGCCCGCCCGCCGAGTCGTTCCCGGCGGACGCCAAGACGCACAACTACCTCCCGGGCATCCTCGCCCGGCTAGAGCTCCGGCGAGCAGCAACCGAGGAGTTCGCCGCCGACGAGGCCGTGATGCGGACGACCGACGACTACCTCGCCGAGGGCGCGGCGAGCAACCTCTTCTTCGTCGACGGCGGGACGCTGAAGACGCCGAGCGCGGACCTGCCGATCCTCCCCGGCGTGACGCGGTCGGTCGTGATAGAGCTGGCCGAGTCGGAGGGGTTCTCGGTGCGGACGAGCCGGTACACGCTCGACGACCTGCGCGAGGCCGACGAGGTCTTCCTCACCAACTCCACCTGGGAGGTTCGCCCCGTCACGAGCGTCGACGGCATCGATGTCGATATCGGCCCGATGACGCGGCTGCTCGCGCGGCTGTTCGACGAGCGCGTCGAGCGCGAGCACTACGGCGGCGACGGGAGTGAAGAACCGGCCGATGGCAAAGCACCGGCCGATGGCGAAACACCGGCCGACCGCGACGAGGGGTAGTCAGTCCGAGTCGGCGGCCGCTCCGTCTGCGTCGGTGACGGGCTCGTCCGTCCGCTCGACGCCCTCGATATCGAGGATCAGGTCCGGGCCGAAGGCGCCGGCGGGCGTCCGGAACCCGGTCGGCGCCTCACCCGCGGCGACCCGTTCGGCGATCTCGACGGCCGTCAGTTTCGTCAGCCGGTAGGTCTCGGGCGCGACGAGTCGCGAGACCGCCCGCTCGCCGTCGGCGGCCTCGACCTCCCCCCGCTCGCGGCCCTGCCGCTCGCTTCGAGGCGCTTCCGATCGTCGCGCCTCGCCCCAGACGTAGGTCTCGCCCTCGCGGCGCTCGCGCTCGTCGGGACCCTCGACGCTGGCGTCGACCAGCGAATCGAGCAGCGACCGCACGGAGCCGGCACTGGCGACCGACCCGAGGAACTGACTGACGCGGACGACCGGCGGCGCCCACGACGGGACGGCTGTGTAGACGGTCACGTTCCCGATCCCGGTCGTGTGGTAGGCGGTCGATACGTCGCCCCAGGGGACTGCCATCGCGGTCCGCTCGCCCCGGCCGAAGTCGACTCGTCGTGTTTCGCCCCCGACCGGCACTGACTCGATGCGGCCCGCCCGCCGGACGGCACCGCCCTCACCGAGGCCGCGGACGACCGTCTTCGCGGTGCCCGGGGAGATCTCGCCCGACGCCTCGAACCCCAGCGCGAGCCGGTCGGCGTCGGGTAGCCGCTCTGCGAGGTGGGCCGCGAGGCAGTCCGTCGGGACCACGTCGAAGCCGACGCCGGGGAGGACCGTGATCCCCGCCTCGTCGGCCTGTTCGTCCTCGGCGGCGAGTCGCTCGAACACCTCGATCTCCCCGGTGATGTCGAGGTAGTGGGTGCCGGTCCGCAGACAGCCCTCGACCACCGGCTCCGCCGTCTCTGCGAACGGCCCCGCGCAGTTGAGGACCGCTTCGACCTCCTCCAGCGCCAGGTCGAGCAGCCGCGGCTCGTCCAGCGCGAACACGCGCTCCTCGCAGCCCTGCCGGATCGCCTGGTTCTCGACGGCGTCGCGGTCGCGGCCGGCGACGACCACGTCCAGTCCCCGGTCGGTCGCCTCGTCGACGACCAACCGCCCGGTGTAGCCGTACGAGCCGTAGACGAGGATATCCGCCATGGGTCCGGGTTCGCCGGAGCGAGGGTTAAGGGTGGGGGTCCGCCATCAGACGGTGTTGGCCAGTCGAATGCCGTCGGCGCGCGCTGGAGCGCGCGTTCATGCGCGCGACCGTAGCCGCGCGAGGGATGAGCACCGCACGCCGAAGGCGCGCGGAGCGCAATCGGCTGGGGAGGTTCGTGGCCGTCTGCGGTGCTGTGCGGGGCAGTTGCGGTCCCTGGTGTCCGCGCGAACGTGTGAGCGCGGGCTCGGGAGAGCGTGCTCTCCCGGTGGACTGAAAGGGCGAGGCGCGCTCGCGCTTGTGCAGTCGCCTGAGCGGGCACTATCCGCGCGGTGCGAGGCGCTCGCGCCTCGAAGCGAACGGCTGTGCCGTGAGCGGGCGGTGCGGAGAGCGCGGATATCCCGCCTCAGCGACCGCGAGCGCGGCGAGGGCTTTCACCACTTGCTGTCGAATGCGGTAGAAACTCCAGCTAGCGAGCCCGCCGAGGGCTTTCAACGCTCATTCCCGACTGCGGTACCGTTCACACAACCCCGTTTCGGGCCAGATCACTCAAAAACAACCGAGACACTCGCACGGAAACCGACCACCATCGCTGCAACGTGACGGGAGCTATATCACCGCACGGCCACAACTCCGAAGTGATGGGTCACCACACCTTCCCCGCGGCCGACGCCGACCGACTGGAGGACGCCGCGCGCCGGTACCGCAACTGTTCGGCTGAGGAACTCCTGTGGGCGCTCGACCCCGATCCCGACGACGCAGTCGTCGACGTTGGGAGCGGCACGGGCTTTTTCACCGACGACGTGGCGCCCCGCGCCGGCACGGTCTACGCCGTCGACGTGCAGGCGGCGATGCACGACCGCTACCGCCAGAAGGGCGTCCCGGAGAACGTCGAGCTCGTCACGAGTGGCGCCGACGACCTGCCGTTCGACGACGGCGCGCTAGACGGCGCGTTCGCGACGATGACCTACCACGAACTCCCTGGCGAGACGGTCGAGGAACTCGCCCGCGTCCTTCGGCCGGGTGGCCGCGTCGCCGTCGTCGACTGGACCGCCGAAGGGCCGGGCGAGCGCGGCCCACCCCTCGAAGAGCGCTACGACGCCGACCACGCCGCCGCGGCGTTCGAGGACGCGGGCTTTTCCGTCGACTTCCGGGCGACCCGCGCGGAGACGTTCCTGCTCGCCGCGACGCTCGGCGAGGAATGACCGAGCGCGCTACTCCAGCTGCTCGCGGACCTCGGCCTTCACTTCGTCGGCGTACCCGTCGGCCAGCCGCGTCGGCTCGGGCAGCTTGTACCCCCCCGCGCAGGCCAACACCATGTCGGCGGCGGTGTCGGCGCTCACGCGGTGGCCGGGGCTGACGACGAGGGGGTTGACGTACCGATCCGAGTTCTCGAACTGGCGGGTCTGGACGGCGTCGCCGATGTGCGTCCCGGGCTCGGCGGTCTCAACGTCGTCGTCGGCCTCGATGGCGATGCGGGCACCCTGAGGGAGTTTCCGGTCGAGCGACTCGCGGGGAGTGCCACAGAGCAGGTTCTTGGCGACGCCCACGGTAGGCAGGTCGAGCGTGACCCCGATGTGGGTCGCGATGCCGGCCTCCCGGAAGTGGATGCGACCGCTGCCGTCGACGAGCGCGACGTCCGGGTCCCGCTCCAGCGCCGCGAACGCCGAGAGGATGGCCGTCCCCTCCCGGAAGCTCAGCAGGCCGGGGATGTAGGGGATCTCGACGGGTTCGACGGCGTGGACGCGCTCGACCACCTCGCTACCGCCCAGGACGACGACGGCGCTGACGGCGTGGTCGTCGACGAACGCCTGGTCGACGCCGGCCACGAGTGGCGGGCCGTCCGCCGGGGTCGCCGACTCCGCGCCGTCGGTCGCGTCGGCGAGGCTGGCCTGTGCGTCGTCGGTGGCGGTGTCAGTGTCCCCGCCCTCGCCGCAGATCCGGGCGGGGTCGACGGGGAGGTCGTCTTCGAAGACGGCGCTCCCGGCGATCTCGCGCTGGAGCGCCTCCATGTCTTCCCGGGAGAGCGAGGCGTCGGGGACGAACTCGGGGCGGACGACCTCCATCAGCGGGCCTCCATCGGAACGACCCCCATCAGAACGGGCCGCGGCCGCCGGGGCCGCCCGGTCCGCCGGGACCGCGCCCGCCGGCGCCGAACTGCAGCTGGTCGGGGATCCGGTGGCGACCCTTGACGTGCTGGCCGTACAGCAGGCCGACCCCGAGCCCGAGGAGGTGGGCGAGCTGTGCGGTGCCGCCGGCGCCGATGCCGGTCGACAGGATCTGGAAGACGGTGTAGCCGGTGTAGCCGACGGTCAGCAGCCACAGCGGCACCGGGACCAGGAAGTAGAGGTACACCGTGAGGTTGGGGTTGAGGACGGTGAGCACGGCCATGATGGCCAGGCCCGCGCCGCTGGCGCCGAGGACGCCCGCGGCGACGCCCGGCTGGGGGATCCCGCCGTACTGGTAGATCTGGAAGCCGACCTGGCCGAGGCCGGCGAGCGCGCCGCTCCCGAGGAACAGGACCGCGAAGTCGCGGGACCCGACGTAGTCCTCGACCAGGCGGCCGAAGAAGTAGATCACGATGCTGTTGATCCCGATGTGGCCCAGCCGTCCCGGCGCGTGGGCGAACACCGAGGTGAACCAGGTCCAGACGTACTCGGGGTTGGCGGGCGAGAGGACGAAGATGGCCTCGTGGAGGCCGGCGGGCCCGAACAGGAGGACGACGTGCTGGAGCAGGAAGGTGATCCACATCAGCCCGAGGAAGACGTAGGTCATGTTCCCGCGGAAGTAGCCCAGCGGGCCGCCGGGGCCGGTCTCGATGCCCAGGCGGTCGCTCAGGCCGCCGCTCCCGGAATCGTCGGCGACGCTGTCGTCGAAGCCGCTGTCGAAGACCCCGCCGGGGTCTTCCCAGTTGTCCAGCCCCGGACAGCCGTGGTTCTCGGGGAGGCGGTGTTCCGCACAGAACGTGCCGCCGCAGTGGCGACACTGGTACGGCATGTTCTCCTGCTTGCCGCACTCGTCGCACCTCGACATTACCCGCTCTTGGGAGGGTACCGGCAAAGGGATTGTGTTTGGCCCACCCTACCGCGGTCGAACTGCACCCCGACGGTGTCGTCCCCGCCGCCCCCGGGCGACCGACGCCCGTCGACCGCGGGGTCGGGCGGCCGCCCGAACCCGTTCGCCCCCGTGGACGGCCGACAGCCCGACGATCGGTGCGTTGGCCGGCACCCACGCACTTACATAGGATCGCCGCATCAGATCACGGCGTGAACGAGACGAGTACCGAGCCGCGGGTGCTCATCGTCGACGACGAGGCCGAGGTCGCCGACGTGTACGCGCTGCGTCTCCGCGACGAGTACGACACCGAGACGGCCTACGGGGGCGAGGAGGCACTGGAGGCGGTCGACGAGTCGGTCGACGTGGTCCTGCTCGACCGGCGGATGCCGCAGGTCTCCGGCGACGAGGTGCTGTCGACGATCCGCGAGCGGGGCCTGGACACGCGGGTCGTCATGATCACCGCCGTCGACCCGGACTTCGACATCGTCGACATGCCCTTCGACGACTACCTCTGCAAGCCCGTCCAGAAGGACGACCTGGTCGCCGCCATCGAGCAGCAGCTCACCGCCAGCCGCTACGACGACCGGCTCACCGAGTACCTGGAGGTCTCCTCGAAGATCGCCCTGCTGGAGGCCGAGAAGACGGAGGCGGAGCTCGACGACAGCGACGAGGTCGGCCGACTCCGCGAGCGCGCCGAGTCGCTGCGCGACGAGATGGACGACGCGCTCGCCGAGTTCGACGACTTCCAGGCCGCGTTCAACGAGATCAGCCGCCACCCCGAGTGACTCCCGTTCTCGCCGGGACGCTCGTAATCTGTGAGCGCCGCGAGGGCCGCGTCGACGGCCGACGGACCCGGAACAACGGCCGACCCCGGCTCAGCAACCGATTCCCTCCTCAGCAGACGATCCCCGCTCAGCAGACGTTCGCGGTGACGAACACGTCGTTGCGCCGGGTGATCTCGACGCCGACGCCGATCTCGTCGGCGTTCGGGTAGGTCAGCCGCGGTCGGTAGGTCTCCGTCTTCCACCACGCGTCGACGACGGCCCGGGCGACCGCGCGCTCGTCGCCGTTGAACTGGCGGGTCCCGTTGTCGCGGTAGGGTTCGCCGGCGACGGTCCGCCCGACCGCCTCCAGGGCGTTGCCGTCGGCGGTCCGGAGCGTGGTGCCGTCCGGTGACGACCACTTGCAGCGGTCGTAGAGCTCGTGCTCACGGTAGCGCTCGACGCTGGTCACGCCGTCGATCCGGTGGATCGCCTCGCCGACGTTTGCCATCTGGACGCTGTGGCCCCGCGCCATCTCGGTGAGCCGGTCGACCCCCTTGCCCTCGTTGTCGAGCGGGTCCAGCCCGGCGTCCGCCCGGCGCTCGTTGATGTACTCGCCGACCAGCCGCTCGATCTCCCGCTCGTCGAACGCCTCGGCGGGGATGTCCGTCAGCGCGGGCGTCGCCGTCGGCGTGGGCGTCGGGGTCGGTGTCGGCGTGAGGGTCGGGTACGGCGTCGGCGTCGCGGTCGCCGTGGCCGCCGCCGTGCCCGTCCCCGTCCCGGCGGCCGCCGTTCCAGTCGTCGTCGGAGCCAGCGTCGGCAAGTCCGTCGCCTCGACGGCCGTCGCCGTGTCCGGCTCCCCCGTCACCGGCGCGTTCGGCTGGCTCAAGGCGGCGCCGACGAGCACCGCGACGACGACCAGCGCGACCGCCCCACCCCCCGCGACCAGCAGCGTCGGCTTGTTCACGTCTACGTCCACCATAGTCGGGAGTCTGTACGACACCCATTAACTGTTGTGTCCACGAGACGGCGGCCGTGGGCCGCCGTCCCCACCCGACGACCCGGCAGTCGGCCGCCACGATGGCCTGTCACTTCGGTGGTCGCCGGCCTCGATAGCCGAAACCGTCCCCGCAACTCAGTCGTCGGCCGAGACGGACCGGTCGAGCGCGCGCCGGACGCCGGCCGCCACCGTCTCCGGGGTCGCCCGCGCGGCGGCCTCGACGGCCGACCGCTCGCCGTCGGTTCCTCCCGTTCGACCGACACGCGTCGCCCCGTCGTCGCGCTCGCCGACTTCGCCGGCCCGCCCGTCGCGTCCGGTGTTCACGTCCCGCCCGGTCCCCGTCTCTCGTCCCGGCCCGCCGAGTTCGGCCGTCGCGCTCGCGGGGTCGTCGTCGGCCGCGACCCGGACCACCGGGTCGTGGTCGCGGGCGAGCGCCCGGAGCGCGTCGGGCAGCGGTTCGACGACCACGACCGCGTCGGCCGCCGCCAGGCAGTCGCGGGTCGCGGCCGCCGCCTCGCCGTCGAGCCCGTCGAAGGGGGGCGCGGTCACCGTCTCCGCCGCGAGTTCCCGGGCCGTCTCGGCGGCCACGTCGCCGGGCGGGAGCGCGCCGACGGTCACCGTCGCGCCAGCGGTCGCGAGCGCCGAAACCACGCGGGCCGTCCAGGGCCCGGTCCCGAGGACGTGCACCCGCCGGTCCAGCTCGCCCGGCTCCGGCAGCGCCGTCACCGCGGGCGTCCCGGTCACCGGGTTCGAGCGGACGACGGCGTCGGTGTCGAAGGCGGCGCCGACGGTGTCGGCGGTCAGCACTTCTCCGGGCGGCCCGACCGCCAGCAGGTCGCCGTCGGCGAGGACGGCCAGCCGGTCGCAGAACCGGGCCGCCAGGTCGAGGTCGTGGATCGCCGCAAGCGCCGCCTTGCCCTCCGCCTCCGCGAGGTCGGCGACGAGTTCGAGCGTCCGGACCTGGTGGTTCACGTCGAGGCTCGCCGTCGGCTCGTCGAGGACCAGGGCGGGCGTCTCCTGGGCCAGCGCGCGCGCGAGTACGACGCGCTGGCGCTCGCCGCCGCTCAGGGAGGCGACCGACCGGTCGCGGAAGCGCTCGGTGTCGGTCCGTTCGAGCGCGCGGTCGACCGCCTCCCCGGCGTCGGGGTCGCCGCTGAACCGCCCGTGGTAGGGCGTCCGCCCCATCTCCACGATGTCCTCGACGGCGAAGTCGAAGGCGACGGTCGTGTCCTGGGGCACCGTCGCGACCAGCCGACTCGCCGCCCGGGAGGACAGATCCGCGACCGTCTCCCCGCCGACGCGGACCCGTCCCGAGTCGGGTTCGAGCACGCCGTTGATCGCCCCCAGCAGCGTCGTCTTGCCGGCACCGTTCGGCCCGACGAGGCCGACGAACTCCCCCGACGCGACCGACAGCGACACCTCCGACAGTACCGACAGGTCGCCGTAGGACAGCGACACGCCCTCGACTTCGAGGAGCGGGGCGTCGGCGGCCGCCGCCGGATCGGTGCCGGCCAGCGTGAACTCGTCTCCCGACCGGTCCTCCGTCTCGTCGCCCAGGAGTCCGTCCAGCGCGTCCGGCAGGTCGGGCGTCACAGCGAGTGCACCTCCCGTGTCCGGAGGAGATAGAGGAAGAAGGGCGCGCCCAGCGCGGCGGTGACGATGCCGACGGGGACCTCGACGCTCCCCGACCGGGCGACGGTGTCCGTGGCGACGAGGACGGCCCCGCCGGCGACGGCGCTCGTCGGGAGCAAGATTCGGTGGTCGGGGCCGACGAGCAGCCGCATCATGTGCGGGACGACGAGGCCGACGAAGCCGATTGAGCCGGCGACCGCGACCGCCGCCGCGGTGAGGACGCTGGAGACCGCCAGCAGGACGCGCTTGGTGCGTTCGACCTCGATGCCCAGCGTGTGGGCGTCGGCCTCGCCGAGCAGGAGGACGTTCAGGTCACGGCCGTAGGCGGCCAGGACGCCGAAGCAGGCCGCCGCGACGGGGACTGTGACCGCCACGTCGGTCCAGACGGCGTTGCGGAGCAGCCCGCCCATCAGCCAGTACAGCGCCTGCTCGAGGCTCTCGCCGGCCCGCAGGAGGAGGTAGGAGACGACCGCGCCCAGCAGCGTCTGGACCGCGACCCCCGCGAGCAGCAGCGTCGCCGTCGGCGTCCGCCCGCCCTCCGTGGCGATGAGGTAGACGGCGAACGCGCTGACGACGGCGCCGACGAACGCGGCCGTCTGGAGGGCGTACGGCCCCGAAAAGGAGAGGGCGATGGTCGCGACCGCGCCCACCGCGGCGCCGGAGGAGACGCCGATGATCGAGGGGTCGGCCATCGGGTTGCGGAAGAAGCCCTGCATCACGGTGCCGGCGGCGGCCAGCGAGAAGCCGACGATCGCCGCCAGCGCGATCCGCGGCAGGCGGATCCGCCGGACGATCGTCTCGCTGGTCGCGTCGACCGGGAACGAGAACAGGTAGGTGTAGGAGGGGTCGGGGACCGGGACGGTCGCCGTGGCGCCGAACAGCGCGACCGTGCCGCTGCCGACGGAGACGCCGGTCGGGACGCCGACGGCGTTGAGCGCCGCCTTCGCGACGGTCGCAAGCGGGACGCTCACCGGGCCGACGGTGGCGCTGACGAGCGCGACGGCCACCAACAGTCCGGCCAGTCCCGCCGACCACCCCGCGGCCCGCGTCCGGACTGCCATGCTGCCCTCAAGTCTGGTTGCAGTAGGTAAATATTTATTGCAAAGGCCCGCACCGCCGGACGCCATGAGAGACGCGACGGCAGTCGTCGGTGCCGCGCTGGTGGTGCTGGCGGCGGTGGGCGCAGTGCCCGCCGCTGCCGGCGCCGGCGCGGCCGCGGCTCCATCGGGTGCGGGTGTGGCGAGCGGGAGTTCGCTCGCGGACACCCACTGCACGTATCCGATGACCGTCACCGACGCGACGGGAACGGAGGTACGGATCGACGAGGACCCCGACCGGCTCGCCGCGCTGGCCCCCAGTGCGGCCCAGATCCTCTGGAGCATCGGCGCCGAGGACGAGACGGTCGCGATGCCCCAGGACTACTACCTGGGCTACCTCAACGACACCGAGGGCAAGACCGACGTGGTCAACGACGACGGCTCGATCAAAGTCGAGTCCGTGATCGGCGCCGAACCCGACCTCGTGCTCGCGCCGAACGTCGTCCCCGACGAGACCGTCGAGACGCTGCGATCCAGCGGCCTGACGGTCTACAAGTTCGAGGGCGCGGCCTCCCTGGAGGACGTGTACGAAAAGGTCGAACTGTACGGCCAGCTGACCGGTAACTACGAGGCGGCCGGCCAGGTCAGCGCACGAATGCAGGGCGAGGTCCAGGCGGTCCGTGACGCCGTCAGCGGTCAGGAGAACCCCCGCGTGTTCTTCCACCTCGGCGGCGGCTGGACCGCCGGCGAGGACACGTTCGTCGGCCAGATCGTCGCCGCGGCGGGCGGCGACAACATCGCCGCCGGCGAGATCAACACGTCCAACGGCTACGGCACGCTCAGCAACGAGATCATCACCGAGCGCGACCCCGAGTGGATCGTCCAGAACGGTCAGTTCGGGTCCGTCCCGAACACCCCGACGTTCAACGGGACGACCGCGGTGCAGGAGGGGAACGTCGTCCGCGTGAACCGCAACTTCATGACCCAGAACGGCCCGAAGAACGTCGAGGCGCTGAAGACGATCGCGCAGGCGCTCCACCCCGAGGCCTACGGGGAGATCGACTTCTCGGCCGTCGAGACGCCCCAGCCCGCGACGTGTGCGACGCCGACGCCGACCGCGACGGCGACCGACTCGGGCGGTGACGCGACCGAGACGGCCGGGATGGACGGCGACGGGACCGTGACGGCGACGATGATGGACGCCGACGGGACCGCGACGCCGACAGCCGAGTCCGAGGACGGCGCGGCGTCGCCCGCCCCGGAGACGACCGCCAGCGGCGACGGCGCCGGCTTCGGCGCCGCGACGGCGCTCGTCGCCCTGCTCGCGGGCGCGCTGCTGGCCCGCCGCCGGTAGCTTCGGTACCGGTTCCGATCTTTCGACGGAGTGTCGAGTGACGGGACGAAGCCACGGTGCGGCCAGCGAGTGGTCCGCCACGACCGCACCGCAGACGGCCACGACCCTCCCCAGCCGATTCACGAGCCGCGAGTCGCGAATCCACCGTCGGGGCACGCTCCGACGAGCCCCCGGTCGCAGGCTCCCGAGACCTCGCGCAGGTCTGTCGCGCGCACGGGAGCGCGCCCGAGTCAGAGTTCTGACGGCCCATCGGAATCGCGAGCGATTCCGGGACGACAGTGCACGCCGACCGCACCGCGACCGCTCGCCGAGCCTTCACCTGTACTGAGCGCTCCGGGCGCTCCGCCGTGGAGTCCGATATCCTACAAAAACGTCGTTCAGGGAACGGTTTAGGCGTCGGCGTCCACCGGATCGGGTATGACCGACGAGCGACCGACCGACGGGACCGACTGGCGGACGGCGGGCCCCGGCGTTCGGCTGACCGACGCCGACGCGGCCGAACCGCCCCGCGAGACCACTCCCGCGGACGGACAGGCAGGAGCGAACTTCGTCGTGTTCGAACCGGGGTGGCTCCCCGGTGACTGCGCGATACGCGGGACGACGCTCCGGCCGGAACAGCCGCCGGGGCGACCCGACGGGCTGGACGCCGAAGACGTCGGACAGACGCCGTACAGCGAGGGGAACCCGTCGGCGGTCCGGACCGTCGTCGCGGGGGACGGTCGGGAGTTGCGGGTCAAGCAGTTCCTGTACGACTGGGCGCCCCCGGCCGCCAGCGTCGCGCCGCTGTGGGGCACCGAGGACCCGACGCCGGTCGAGGCGGGCGACGCCGTCGGCTTCCTGGGGACCGACTACAAGGGCAACCGGGGCGCCTGCGTCCAGCGAGCGCGCACGCAGGTCGAGGTGTCCGTCCTCGACGGCGAGTTCGACGACGCCGAGCTCGAAGGGCTCCTCGACGGGCTGGAGCCGGCAGTGGACGCGGACCCGGACGCGGACGCAGACCCGGCGGACGGTGAGTCGCCCGCCGTCCGGCAGGTCCCGTTCCACCGGCTGAGCTACTGGGCCCGCTACCGGTGCGAGGCGGTCGGGGTCCCCCACGGGCTGTGGGCCCACGGGATCGCCAGACCCTACGACGAGAGCGTCCCGTGCTCGCCGGTCGCGCTCGGCGACGCGGACCCGCAGCTACTCGTGCCGGGCGACGACGGCGTCGGGGCGGCCTACGCCCTCGACTCGGCCGTGACGTTCCCCGACAGCGGGGCCGTCGAAGCCGTCTACCGTCGGGAGGACAACGGAAGCGACCACCTGTGGATCACCGCGGCGGCACCCGACAGCGAACTCGGGCCGGACGTGCCGCCGGAACCGGCCGACCAGCCAGCGGAGACCCGAGAAACAGTGGAGTTGCGCGGCGAGTCCGTCCACTACGCGGCGCTCACCGAAGCGTCGGGCGCCTGGGAGGCGGTCTGGACCGAGGACGGTGTCACCTACGCCGTCGTCGCGGGCGCGTCGCGGTACCTCGACGGCGACGCCGTCCGGCGGCTGGTCGACGGGCTGGAGCCCGCCTGACCCGCACCCGCAACCACGTCCGCGGCGCCCTCAGAACAGGTCTTCCTCCTCCAGTTCGGAGACGACTTCGCGTACTCGCTGGGCCTGGTCCGTCGGGACGACGAGCGTGCGGTCGCCGTAGGAGGCGACCACGAGGTCGGAGACGCCGACGACGCTGGCGTGGCCGTCGGTGGCGACGACGGTGTTCTCGGCGTCGAGGGTGAGCGCGTCGCCGAGGACCGCGTTGCCGTCCTCGTCGGTGTCGGCCACGCGGGCGACGGCGTCCCACGCGCCCAGGTCGTCCCACTCGAAGGTCGCCGGGACCAGGGCGGCGTCCTCGGTCGCCTCCATGACCGCGTAGTCGACGCTAACCGGGTCGACGGCGTCGAACCCCCGGTCGGGGTCGCCCGCGTCGAGCGCGTCGACGAGCGGGGCCAGCTCCGTGTCGGCGGCCTCCCGGAGGAAGGCGTCGGGCGTCCAGGCGAACATGCCCGCGTTCCAGTAGTAGCCGTGGTGGCGGTAGCGCATCGCCGCGCCCTGGTCGGGTTTCTCCGTGAACGTCTCGACGGGGTAGTACGTGCGGCCGCTGTCGCTCTCGGCCTCCTCGCCCGGCTTGATGTACCCGTAGCCGGTCTCCGGCCGGGTGGGTTCGACGCCGACGGTCACCAGCGAGTCGGTCTCGGCGGCGACGGCGGCGGCGTCGGTCATCGTCCCGGCGAAGTCGCCCTCGATGTGGTGGTCGCTGGGCAGGCAAACCAGGGTGCAGTCGCCGACCTGCTCGCGGACGCGGTGGGCGGCGTAGGCGAGCGCGGGGCCGGTGTCCTTCGGGTCGGGTTCGGTGAGTACCGCGGCCGACGGGGCGTGTTCGCGGACTCCCTCGGCCAGGTCCCGGCGGGTGAGGACGTACACCTCGTCGGCGAAGCCGGCGCGGTCGACGGTCTCGGCCAGCAGCGAGCGGTCGCCGCCGAGCGAGCGGAACTGCTTCGGGCGGTCGCTCCGGCTGGCTGGATACAGGCGGGTCCCGGTCCCGCCCGCGAGGACGACCGCGACGATGGGGTCGGTCATGGCCGGATGATGGAGTGGCCCGGAAAAATAGGCGTGGGTTCGGCGAATCGCGACGGCCGACGGCCGGGGTGGAACCGCTCGCACGACGGACACCGGCGACGGCGTGTGGCCCCTTGCCCCCGGGCGATCTATCAGTTTGGGAGAGATCGAAAGCGGTGAGTACGTACTACCCAGACATCGAACTCATGTACCACGAAATTCTGGTTCCGACCGACGGCAGCGAGTCGATAGCGACGGTCCTCGAACACACGGGAACGGTCGCAGAGGGCCGCGACGCGCGGGTTCACGTCCTCTACGTCGTCGACGACCGGGCGTTCCTGACGCTCGACGACGAGATGAAAGACGACGTGGTCGAGAACCTCCGCCAGGAGGGAGCCGCGGCCGTCGGAGAGGCGTCGGAGCAACTGGAGGCGGCGGACGTCGAGGTGACGACGGCGATAACGAAGGGGAAGCCGGCGGACGAGATAATCGCCTACGTCGAGGAGAACGGGATCGACCTCGTCACGATGGGTACGCGCGGGGACGACACGGAGAATCTGCTCGGCAGTACGGCCCAGACGGTCGTGGCGAACGCTCCCGCGCCCGTCCTGACCGTCAACCTCGCCGGCGAGTAGCGGGTTCGCGTTGACGCCGGACCCGGCTCTCACGCCGGTTCCGGTCTCGACCGTGCTTCTGCCGGTGGCTGCGCCCCTGCCGGCACCCGGTCACCGCTCGCGAAGGAACGACCGCACCTCGGCGGCGGTTCGCTCGGGCGCCTCCGAGGGGCCGCTGTGGCTGACGCCGTCGAACTCGACGAACCGGCTCGACGGGAGCGCGTCGTGGACCGACCGGGCGCTCTCGCGGAGGAACTGCGGTCCCTCGGTGCCGGTGAGCACGAGCACCGGCGCGTCCACGTCGAGCCGGTCGGGCAGCTCGTAGCGCTCGACGGCGTAGTTCATCCGGATCACCTCCTCGACGAGGTCGACGCAGTCGGGCCAGACCGGCCACTCGGCCAGCCAGGCGTCCAGGTCCTCGACTTCCCCGGCGAGGACGACCTGCTCGACGTAGAGCTTCATCGCGCCCTCGCGGTCGCCGTCGTCGAGTCGGGCCGCCATTCGGTCGGCCAGGTCGGCGTGCTCGGCGAACGCCTCGGGGAGGATCGCGGGTTCGTAGGCGACGACGGCCTCGATGGCGTCGCCCTCGCCGTCCTCGGAGAGTGCTCGCGCGGTTTCGATAGCGGTGAGCGCGCCGAAGGAGTGGCCCAGCAGGACGGGCCGTTCGTCGCTCCCGCCGTCGAGGTCGTCGACGAGCGCGCGGACGTACGCGACCTCCCGCTCCAGTACCTCGTCGGGGCCGGTCTCCTCGGGGTCGTCGAGACAGGTCCCGAAGCCCTGGCGTTGCGGGACGACGGCGGCGTGCTCGTCGAAGTGGGGGACGACGGGCTGCCAGTACTCGCGGGGCGCCATCCCGCCGTGAAGGAGGACGACGGGCTGGCCGTCGCCGTGGCGTTCGTACTCGACATCGATACCGTCGGCTGCGGTCGTTGCGCGTGTCGTCGGCATGGGGCTCCTCGTTGTGGGGTCGCGGGGCTACGTCTGACTCTCAGTCGTGCGGCCGTTTTTATAGCCACACCACGACCACACCGTCCTCGGTACCGGACCATCGGAGCCATCTGCCCGAACCGGCTCGGCGATACATTCAGTATATCTTATATATCGATGCGTTCAATACATATGATACGCAACGTCCGGTATGCCGATCAGTACCGACCGATTCGAGCAGCTGGGGGCCGACGGGGAGGAAGACGGTCCGACGCCGGGCACGAACGCAGCGGCGATCCTCGCCTTTCTCCGGGACAACCCGGACAAGGCGTACACGCAGAGCGAGATCGCGGACGCGACGGACGTGAAAGCGGGCTCGGTCGGCCCGACGCTCGTCCGGTTGCGCGAGCGGGGGCGCGTCGACCACCGCGGGCACTACTGGCGCGTCAGCGACCACGAGCGGAGCGCGGACGCGGCGGCCGACCAGTCCGCCGCCGCGCTCGCGAGTCGCGAGGGCGACGACGAGACTCCGGAGATGGCGGCCTGGCGGGACCACGCGGTCGACCCCCGCGAACACCGCGATGAGTGACCGGTTCGCGGACGGCGACGTGTTCTGGGCGCCGGACCCCTACAACGCGGGTAGCGACCCGAGACCGTGGCTGGTGCTGGCCGCAGATTCGATCCCGTATGCCGGCGAGGAATACCTCTGCGCGGGGCTAACGCTGAGCGACCTTCCGGACAACGTCGAGATCACCGACGGGGACTGGGTGGTCGGGTCCGACCCCGAGCGAACGTCGTACTGTTCACCGTGGGTGCTCGCGACCGTCAAACACGACGCGGTCGCGAGCGCGCAGGGGGCCGTGACCGACGCGTTCACGCGCCGGATCGTCGAACGGAGCGTCGCGTACCTCTCCGGTGACGTGTCGGTCGAGTTCTGATACGGATTATCGCAAGTCATTCCGGGATCGACCGCACGACTGCGTGCGGTCGACCCGGTAAACGCTCGCAATAATCCGTATGAGCGGTCGTATCGCCGGTAGTAGACGGCAGAGTGGGAGCGAGGTCAGGGCGGTTGCCCGGCGAGCGGCGCTTCCGATCCGACGTGTGTCTCGACGAGGTGGGTCTGGGCCCGGCGGAGTCGCTCGGAACACGACGACGCCGAGATGCCGAGTTCGGCGGCCACGTCGTCGAGCGTCGCCGTCCGCGGGATCTCGAAGTAACCCAGCCGATAGGCGGTCCGGATCGCCTCGCGCTGGGCGTCGGTGAGGCCGTCGCCGTCGTCGGCGTCGATGCCGGTACCGAACCCGTCCCCGGCGTCGTCGCCGACGCGGGTGAGCTTGCGCAGTCGGAAATCCGTGTTGCGCTGCCAGAACTCGCGGAGTTCGTCGAACGCGGCGCGGTCGGCGAACCGACCCGTCTGAACCCAGCCGGTCGGGGTGGCGCGGATGCGCTCGATGTGTGTCGCCGTCTCGTAGAGCGCCCGCAGGTCGTCCAGGTTGTCGAGGTGGTCCCCGAGCTGTTCGGCCATGCTCGTGCCCGGCCGGATCGAGTAGCGGGTCGCGTCGCCCTCGCGGACGATGCGCCGGCACTCGCCGACGAACGGCGTCCGCTCGAACTCGGCCTCGACCGCGGCGACGGTCTCCGCGTCCCCGAGCACGCGGACCGTGAAACGCGGCCGATCGCTCATACCGGGGCTGATCGCGAGGTCGATCTCGGCGTCGGGGACCGCCGCGGCCACGCCGACCAGCGGGAGGGCCGCACAGCCGAGGTGGTATTCGGCGCGGAGGGCCATACCCGTCCCTCGACTCCGGATGTCAAATGTCCGTCGAAACGGCGGCGGCGACCGACGGCCACCGCTCACCAGGTCTCGATGTCGCCGGACCGGATGTCCTCGACGCAGCCCTGGCAGTCCTGCGATCGCGGGTCGAAACAGCCCGGTCTGTGTTCGGGGTCGAGTTCGACCGCGCGGCGCTCGGCGTAGCGGCGACAGACGATCCTCGCGCGGCCGTCGTCGCCGTGGGGCAGGTCGGCCTCCGCCGAACGCCGGGCGTGTCTGTAGGCGCGCTTGGCCTCGCCGATCTGGCGGCCCGCCGACCGGAGCTTCTGCCGGAGGACGCGCTCGATGCGGTCGTCTGCCATCCGTTCGCGGGTTGGTCCGGGTGGCCCTTAGCCCCGTCGGCGTCCGGAGGGATCGGAGCGACGATCGCGCCTTTACAAGTGAGTCAGTCGTCGTCCGCCTTGTACGCCCCACCGCGATGCTCGATAGTATAAATATCCAGCACTCGCTCGGTGTGGTCACACTCAGCGCCCAGTCGGAACTGCCCGATCCTGAGCTTCGAGTGCGGGGCGCCGGTCAACGGTTCGAGGTAGTCGTCGGGCTCGCGCCACTGGTCGGTGACGATCTCGTCGAGTTTGTCGGTAATTCGGTCCTGTGCGTGGGCGTCGAGATCGTCGTACGTCCGCTTCGCAGGTGCCCGAAACTGCCAGTACCAGTCGTCCTTACTCATCCGTGCCGACGATCTCGTCGCGCGAGAACGACTCGCTCTCGCCCGTCCGACGGGCGTGCTCGACGGCCGCGATCTCCTTCCAGCTCTCGCGCGACAGGTCGGGGTGGCGAACCGCGTCGCGCAGCGATTCGCGGATGAATTCACTTCGGCTGTTGTAACCCTCCTCGCGCCACGTCGCATCGATATCCTCCAGAAACGCCTCTGTCACCCGGATATTGATGTTCGTCTTCTCCGGCTCGTCATTGGCCGTATCCGTATTAGACATACGTGAGTGTTACACGCTCGGCTGGAAGAGTGTTTGGATGAGAATCGCCGCTCAGACCAGATCGTCGACCACCGGTTCGACCTCGGCCAGTGTCTCGACGACGTAGTCGGGTTCGCGGACCTCGCCGACTGGCGGCGTCGCGTGCGCGGTGACCTGGACGGTCGTCATCCCGACCTCGGACGCCCACGTGTCCTCGTCGACCCTGTCGCCGACCATCAGACAGTCCTCGCCGTCGAAGCCCGTCCGGTCGAGGAACGCCTCGAACGGCTCGACGGTCGATTTCTCGGCCTCGACAGCGGTGGATGTCAACACGAGGTCGAACGGGTCGGTTTCGAGCGGTCCGGTGTCGAGTGATTCGATCCGACGGTCGGTCATCAGTTCGTTCCCGTTCGTGATGGCGCCGACGAACAGGTCGCGGTCGTGACAGTGGTCGAGGAGCGCGACGGCGTGGTCGTCGGGCGACTCCGCGTCGAGGCGGGCCTCCCAGAAGACGCGATCCAGCGTCTCGCAGTCCTCGGCGCGCGCCTCGCGGCCCCAGACCTCGAAGAACAGTTCGGTGTAGCGGCCGAGTTCGAACCGGCGATAGTCCCCGTGGTAGCGCTCGCCGAACCGCTCGTTCGTCCGCTCGGAGAGGTCGTCGAACGTCTCGCGGTCGATGTCGTATCCCAGCTCCCGCATCTTCCGGAACCGAGCGTCGACGGCGCGCTGTACGTCGTTCTCCCCGTGAAACAACGTCCCCCCGAAGTCGAAGACGACCGCGTCGAGCATCGGAGTCGATCGATGCGAGCGGCGAGCAAATAATCGTATCCCTCCCCCCGACCGGATGGCCGACTCCTGCGACGCGCCCGAACGCGCCGTCGTCGGTAGAGAACCGTCCCGACGGCCGGAAGTATCCGCAGTGATACCCGTCCGTTCCTGCGGTTTTCACTTTCACTCCGCTGGCCGAGAGTTTATATACGGGGGCGACCAAGAGAGGAGTGTCTCCCATCGAAACAACGCGGAGACAGGAACGACACAGATGACGGATTTGCGTACCCAGGCGACAGAGATACACGAACAGTTCGAGGACCAGCTAGACCTTTCCGTCGACGACGTGGAGGAGCGTCTCGACACGCTGGTCAACGAGTACAAGGTCCCCCTCTCGGAGGCCCGGCGGAGCGTCACCAACACCTACCTCGACGAGGCGGGCATGGAGCGCGACGAGCTCGGCGGCGGCGGGTCCGGCAACGACCGGGTCCAGGTCGCCGACGTCGACGCCCCCGAGGAGTGGGTCGACATCAAGGGCGAGGTCACGGAGCTGTGGGAGGCCAACTCCGACGCCGTGGCGCAGGTCGGCCTACTCGGCGACGAGACGGGCACGATCAAGTTCACCAAGTGGTCGAAATCGGACCTGCCCGAGCTGGAGGAGGGGGGGGTCTACGACCTCCGGAACGTCGTCACCGACGAGTACGAGGGGCGGTTCTCGGTGAAGCTCAACCGCACCACGGTGATCGAGGAACTCGACGAGGAGATCGAGGTCGGCGACGACGACGTGACCGTCGAGGGCGCCTTAGTCGACATCCAGTCCGGGTCCGGGCTGATCAAGCGCTGCCCGGAGGAGGACTGCACGCGCGTCCTCCAGAACGGCCGCTGCAACGAGCACGGCGAGGTCGAGGGCGAGTTCGACCTCCGGATCAAGGGCGTGCTCGACGACGGCGACGGGGTCCACGAGGTCCTCTTCGACAAGGAGGCCACGGAGAACCTGACCGGCATCACGCTGGAGGAGGCCCAGGAGATGGCGATGGACGCGCTCGACACGTCCGTCGTCGCCGACGAGATGCGCGCGGACCTGCTCGGGAAGTACTACCGGGTCACCGGGCCGACCTTCCGGCGGTACGTGCTGGTCGACGAGGTCGAGCGGCTCTCCGAGCCGGCGGACGCTGAAGCCGTGCTGATCAAAGCGAGGTCGATATAGATGGCGACGACACCCACCCGCGAGGTCGCCCGCCGCGTGTTCGCGGGCGAGTTCAACGACGCGACCTACACGTTCAAGGAGAGCGACGACGAGCGAGCGCCGGTCTACCTGCTGCTCCCGACGGGCGAGCGGGCCAACCGCGTGTTCCTCGTCGGGACGCTCATGGAGACCGAGGACGTGGGCGACGACAGCGAGTACTGGCAGGGGCAGGTCATCGACCCCAACGGCGACCGCTACTACATGTACGCGGGCCAGTACCAGCCCGACGCGGCCTCGATGCTGCGGGAGCTGGAGCCGCCGGCCTACGTCTCGGTCGTCGGCAAGCCCCGCACCTACGAGACCGACGACGGCGAGGTGAACGTCTCCATCCGACCGGAGTCGATCACCGAGGTCGACGCGGCGACCCGGGATCGGTGGGTCGTCGAGACGGCCGAGCGCACGCTCGAACGGATCCGCCGCTACAAGGACGAGACCGGCGAGGACGGCGACGGCGCGGCCGTCGACGAGTACGTCGCGATGGCCGCCGAGGAGTACGACCTCCCGGTCGAGAACTACCGCCGGCAGGTCGTCGAGGCCCTGGAGAGCCTCGAAGACGAGGAGGCCGTCGCCGCCGAGGCCGGCGACGCCTGACTCCCGGCCCGCGGTAGCGACCCCTCCGACCGCGATTCTTTGCGCTGAAACGACACGACCGGCGCCGATATCGTCGAGCGGCGGCGCGACACCGGACCGACGGCGACCCCGGTTATCAGATTCGATTCCACTGACCGGGTGGAAACCGGCCGATATGGCAGTCGTATCGATTTATTTCACGGTAACAGGGACTCGTGCCAGCGTCTGACAAACGATTAAGTGGGCCGAGAACGGACTGCGGAGTAATGAGCAAGAACAAGACGATCTCCTTTCGCGTGAGCGAGGACAAGTTCGAGACGCTCCGCGAGATCGCCGACGAGCGGGATCTGTCGCTGTCGGCGGTGTTCAGGGACTACGTCGACATGCTCGTCGCCCACGACGGGCAGGTGGAGGTGGTCCCGGAACACCAGCTCAACGAGTCCAGCGCCTCGACGAGCGACACCGAGAGCTTCCCGCCGAAGGTCGAGGTGCCCAAGAGCTTCGTCCGCGAGCACGAGCGGCTAGAACTCGAAGCGGAACACCTCCGCGAGCAGCTCGAGGAGCACAAGCGCTACGTGACGAAACTCCGCCAGCAGCTCGACGAGCACGACCAGGAGGACGTGGTCCAGCTCGAGGACCTCGACGGCAGCGAGGACGACGAGGAGGCCTCCTACCGGCTGGGCAACTTCGAAGAGTCGATCTAGACCTCTTTCCTTCGGTTTCCATACTCCACGCGCGTTCTGTCCCGGCTTTGCCTCGCCGCAGGCTCCCGTCTCGCCCGTCGTCCTCGCGTTCGACACCCGCCAGGCGAGCCGTTATGTGACCGGCGATCGTGGGTTGGTACCGTATGACGTTCGACCCCGACCGCGTGTCGACGCTCCTGTTCGACTCGTACAGTACGCTCGTGGACGTGGAGGCCGCCGAGCGGGCGCTCGCGGAGCGGGTCGACGAGCCCGAACCCGTCTCGGATCTGTGGCGGGCGCGGTCGCTGGAGTACACGATGGTCGCCAACCACATCGACGCCTACCAGCCGTTCTACGAGATGAACCGGGACGCGCTCCAGTACGCGCTGGACGCGACCGACGCCGATATCTCCGCCGACGAGCGCGACGAGATCCTCGCCGTCTACCACGAACTCGACGTGTTCGACGACGTGCGGGAGGGACTCGAAGCACTCACCGACGCGGGCTACGACTGCTACGTCCTCTCGAACGGCAACCCCGCGATGCTGGACTCGCTGGTCGACCACGCAGACATCGGGGACCTGGTCGCGGACACGATCAGCGCCGACGAGGTGGAACTGTTCAAACCCCACGCGGACCTGTACCGCCACGCCGCCGAGCGGGTCGGCGAGCCGGTCGAGGCGCTGGCCCACGTCACGGCGCTGTGGTTCGACGTGATGGGCGCCCAGCACGCCGGGATGCAGGGCGTGTGGGTCGACCGCAAGGGCGACCCGCAGGAGACGTTCGGTCCGGAGCCGGACCTGACCATCGAGACGTTCCACGACCTGGTCACAGCGCTCGAAGCGTGAGAACGCGGAGACGGCGAAGCGCTAAAGCAGTTCCTCGCGTTTGCGACGGGCGTCGCTCGCGAAGTCGGAGCGGCCGTCCACGTCGGCAAGCGTCTCGACGGCTTCGAGCGTGCGGACGGCGCCGTCGAGGAACGAAAGCACGTCGCCGGGGTAGGCGTAGAGCATGTAGTCGTCGCCCATCACGTCGACGATGGCGTCGGGGCCCATCCCCTGGGCCCGGAGGTCGAGGAGATACCCGACGAACTTCTCCTCGGGGTGGCCGCAGTGGGGGTTGGCCTCGCAGTCGCAGTCCATGAAGTCCTGGGCGAAGTCGAGCACCCGGTCCTGGGTGGCATCGTCGAGCTTCGCGAGGTTCTCCCCCTGGTAGAGGATGTCCAGCGTCGCCCCCTTGAACGCCCCCTTGGGGAACGAGGTCTCTAGCTGGGAGGCGATCTGCTGGTGGTTCTTGACGTAGATCTTGTCCGTGATGGCCACGGCTACCCGGAGGGAGCGGCCGCGGGGGCAAAAGCGTCTCGGACGAACGCCGGGGGAGCTACCGGCCCGCACACGAAACGTCGAAGTAGGGAGGGTCCGAACCGTCGGGTATGGTCAGTCTCGCAGACGCGGCGGTGGAGCTCGTCAACAGCGCCGTGGAGATGCCCGGGAAGTTCGCGGAGGTCGCGGCCCACGACCCGCTCAACTACGTCCTGATCGCCTTCGGCGCCCTGTTCGTCCTCGGCGCCTCGGCGGTGTTCGGCGTCCTCTCGCTCGGCGCCTTCTTCTCGCTGTTCACCGGCGCGAGCTCCCCGCCCCCGGAAGCGCGATAGCCCGGGACCGCCCGCCGCTCCTCGCGACTCACTCCAGCTCGCCCAGCAGTTCGATAGCCCGTTCGGCGTCGGGGCCGAGCGGCGACGCGGCGACGAAGCTGTCGGCGTACTCAAGCACGGCGTCGATGTCGGCCGCGACCTCCGCCGGCGAGCCCGCGATGCAGAAGGCGTCGAGCATCGCGTCGGTGACCAGCCCGGCGGCCTCGCGGAACTCGCCGGCCGACACCGCATCGCCCACCTCGCTCGCGGCCTCGCGGTCGATGTCGTGGCGCTCCAGCACCGGCGGGGGCGCACCGCCGGCGACGAACGCGACCGGGAAGCGCGCCTCCTCGCGGGCCGCCTCGCCGTCCTCGGCGACGCTGACGGCGGCGTAGGCGGCGAAATCGAACTCCCCGCGGTCGTCGGGCCGTTCGTCCAGTCCCTCGGCGACCCGCTCGCTGGCCCACGCGTAGTCACGCGGGTGGGCGCCGTTGTAGAGGACGCCGTCGGCGTGTTTGGCGGCCATGCGGGTCATGTGCGGGCCCTGCGCGCCGACGTAGACCGGGATCTCGCCGACCTCGTAGTTGAGGCCGGCGTCGGCCGCCTCGAAGGTGCCGTCGTGGTCGACGCGCTCGCCGTCCCAGAGTCGCCGGGCGATCTTGAACGTCTCCAGCACCCGGCGGAGGGGACTGTCGGGGTCGATCCCGAGGTTCGCGAGCGTCGATGCGTCCCCGGGGCCGACGCCGAAGACGCCGCGGCCGCCGCTGTACTCGTCGAGGGTGGCCATCCGCGAGGCCAGCGTCACGGGGTGGGTCTCGTAGGGGTTGGCGACGCCCGGCCCCACGTCGATATCGTCGGTCTCACCGGCGATGGCCGTGAGCGCGGCGAACTGGTCGCGATTGTTGTAGTGGTGGCTGACGAACGCGGCGTCGAAGCCGACCCGCTCCGCGGTCGCGCCCAGCTGTGCTATCGTCGAGACCGGCTGCTCCGGCGTGAGTTCGATCGCTCTCATTCGGTGTCTCCTCCGTCATTCGCGCCGTCGTCGTCCGCGCCGCCGTTGTCGTCCGCCCGGTCGCCGCCGCTCCCGCGCAACCGCGCCTTGTCGTACTCCCACTCCCGCAGCGCGTCGCGGACGTAGTCGCCCTCCGGCGAGCGGAAGAGGCCGTCGTGGGGCTCGTGGTCGCCGAACTCGAAGCCCCGGACGACGACGACGGGGAGGCCGTCGTCGCCCTCGCCGGTCAGGAGGTTGGCGGCGGCGGCGAGTTCGTCGACGACCGCCTCGACGGTGACGCCGAGTTCCCGGCCGTCGCGGTCGGTCTCGCCGCGCCAGTCGCGGGCCGCTGGCAGCCCCGCCCAGCCGATGGCGACGCCCCGTTGTCCCTGGCGGAAGGGCCGTCCCGAGGTGTCGGTGACGACGACCGGCGCGTCCAGCGTCTCCGAGACCCGCTCGGCGCTGGCCGAGGGGTCCTCGGGGAGCAGGAGCAGGTCCGAGTCGGGGACGTTCGAGCGGTCGATGCCGGCGTTGACGGAGATGTGGCCGAACCGCGTGACGGCGAGCATGAGCGGCTCCTCGGTGAGCAACTCGGTGCTCTCGTCGAGGACCGCCTGGGCGAAGCGGGGGTCTTTCGCCTCGCCGGCGAGGTCCCCGATGCGCTCGGCGATGCGTTCGGCCCGCGGCCCGGGGTCGAACTCGTCGAGGTCGGCGCCCCGGTCTTCCGCCTTCGAGACGATAGAGTGGGAGACACAGACCACGTCGCCCTCCCGGAGGTCGACGGCGTCGGCGACGAGTTCGCCCACGTCGTCGCCCGGACGGACCTCCGGGATGCCCTCGACCGCGAACAGTTCCATACCCCGACTGGGTCGTGCCCCGTCAAAAGCGCCCCGTTACGAGCAGGGATCGCCCGGGTCGGTGACGGCCGCCAGGCCCCGATCCGAAACGCTCGTAGGACGGCGGTCCACACCCCAGGCTATGCCCGACGACTCCGCAGGTGCCGACGCAGGGGAGTCGAGCGACGCGAGGCGACCCTCGTCAGAGCTTCGCTCTGACGGCGGTGCCGACAGCGCCGGCGCTCCCCGGTCCGGTTCGACCGACGACGACCCCGCCGTCGACGCCGACGCGCTGGCCGACACCGCCCGTCGCGCCGTCGAGGCCGGCGGCGACTACCTCCGCGAAGCCTTCGAGAACGGCGCCACGCCGGCCGACTACACGGCCAAGGACGTGAAAGCCGAGGCCGACCGCGAGGCCGAGCGGCGCGTTCTCGACGCCATCACCGACGCCCACCCGGACCACCGGATCTCGGCCGAGGAGTCCGGCGACCACGACGGCGACGGGGCCTACCGCTGGGTGGTCGACGCCCTCGACGGCACGAACAACTTCGCCGCCGGTATCCCCACGTTCGGCGTCGCCGCGACGGCCTGCGACCGGGCCGGCCCGGACGGCCCGGAGAACCGGCCCGTCGCCACCGCGGTTCACGTGCCAGTCCTCGACGACACCTACGTCGCGACCCGGGGCGGCGGCGTCGAGTACAACGGGACGCCGGTCGAGGTGACCGACGGGCCGACGCTCCCGCCGGAGAAGGCGACCGTCGGGATGATAATTGGCCCCGAGGTGGTCTCGGGCGGCGCCGATCGCCGCGAGTGGGACGCCATCACCGACGCGGTCGAGGAGATCCCCAAGCGGGCGATCCAGACGTGGGCGCCCGTGGTCTACTGGGGGCTGCTCGCCCGCGGGAAACTGGAGGGGTTCGTCTGTTACTACCCCGCCGAGCGCGAGCAGGTCGCCGGGTCGCTGCTCGCCGTCGAGGCCGGCGCCGTCGCGCGCTCGGAGGGGCCGCTGACCGTCTTCGGCGCTGACAGGGAGATCCGCGACACCCTGTTCGACGCCGCGACGGGCGCGCTGTCCGAGTGACCGGCGAGCGCTCGACTCTCTCCCCGCCCCGTTCAGGCTTCGTGGACGGTCACGTCCAGGTCGCCGTCGGCCGCGTCGACGGTCATCATCGTCGCCCGGTCGGCGGGCGCGGCGGCGGTCGCGCTCCCGGGATTCAGGAGCCGCACACCGTCGACCTCCCGGTCGAACACCTGGTGGGTGTGCCCGGCGACGCCCACCCGCGGTTCGTCGGCTTCCTCGCGGACCGCGGCGGCGACCCGGTCCGCCCAGCCGCGCTTGGATCCGGTGCCGTGGAGGACGACGACGGTGACGCCGCCGAGTTCGACGGTCACCAGATCGGGGAGGCCGACCTGGGGGTCCATGTTCCCCGCGACGGCGGTCAGCTCGGGCGCCAGGTCCTGCACGTCGGCGAGCGTCCCCTTCGAGTCGAAGTCGCCGGCGTGGACGACGTGGTCGGCCGCGCGGATCCGCTCGCGGAACGCGTCGGGGATCCGGCTGGCGCGCGAGGGGATGTGCGTGTCGCTGACGAGGGCGATCTCCATACGGCGGCGTTCGACCGGGACGCCCAAGTCGGTTCCCCCTCGCGGACCTGCGGGTCGCCTCGGAGACCGCCGCGGGGCCGGCGCCGACCGCCCGGAGCCGACCCCGAGGCTGATACGGCAGGCGGGCGAACCTGCGAGCGATGACCGGAGAGAGCGACGGGACCGCTGAGGTGCCTTCCGAGGCTGACCTCGACGAGACCCACGTCGTGACGGTGTTCCTCCGCAACGACGGGGACGTGCTGCTCCTGCGTCGGAGCGACGCGGTCGGCTCGTACACTGGGCAGTGGGGCGCCGTCGCGGGCCACGCCGAAGGTGATCCCGACGCCGCCGCCCGCGAGGAGGTCCGCGAGGAGACTGGCATCGACCCCGGCGACGAGGCGGCGCTGGTTCGGCGGGGCGACCCCTTCGAAGTGGTCGACGAGGACCTCGGCCGCCGGTGGATCGTCCACCCCTATCTGTTCGACTGCGAGGTGCGAACCGTCGAACCGAACGAGGAGACCGACGAGTTCGAGTGGACGGCGCCGACGGCGATCCTGCGACGCGAGACGGTACCCGACCTCTGGACCTCCTACGACCGGGTGCGGCCGACGGTCGAGACGGTCGCCGAAGACGCCGAACACGGGTCGGCCTGGATATCGCTGCGCGCGCTGGAAGTGCTCCGGGACGAGGCCGCGCTGGCGGTCGAACGGGCGGGCGGCGACGACGCGGCAGGCGCCGGCGGTGACCGTCGGGACGCCGACGGCGACGACGCGGACGGTCGTCCAGCCGACTGGACGGACCTCGTCGCCGTCGCCCGCGCCCTGCTCGACGCCCGCCCGTCGATGGCCGTGGTCGCCAACCGCGTCAACCGGGCGATGGACGCGGCGAGCGAGGAAGCCACACCGGCCGCACTCGAACCCGCTGCCCTCGAAGGCATCAGGCGTGCGAGCGACGCTGACTCCGATGCAGCGGCCGTCGTGACCGACCGGTTCCCGGACCGAGTCGCCACGCTCTCGCGGTCGGGGACGGTCGCGGCGGCGGTCGAGCGGGCCGATCCGGACTCGGTGCTGGTCGCCGAGTCGCGGCCCGGTCGGGAAGGCGTCGATACCGCCGAGCGCTTCGCCGATCGGACCGACGCCGCGGTGACGGTGACGACCGACGCGGCGCTGGCCGACCGGCTGGCGGCGACGGATATCGAGGCGGTCGTCGTCGGCGCCGACACGATCCTGCCGGACGGACGGGTGGTCAACAAGGTCGGGACGCGCGGTGCAGCGGCCGCCGCCGCGACCGAGGGGATCGACTGCTACGTCGTCGCCGCGAGCGACAAGATAGCGGCCGCGAGCGCCGAGGGCCGGACGAGCACGGGTCCCGACGTGGACCGCGAGGAGCGCGACCCTCGCGAGGTGTACGACGGCGACGCCGCCGTCGGGGTCGCGAACCCGACCTTCGACGTGACGCCGCCCGACCTGGTCGACGCGGTCGTCACCGAGCGCGGCGCGCTCGACGCCGACGAGGTCCGTGCCGTCGCCGACGAGCACGCCGGACTGACGGGATGGGATGAGTGAACGGAGACAGCCGCGTTCGACCGCCCGGCGCGCCGGTCCGCACAACCGTTTTCACCGAGAGCCACCTCCGATAGACCAG
Source organism: Halosimplex halobium (assembly GCF_051414055.1). Classification (NCBI taxonomy): domain Archaea; kingdom Methanobacteriati; phylum Methanobacteriota; class Halobacteria; order Halobacteriales; family Haloarculaceae; genus Halosimplex; species Halosimplex halobium. The sequence goes on from NZ_JBLKNX010000001.1 coordinate 174,148, forward strand.
TGACAGTCGACGCCACCGCCGACGGGGTCGCCGAGCGCGTCGTCGTCCGGTACGCGCCGGTCACCGACCGGATCGCCGAGGAACTCTCGAAGCCGCAGTACCGCGCCTACCTCCGGCGGGCGGAGTCGGGACCGGTCGCCGCCGGCGACGAGTGGGACGGGTTCGTCAGCCGCGGCTGCGGCGCGACCGCGGACGTGACGCTCACCGTCGAGGCAGTCGAGGGCGGCGACAGCGTGGGTGAGGGGACGGAGTTCGCGTTCCGACCGGCCGAAGACGGCGACCCCGAGCCTCCGTCGGACGACAGTTGATCCGGCCGCTCAGCGCTCGTCGAGCGCGACGGGGACGCCGGCCTCGGCCACGTCGGCGGCGAACCCCCGCGAGTCGGTTTCGAGGGTCGAGAAAGTGTTGTAGTGGACGGGGACGACGAGTTCCGGCTCCATCGCGGCGGCGAGCGCGGCGGCCTCGTGGCGGTCCATCGTGAATCGTGGACCGATCGGCGGGCAGAACACCGACACCTCGACGTTCTGGTGGGGACCCAGCGCGTCCGTGTCGCCGGGGTAGAGGACTCGTTTGCCCTCCACGTCCACGACGAACCCGCAGCCGAATCCCTCGGGGTGGAACGGGGTGCCGTCGGGGCGGGTGTGGGGGCCGTTCTCCTCGTTGTACGCCGGGACCGTCCAGATCGGGACGCCGTCGACGGTCAGCGATTCCTTGTCGCCGACGGTCACCACGTCGTACGGCAGCGAGTCCAGCGGCGGGAGTTCGCGGTCCTCGACCCCCTCCTCGATGGCCTCGAAGGCGACGACGGTGGTGTCCGGACCGGCCACTCGCTCGACGCCGTCGGGGTCGTAGTGGTGGACGTGGGTGAGACAGACCACGTCGGCGTCCTCCGGTCGGTAGTCCCGCGCCGGGGGGTGCCCGACCCCCTCCGTGTCCGGTTCCCACTCGCCGGTGAGCACGCCGTATCGCCCGGGATCGGTGTAGACGACGGTGTCCTCGCCCGCGAACCGCAGCGTGGCGTAGCCGAGCCACTCGACGGTGATCCCGTCGTGGCGCACGGTCATTGCTACGGATAGGCGTCCGAGTACACATAAGTCGGGTGTTTGTCGACCGAACGTGAGTGTGTTCGATGTAATAGATTGTATTCACTGTCTCGCGGTCGAACACCCCGGCCGGTAGCTCGCAGTCACCACGGTCCGCGTGCGCCCGGCGGAGCAGTGCCCAGCTCGACCCGGCCCCCGATCCGACCGCGCGCGAGAGCGCGCCCTGCGGTCGCTCGCTGCCGCCCGGGTGACGCCTCGCACCGCCGCCCGGCGGGCGTCCCCGCGGCGAGCGTGGCCGGACCGGTCGCGTCGTTCGATTACAGTCGTGTGTACCGCCGATATCAGCCCGTTACCGCCGGGATACAGTCGAGTGTACTCGGCGCCGCTCGGTACACACAACTGTACCAAGGACCCAGACCGAGGCATTTGTATCAGAAACTATTGTAACGAAATATTCGACCAGGTTTCGGAATAGAGTATATAAGATGATCTGAGAGTGTTAGTATCGCCTGCGAGCGAGTTGAACGGTAGATGGGTATAAATATTCGATATCGGACCCGGCGAGTATGCCGGGCACACTGGCACGCAGCGACTGGCACAGTGGAGGACCGACCGCGACCGAACGGAGGTGGGGGCCGTGGCGACAGTGACCCAGGTCGGGCTGGCGCTGTTGCCGCTGGCCGCGATCACGGTGTTGATGGTCGTGTTGTACCAGCCGGCGACGCGGACGATGCCGATCGCGTGGGGCATCGCGGTCGTCGCGGGGTACGTCGGCTGGGGGATGTCGCCGGACCTGCTGGCGGCCGCGTCGATCGTCGGGGTGTTCACCGCGACGGAGATCCTGTGGATCGTCTTCGGCGCGATACTGCTGTTGTACACGCTCAAGCAGTCGGGCGCGTTCGACGTGATCAACGCGGGGTTCTCGTCGATCAGCGACGACCGGCGCGTGCAGGTCGTCCTGCTCGTGTTCCTGATGGGGTCGTTCATCGAGGGCGCGGCCGGCTTCGGGACGCCCGCGGCGATCGTCGGCCCCCTGCTGGTCGGGCTGGGCTTCCCGCCGATGGCCGCGGTCGTGGTCGCGCTGACGGGCAACCTGATGGCGATCACCTTCGGCGCGGTCGGGACGCCGCTGATCATCGGGCTCGAGGACGTGTTCTCGACGGGGTCGATCCCGAGCGAGCTCTCGGCGGCGGGCTTCGAGTCGGTCTCGGCCTACGTCGCCCAGGTCGCCGTCTGGGCCGCGTCGATCCACGCCGTCGTCGGGATCGCCCTGCCGTTCATCGGCGTCGCGATGATGACCCGCTTCTTCGGCGAGGAACGGTCGATCAGGCCGGCGCTGGAGGTGCTGCCGCTGACGCTGTACGCGTGGGCCACGTTCGCGGTCCCCTACTGGCTGACCGCCTACTTCCTGGGGCCGACCTTCCCCGCGCTCATCGGCGCGATGATCGGGCTGTTCGTCACCGCGGCGACGCTCCGGGCGGGGTACCTGCGGCCCGACGAGGAGTGGGACTTCGGTCCCCGGGAGAACTGGCCCGCCCACTGGGTCGGTGACATCGAACCCGGCGAGAGCACGGGCGCCGGCGGCGCGACCGGGACCGGGAGCGGCCCCGCGGCGGCCGACGGCGGCACCGCGACGGCGACGGACCGAGGGATGTCCCTGGGGATGGCCTGGCTGCCCTACATCCTGACCGCGGCGCTCCTCGTGGTGACCCGCGTCTGGAGCCCGCTGCAGACGTTCCTCCAGTCGAACCTGATCGTCGCCTGGACGGACATCTTCGGCTACGCCGACCTGTCGGGGTCGTTCCGGACCCTCTACCTGCCGGGGGCGATCTTCGTCGTCGTCAGCGTCATCACGTACTTCCTGCACGACATGGACGCCCCGGAGATCCGGGCTTCGTGGCGCGAGACCGTCGAGAAGATCCTCCCGGCCGTGGTCGCGCTGTGGTTCGCGGTCGCGACCGTCCAGGTCATGATCAACTCCGGGCGGGCCGGGAACCTCGACAGTATGCTCGTCGTGCTCTCGGACCTGACGGCCAACGCCGCCGGCGTCGCCTACCCGTTCTTCGCGTCGCTGGTCGGCGCGTTCGGCGCGTTCATCGCGGGCTCGAACACGGTCAGCGACATCCTGTTCGGCACCTTCCAGTACAACGCCGCCCAGAACATCGGCGTGCCGACGCAGGTCGTCGTCGGCGCCCAGGCGGTCGGCGGCGCCATCGGCAACCTCGTCGCCATCCACAACGTCGTCGCCGCGCTGGCCGTCGTCGGGCTCGTCGGCGAGGAGGGGCGGGTCATCCGCCTCGAACTGATACCGCTCGCGTACTACGCGACGGCGACGGGACTGTTGACGCTGCTGTTCGCCTACGTCGTCGCCCCGGGAGCCTTCTGACGATGGCCGGCTCCGACCCCGCCGCGGCGACCGCTCGCCCGCCCGCGGACGACCGCCGGGCCGACTACGCCCACGTCGGCGGCCGCGACCCGTCGGAACTGGCGGCCGCGCTCCGCGCCCGGGTCGAGGGCGACGTGCGCTTCGACGACTACTCGCGGGAGCTGTACGCGACGGACGCGAGCATCTACGAGGTGCCGCCGGTCGGCGTCGTCTACCCGGAGTCGACCGCCGACGTGGCCGCCGTCGTCTCCTACTGCGCCGAGGCGAACGTGCCCGTTCTCCCCCGCGGGGGCGGCACCTCGCTCGCCGGCCAGACGGTCAACGAGGCGGTCGTCCTCGATTTCACCAGGCACATGGACGGGATCGGGGCCGTCGACCCCGACGCGCGGCGGGCGACCGCAGAGGTCGGAACGACCCTGGGCGAGCTGAACGCCGAACTGGCGCCCCACGACCTGAAGTTCGCGCCCGACCCCGCGTGGGGGGACAAGTCCGCCCTGGGCGGCGCCATCGGCAACAACTCCACGGGCGCCCACTCGCTGCAGTACGGCAAGACCGACCACTACGTCGAGTCCTGTGAGGTCGTCCTCGCCGACGGCACGGTGACGACGTTCGGCGAGGTGGCGGTCGACGAGCTGCGCGAGCGGACCGACCGGGATGGCGTCGAAGGGCGCGTCTACGCCGCCGTCGCGGACCTGCTCGACGACCACCGCGAGGCGATCGCCGCCGCCTACCCCGACCTGAAGCGCAACGTCTCGGGGTACAACCTCGACCGGCTCGTCGCCGAAGCGGAGGGCGAGTTCGGCGAACCGGGAACCGTGAACCTCGCGCGGCTGCTCGCCGGGAGCGAAGGGACGCTAGCCGTCGTGACGGAGGCGACCGTCTCGCTGGAACCAGTCCCCGAGACGAAGGCGATGGCCCTGCTGTGTTACGACGACCTGGTCGCCGCGATGGAAGACGTGGCACCGATCCTCGACCACGACCCGGCGGCCGTCGAGGTGCTCGACGACACGATGCTGGAGCTGGCCCGCGACACCGCCGAGTTCGCCGACGTAGCCGGGATGCTCCCCGACGGCACGCGAGCGACGCTGATCGTCGAGTTCTACGCCGCCGACGACGCTGCCGGCGAGGCCGCCGTCGACCGCCTGCTCGCCGACCGCCTGCGCGGGGAGCCGGCCGGCGCGGCCGACGGCGGGACGCTCGCCCGCGACGGCGCCGCGCCCGTCCGCGCCGACGAGGCGCTGGAGGCGCACGACGACGCCGAGCGCGAGCGGTTCTGGAAGCTCCGCAAGTCCGGCCTGCCGATCCTGCTGTCGCGGACGACCGACGCGAAACACGTCGCGTTCATCGAGGACACGGCCGTCCCGCCCGAGAACCTCCCCGAGTACGTCAGCGACTTCCGGGACGTGCTGGACGACCACGACACGTTCGCCTCCTTCTACGCCCACGCCGGGCCAGGCGTGCTCCACATCCGGCCGCTGATCGACACCAAGAGCGTCAGCGGCGTCGAGCAGATGGTCTCGATCGCGGACGACGTGACGGACCTCGTCGTCGAGTACGGCGGGTCGGTCTCGGGCGAACACGGCGACGGCCGCGCCCGCACCGGCTGGTCCGAGAAGCTCTACGGGACCGACGTGTGGGCGCTGTTCCGCGAGCTGAAGACCGCGTTCGACCCGGACTGGCTGCTCAACCCCGGCCAGGTCGTCGGCGTCGACGAGGCGGCCGTCGAGGCCGGCGAGGCGCCCGAGCGCGCCCGCACCGTCGACATGGCGACCCGGTTGCGGTTCGACCCCGACTACGAGTTCGAGTCGACGCTGACGCCCACCCTCGACTGGGATGTCGACAACGGAATGGCCGGGATGGTCGAGCTCTGTCACGGCTGCGGCGGCTGTCGCGGTCCCCAGGCGACGACCGGGAGCGTGATGTGTCCGACCTACCGGGCCGCCGACGAGGAGATCACGTCGACCCGCGGCCGGGCGAACATGCTCCGCCAGGCGATGAGCGGTGACCTTCCGGCGGACCCGACCGACGAGGCGTTCGTCAGCGAGGTGCTGGACCTCTGTGTCGGCTGCAAGGGCTGTGCGCGGGACTGTCCCAGCGGCGTCGACATGGCGAAGCTGAAGGCGGAGGTGACCCACGCCTACCACGAGGAACACGGCGCGAGCCTCCGTGACAGGCTGTTCGCCAACGTCGACACGCTGTTCGGCCTCGGGAGCGCGGTCGCGCCGCTGGCGAACCTGCTCGCCGCGGTCCCGGGCGCGGACTCCCTCCTGGAGAAGACGCTCGGCATCGCCCGCGAGCGGGAGACGCCGACGCTCCACCGGACGACGTTCGTCGACTGGTTCGAGGCCCGCGGCCCCGCGATCCCCGCCGGCGAGGCCGAGCGGTCGGTCGTCCTCCTCCCCGACTCGTACTCGAACTACACCCACCCCGAGGTCGGGAAGTCGGCCGTGCGCGTACTCGAAGCCGCGGGCGTCCACGTCGAACTGGCCGGGACGACCGACAGCGGTCGGCCGGCGTTCTCGAAGGGGCTGCTCGACGCCGCGCGGGCGACCGCCGAGGACAACGTCGAGCGGCTCCGCCCGCACGTCGACGCCGGCCTGCCCGTGGTCTGTCTGGAGCCGTCGGACGCCGTCATGCTCCAGTCGGACTACCTCGACCTGCTCGGTCACGACGACCCGGACGCGGCCGCGCTGGCCGAGGGTACGTACGGCTTCTGCGAGTTCCTCGACCGGACCGGGCTCGACGACCGCGTCGACTGGGCGGCGCCCGACGAGGCGCTGACCTACCACGGTCACTGCCACCAGAAGGCCACCAAGAAGGACCACCACGCCGTCGGCGTCCTCCGCCGCGCGGGCTACGCGGTCGACCCGCTGGACTCGGGCTGTTGCGGGATGGCCGGTAGCTTCGGCTACGAGGCCGAACACTACTCGATGAGCAAGGCCATCGGGTCGATCCTCTTCGACCAGGTGGCCGACAGCGACGGGGACACCGTCGTCGCGCCCGGCGCGTCCTGCCGGACGCAGCTCGGCGACCGGCCGGACGCCGACGGAGCGCCGCCCCATCCGGCGGAGGCGCTCGCGGACGCGATCGACGACTGAGAACCCAATGACACGGACAGACACCGACACGGCGGCCGAGGGGGCGACCCTGAACCGCTTTCTCGACCGCCTCGACGACTTCGACGTATCGCACGCGCTCGTCGCTCCCGACGGCGTCGCGGCCGCGGTCGACGCGGCCGCGTCCGAGCCGGCCGTCGGGGTCGCGCTCCCGGACGGGCTCGGCGACCTCCCGGCGGGGGTCACGACCGACTGGTCGCCGGCCGACCTGCGCGGGGCGGCGACCGGCGTGACCCCCGCGTCGCTCGGCGTCGCCGACTACGGGAGCCTCGTGCTCCCGACGACGCCCGCCGGCGTCGAGCCGGTGAGCCTCTTCGCCGACGGGCACGTCGCCGTCGTCGCCGAGCGCGACGTGGTCCCGGGGATGGCCGACGCGCTCGCGCGCCTCGGAGACCGGTTCCGCGCGGACGGCGACAGCGCCGTCGTCGCGACCGGACCCAGCGCGACCGCCGACATGGGCGCGCTGGTGAAAGGCGCCCACGGCCCGAAGACGGTCCACGCGGTGGTGGTCCGGTCGTGACCCCCGACGCCCGGGCCGAGAAGGCCGAGCACATCCGGCGGGTCATGGCGGCCGAGGGCGAGGCGGTCGCGGAGAACACGCGCGGGTTCAACGACGGCCGCTACGAGTCGGTCGCCGCCCTGGAGGACTACGAGGCGCTCAAGGACGAGGCCCGCGCCGTCAAGGCGGACGCGGTCGAGCGGCTCCCCGAACTCCTCGACGAACTGCGCGCGTCCGTCGAGGAAAACGGCGGGACGGTCTACCTCGCCGACGACGCCGCCGAGGCCAACGAGTACGTCCGCGAGGTCGTCGCCGACGCCGGCGGCGACCGCGTCGTCAAGAGCAAGTCGATGACGACCGAGGAGCTGGAACTCAACGGGGCGCTGGCGGCCGACGGCGTCGACGTGGTCGAGACGGACCTGGGCGAGTGGGTCCTCCAGGTCGCCGACGAGGCACCCTCCCACATCGTCGCGCCGGCGATCCACAAGTCCCGCGAGGCCATCGCCGAGCTGTTCGAGGCGCGGTTCGACCCCGACGAGCCGCTGGAGACGGCCGCGGACCTGACCGCCTTCGCCCGGCGGACGCTCGCCGAGCGGATCGCCGACGCGGACGTGGGCGTCACCGGCGCGAACTTCCTCGCCGCCGACTCCGGGACGATGGCGCTGGTCACCAGCGAGGGCAACGCCCGCAAGACGGTGACCGCGACCGACACCCACGTCGCCGTCGCCGGCGTCGAGAAGGTGATCCCGACCGTCGAGGACCTGGCGCCGTTCGTCGAACTCATCGGCCGCTCCGGGACCGGCCAGGACATCACCTCGTACGTCTCCCTGCTGACCCCGCCGGTCGACTCGCCGACGCTGGAGTTCGACGCCGACGAGACCGGGGATCCCGGCGACCGCGACTTCCACCTCGTGCTCGTCGACAACGGCCGCCTCGCCATGCGCGAGGACGACGACCTGCGGGAGACGCTGTACTGCATCCGGTGCTCGGCCTGCTCGAACTCGTGTGCGAACTTCCAGCAGGTCGGGGGCCACGTCTTCGGCGGCGAGACCTACTCCGGCGGGATCGCGACCGGCTGGGAGGCCGGCGTCGAGGGGCTGGACACCGCGGGCGAGTTCAACGACCTCTGTACCGGCTGCAGCCGCTGTGTGAACGCCTGTCCCGTCGGGATCGACATCCCGTGGATCAACACGGTCGTCCGCGACCGGGTCAACCGCGGCGAGACCGCCGGCGGGTTCGACTTCCTCGTCGACGGGCTCGCGCCGGACGCCGAGCCGGCGGGGCTGGACCCCCAGAAGCGGCTGTTCGGCAACTTCGCGACGCTGGCCCGCCTCGGGAGCGCGACCGCGCCGCTGTCGAACCGGGTCGCCGACGCGGCCCCCGTCCGGGCGCTCATGGAGCGGACCCTCGGCGTCGACCGGCGGCGCGAGTTGCCGACCTTCGAGCGGGAGACGCTCCGGGCGTGGGCCGACGGCCGCGCCCCCGTGGTCAACCCCGACCGGGACGTGGTGCTGTTCCCCGACCTCTACACCAACCACGTCCGGACCGACCGCGGGAAGGCGGCGGTCCGGGCGCTCGAAGCGCTCGGGGTCTCGGTCGGGGTCCCGGACGTGAGCGCCAGCGGGCGCGCGCCGCTCTCCCAGGGGATGGTGGCCACGGCCCGCGAGTACGCCGAGCGAGTCGCCGACGCGCTCGTCCCCGAGATCGAGGCCGGCCGCGACGTGGTCGTGGTCGAGCCCAGCGACCACGCGCTGTTCCAGCGGGAGTACGAGCGGCTGCTCGACGAGGACACATACGAGACGCTGGCCGCCGGCAGCTACGAGCTGTTCGAGTACATCTACGGCCTGCTGGAGAACGGGGCGGACCCCGAGGCGCTGGTCGACGGCGACGGCCGCCGGGTCGCCTACCACAGCCACTGCCAGCAGCGGACGCTGGGCGTCGAGCGCTACACCGAGGCGGTCCTGACCGACCGCGGGTTCGACGTGGTCACCTCCGACGCCGAGTGTTGCGGCATGGCCGGCAGCTTCGGCTACAAGCGGGAGTATTACGACGTGAGCGTCGCCGTCGGGGAGGACCTGGCCGACCAGTTCCGGACCGACGGGACGGGCGACCGGACCGTCGTCGCGAGCGGGACCTCCTGTCTCGAACAGCTCGCGGACCTCCTGGCACGGCCGAGCCGCCACCCGGTCGAGCTGCTCGTCCCCGACGGCCGCGACGTGCGCAGCGAGAACTAAAACAGGCCCCCCGCGGTCAGGCCGAGCCCGCGGCGGCGCTCGACCGTCGCCTCGTGGGGTTCGAGGACCGACCGCACCGCGCCCGTGAACCGGTCGAGGTCGAGCGGGCCGTGGACCCTGACCGAGAGGGCGTCGTCGCCGGCCTCGAGCAGGAGCTTCTCCCGGCCGACGGCGCCGCCGTCGAAGACGACGACCCGTTCCAGGCGGTCGTAGCGGATCGTCCGGCAGTCCTCGGCGGCTTCCAGCGCGGCGGCCAGTCCTTCCTGTTGGAGCGTCGCGGCGAAAGCGTCGGCGCTGCGCTCGGCGCCGCCGGAGGCGAGGTCCGTCGGCGTCGCGTAGCCGTACTCGACGGCCGCGACCCGTTCGGAGCAGAAGAGCACGTCCAGCAGCCGGAGCGGGTAGGTCCCGGTCATCGTGTGGTGGAGGTGGACCCCCACCGGACCGAGGTCGGTCACGGGAACAGCCCCCGGCCGGCGCCGGCCCCCTCGACGGTGCCGTCGCTCGCGGCTTTCGCCCGCGCGACCCGGTAGGCGGTGTAGCCCTGGACGGCGGCGTAGACGGCCCACAGCGCGTACCCGGCGGGGCCGCTCCCGAGGACGGTCGCGCTGACCGCGAACGCCGCGAGGCCGCCCTCCGAGGCGAGGGTGACGCCGACCAGCAGGACGCTGAAGTAGCCGAAGAAGGCGGCGGCCAGCCACATCGCGACGGTCCGCCCCCACCCGGGCATCGTGTGCTCGGGCAGCCGGACCGCGTTTATCAGCTGGACGACGACCGTGTAGGGCCACATCATCAGCCCGGACATCGCGGCCCCGACGACGAGCAGGCCGAACGGGTCCACCCCGACCGGCACCAGGAGGATGAGCACGCCCCACCCGCAGAAGAGGGTCAACAGCCCCCAGAACAGCCGCGGGAGGTCCCAGCCGGCGTCGCGGCCGTACAGCTCGTAGATGACGTCGGAGCTGTTGCGGACGAACGACTCGATGATCGCGTACTCGGTGGTGAACAGCGCGAGAAAGAGCGTGACGTAGACGAGGCCGCCGGCGAGCGGCCCCACCGAGGGGGCGATCCCGACCAGCCACATGTCGACGGCGCTGCGCTCGGTGCCCGGCGCGTGGGTGGCCGCGATCGAGACCATCGCCGTCGTCACGACGACCAGCCCCAGGGCGAACGTGAGCAGGTGTTCCAGCTGCGTGACTCGCCACCAGCCGCGCCAGCGCTCGACGTTCGGCGAGTCCGGTCGAAACGAGAAGCCGTCCTCGTGGACGGTCTCCGGGTCGTCGCCGGCGAAGGGGTTTTTGATCCGCCCCTGGTAGCGACCCATGCCGTAGCCTTTCTCGCGGATCCAGAGGCTCTGGGAGAGGTTGAGGTAGCCGCCGGCGCCGGCGTACGCGATGGCCCCCAGGAGGACGGCGACCGCCGTGACCGGCGGCCGGTCGCCCAGCGCCGCCGCCCCGTCCGGGACGGTCCCGACCGACGACAGCGAGCCGACGAGCGCGAACAGCGCGAGCGCGAAGGCGAGCGACGCGACGATCAGGACGATCTGGAGGCGCTCGACGACGTTGTACATGAGCGGCGTCACCTGGTAGGAGACCCAGATGAACACCATCAGGACGATGCCGAGGACCCGCCAGCCGGCGACGGCGACCCCGGCCACGTCGTAGGTGCCCAGCGACAGGCCGGCGGCGCCGACCCGCGCGGCGTTGGCGGCCCAGCCGGGCCAGCCGAGGCTGACGAACCCGCCGAGCATGAACGCCAGCGGGACCGCCGGATGGACCCGCTCCATCGCCCGGAAGACGGTCTCGCCGGTCGCCAGCGTCCAGCGCTGGATCTCCGTGTTGAGGACGAACTGGACGGCCACGCCCGCGAGGAAGATCCAGTACAGCGCCCAGCCGTAGCGGGCGACGAGCTGGGGCCAGAACAGCGTCTCCCCGCTCCCGAGCGACGCCCCGAGCATGATCGCGCTGGGGCCGACGACGTACTTGAGCCGGGGCACCTTCGGGAGGTCCAGCAGCCGGAAGGAGCCGCCGCGGCCCTCGTCGGGATGGTCGTCGGTCGCCGGCGCCTCGTCGAGGTTGTCGTAGGCGACCGGCGTGTACCGCGCGGTCGGGGCGTCGAACTCGTCGGGCGCGGCGTAGACGGGCGAGTGGCCGTCCGCGTCGTCGCCGTCGGTCCCGCTGTCGTCGGCCACCGTGACTCACCCCGCTCCGTCCGCGTCGCCGCAGTCGCTCACCGTCCGGTCGGTCACCGCCGCCGTCGTCCGAGGGGGCGTCGGGGAGGTTCCCACGGGGTCACCCTCCGACGTAGTGCCAGGCGTGGTCGCGGTCGTCGGCCACGTCGACGTTCGGGAGGTCCTTGAGCGCCGGTTCGATGTGCTCCCACCACTCGTCGGCCGTCTCGTAGCCGGCGGGGTGCTCGGGGAACACCTCCTCGAGGATCGCAGCCGTCGAGGCGTCGGGGTGCTCGCTGAGGTAGTCGTAGGCCGCTCGCAGCGCCTCGCGGCGGCGTTCGAGCGTCTCGCCCGACCCGGGCAGGTCCGCACGTTCGATCTCGGCGTCGACCGACGGCTCCCGGCCGGCCGCGTCGAACCGCGGGTCGGCCCCGCCGCTCTCCATCGGCACCCACCACACCCGGCCGCGGGCGCCGACCTTCCGCGTGGCGAGGTGACCGCGCTCGACCAGTTCGTTGAGCTTGTTGTGGGCGGTCCGCCGCGAGCAGTCCAACTCCTCCATCACGTCGTTCGCCGTCAGCGGCCGCGCCGGGTCGGCCCGGGACCTGAACACGCTCAGCACCGCGTCGAGCGGGAACTCCGACGCGGTCGATCCCGTTCCCGGGGGCTCGGCTGCCGTGTCGCCCGCGTTCATTACCCGACGTTTCACGCTCGCATATAATGTATTTTGATGCGAAACCCACGCGATGACTCATGCGGAACGCCCTTTGACCCGGGGCCGCGGACGGGGGTCGTAGCGGCGACGAGCGGTTACGCCGAGTCGATATCGATATCGGACATCAGACCGCCGACGAACCCCATGCGCTCCACGGAGCGTTTCGCGCTCTCGGCGTGCTCGGCTTTCTCCTCCGGAAGTCTGTCGGACAGGTCGTCGAGCGCGTCGACCAGCGCCGCTCGCTCGGCGGTGAGCTCCGCCGCGTCGAGCGCGACGCCGAGCGTGTCGAAGCCGTCGACAGCGGCGGACCGGACCCTGCCGTCGTCGTCCTCGAGCGCTTCGAGCAGGAGTTCGACGAGGCAGTCCCTGATCCCGGCGAGGTCGTCGGTCGTGTACCCGTCGACACGGTCGCCCTCGACGGCGGCGATCTGGAGTTCGAGCATCGGATAGGCGTCCCGCAGGAAGCGGACGACCGCCTGTCTGACGTAGCCGTCGTCGTTCCCGTAGACCGGATAGCACGCGTCGAACAGCGCCGGATACTCCTCGACGCGCTCGGTCGCGTCGACGGCCTCGACCTCGTCGATCGCCTCGTTCACGCGGTCGGTGTCGCCGGAGGCGAGCGCCTCGGCGAACGACTCGGGGGAACGGTCCATAGTCGCGGTACACAGGCCGGTCTCCTGTCAGTTTCGATCGGTACGACGAGCGGCGGGTCCGCCCGTGCTCGCAGTCCGGCCGAAGCCCGATCGAGTACCCGTTTCACCGGCGCCGGACTCCCTCTCCCGGTGGCGATAACGAGCAGTTACCACCGCTGAGGCCCGGTTTCTATCGATAGCTCCGATACCGATAGAAATCGGACGGACTCAGTCGAGCAGGTCGAGTAACTGCGCAACGTAGGGGCTGTCTCCCCAACTCCGGTGTGGACTGATCGTCCGGATCAGTGCGCGTGCTTCCTCGACGCTCATGTGACCGTCGCGAGCGTAGTCACAGAGCAAGCGAGGCGTCGGAACGATCCGTGGTCCGGTTAGTGCCGCGTGGACGAGCGCGAAGTTGTTGCCGCCGAACTCGTCGGTCAGAAACCCGTCGACTTCGAGCGTGTTCGCCAGAACGATGCCGTCCGTTTCGCCGTCGTCGAGACCGAACGTCGGACGCGATTCGGGTGTCGCGGTGCGCTGGTACGGGTCCTCGACGTCGTAGTGGGATCGTGCGGCGAGGACGTTGTTGGCGGCCGCCGCGTGGATGTCGCTGTACTGTGCCAGTTCCTGTAGCTCCGTGATGACCGACGGTGGCACCGAAACGTCACACGAGGTGAGCACGTACTGTAGCGGGTCCGGTTCCGTCTGCGTGTCGTAGGTTCGATCGGCGCTCGGGACGGCGAGGCTCACGAGCGCGCTCGTGTCCGCGACGACCGCCCGCAGGCGTGTCCGACCGCTCATCACTCGTCTGTCGACTCGTCAGCCGCGTCGGGCGTCACGGAACGGCGGTCGTCGTCGTAGATGTCCGTATCGTCGGGCGCGGCGAGGTCGTACGGCTCCTCGTCGAGGTCGGCCTTGAGAAGTCGCAACCGCTGGGCGGTTTCGGGGTCGACGAGCCGCTTGACCGTCTCGAAGTCGAGGTCGTCCTCGTAGTAGCGGCGGGCGACCAACTCCTGAAACCCCTCGTCGCTGGCGGTGGCTTCGATGTACTCGCGCATCGCCTCGACGAGGAGGTCCGTGCGATCCGTGCCGAACAGGTCCGCGATGGCGTCGAGGCGCTCGACGAGGGACTCGGGCGACTGGAAGTGAACCCGCTTGTGGTCGTCACTCGCGCTCATCTCGTGTGCACGTTCTGCACATAGCGTGATAAGTGCTCCGCCCAATACACAAAAATTGCACATTGCGGTGGGTACCGCCCGCCGCGAACGAACGGGCTTTTGACTGGTGCCGGACTACGCACGCACGGTGGCGATGACGAGCAGTTACCCCCCCTGAGCCCCTTGTGACGAGGACTTCCACCGAGCCACCGTCTCACGCCCGCGAGCGGTGGCGCTGGGCCGTATCGAGGACAGTATCCGAACGACAGCGACGGCGTCAGAACGGCGCCGCGGACTCGTCGCCGGCGTCGCCCGATACCTCTGCCTCAAGCGGCCCGTCCCACTCGCTGAGCCCGCCGGCGAGGCTCTCGACCGGGCCGTCGACGCCCTCGTAGGATCCCACCAGGCGAGCCGCCTGGACGCTGGACTTGCCCTTCGGGCAGACCGTCACGACGCGGTCGGCGCCGTCGAGTTCCTCGACGCGGTCCGTGAGTTCGTTCGCCGGGATGTTCTCGCTGCCGGGGATGTGTCCGCGCTCGAACGAGCCCGGATTCCGGATGTCGACGATCCGGAGATCGTCCGCGGGTTCGCCGTCGCCGTCGTCCAGTAGCGCCTGCAGTTCCTCGCAGGATATCTCGCCGTCCATCGTTGAGTCGGGATCGGGAGTCGGACGGCATAGGTTCGTCGGAGTCCGCCGGAGGGACCCGGGACGCCCCCCGACTACAGAAACCCCTCGTCGCGGGCGACGAGCAACGAAACGAGCGGGGCGGCGAACGGGACCTCACGCGACCGGACCGCGGCCACGGCGTCCTCGCGTGGGACCGTGTACACCTCGATGTCCTCGCCGCCCTCGCGCTCGGGAGTCCCGGGTTCCAGGTTCGACGCGTAGACGACCGCCTGGGTCATCCGGGTCCAGGCGGTGGGCTCGAACGCCTCCAGCAACTCGGCTTCGCCGGCGCGCAAGCCCGTCTCCTCGCGGAGTTCGCGGACGCCGGCGTCGACGAACGACTCGCCGTCGTCGACGGCGCCGCCCGGGACGGTCAGCAGCGACCGGTCCAGCCGGGCGTCGTACTGTTCGAGCAGGACGACCTCGCCGTCGGCCGTCTCGGCGACGACGGCCACGAAGTCGCCGGGGTCGATCCAGTAGTAGCGGCTCACCGCCCCGTCGGGCTGGCGGTACTCGTCGTAGCCGGCCTCGAAGTATGGGTTCTCCCAGACGACCTCGGTATCGAGCCGGGTTCAGTCGGCGCCGGCGTCGGCGGGCGGGTCGGCGAGGTCACCGGCGCTCGCGGGGATCGGGTCATCTCTCCGCTCGCCGGTCACAGCAGCCCCTCCGCCTGCGCGAGCAACACCCCTTCGATGGTGGCGTCGTTGGCGGGCTGGCGCCGCGCTACGTCGAGCGCGTCGTCGACGGGTACTGTGGTCACCGAGAGGAACTCGTTGCCGTCGAGTTTCCGCTCGACCGGTTCGAGCCCCTCGGCGAAGACGATGCCCCGGCGGTGGCGGAGCACGCCGGTCGAACACCAGAACTCCTCCAGCAGGGAGACGCCGGCGGGGTCGAAGCCCGTCTCCTCTCGCAGCTCGCGGGCGCCGGCGGTCGTGAACGACTCGCCGTCCTCGACGATGCCGGCGGGGAGTTCGAGGCACTGCTCGCGGATGACGGGGCGGTACTGGTCGACGAGGACGAGCTCGTCGCCGGTGCGGGCGACGACGACCACGGCGTCGGGGAGTTCCGCCCAGTAGTAGGACTTCTCGGAGCCGTCCGGCTGCTCGACGCGGTCGTAGCCGCCGGTGTACCAGCCGGTCTCGTACTCGGTCTCGCGCTCGGTGACCCGCCACTCGTGGCCGGGTTCGCGGGTCCGGCCGTCCGCCGCGGGGTCGGCCGCCTCGCGGTCGCCGCCGTCGGTCCGCTCGTCGTCGCGGTCGCCGCCGTCGTCCGCGTCGTCGCGGTCGCTCATGGTCGCTGTCCGACCGCGACCCGGTAAAGGGTGCCGTTGTACGAGACGAGCACGCCTGACTCGGAGACGGCGGTCGCGTTGCGCGCCGCCAGCGCCGACCGCTCGTCGAACGGCGAGTGGGTGAACGACTCCTTCAGCCCCCACGGGCCCTTGCGGTAGGGGTCGGAGGTGCCGTTGCGGAGCGCCTCCGTGGTGTAGGGGTAGCGCCGCTCCGAGAGGGTCGAGCCGTTGACGGCGGCGCTCTCGTTGACGGCCGCCGCGCCGGAGCCGTCGGCGGACCCGTTCACGTCGACGGGTTCGGCGGTGACGTAGTAGGGGTCGCCGCTGGCGAGCAGCGACGGGAGGGCACCGAGCGCGAGCAGCGCGACCACGACTCCGAGGATCAACAGGACGGCGTTGCGAGTGACCCGACGCATACCTCTCGCTACGGCGGAGCGCGTGAAAACGACACGGATACGCGACGGCGATACCCTACTCGCCGTTCGACTCGTCGGCCGCCTCTCCCTCCTCGTCGGCGTGCTCGCCGCCGCCGGAGTCACCGGCGTCGCCGGTCACCAGGTCGCGGTAGATCCGGCCGAACGCCTGCCGGCGGAGGGTGCCGACGGCGGCCTCGCGCTCCTCGTGGAAGGTCGCGGCGACGACCGCCTCGGCGGCCGGTGCGGCGTGCCAGACGACCCGGTCGACGTTCTCGCTGCCGACCTCGTGGACCTCGTAGCCGTCGTGGTCGGCGACCCACTCGTCGAACTCCGCGCGCGACCCGACGCGGACCTCCAGCATGGAGGCGAACAGCGCGTCGCGGGCGGTCTCGACCACGTCACTCGTCACGCGGTCGCGGTACTCCTCGGCGTCCATCCCCATCGCCTTCGCGGTCTCCTTGACGACGACCTGGGCCGTCGACCCGAGCGCCGCGTAGCGCTCGCGGGCCGCGGCGGCGGTCGCCGGCGAGAGCGTGCCCTCCGTGTCCATACCAGTCGGTTCGGCCGCCGCGACTTAGGAACCGTCGGTTTCGTCGTCGGCCGCGTCCCCGTCCGCGGCGTCCGCCGCCTCGTGTTCGTCGTCTTCGCCGTCCGCGGTGTCGGTGGACCCGTCGTCGCCCCCCTCCCCGTCCGCGCCGTCAGTGGCGTTCTCCCGCCGCTGGCGCGTCAGTTCCTTCGCCTCGGCGAGCACGTCGTCGGTCTCGCCCTCGAAGTCGTCGAGGTCGGCGACGCCGGCGGGCGCCGCGTTCTCGATGGCGTCGGCCCCACCGGGCATCGGGCCACCGGCGCCCTGGCGGCCGCCCCCGTGCTGGTGGTCGTGGCCGTGGTCGTGGTCGCCGCCGGTCGTGTCCTCGAAGACCTGGGGGAACTCCTCCTCGTCGGCGTGGTCGACGACCCGTTCGGCGAGTTCCGGGGGGTCCAGTTCCGCCCAGTCGTCGACGCGGTCGTCGAGCCAGGCCTCGTGGTCACCCCCGCGGAGCATGGCCGTGAACGCGAGGTGGTTGGCGAGGTGCTCGGCGTCGGCCTGGGGGTCGCCGCAGGCGGGACACGCGTAGCCCATACCCGCCCCGACGGCCGCGAGGCGCATATGCCTTTCAGAACCAGTTGGGGGTCGCGGCGGGAACGCGACTGCTCGACCCGCCGGCGTGTCCCGGTCGGTTCGCCGGGGAGCCGACACACGTAAGGACCGGACGCCCCTCGCCTCCGGTGGATGTGGCCCTGGGGACACCTCGCGCTGGCGTATCTCGCCTACAGTCTCTACTCCCGGCTCGGCCGAGGTCACCGCCCGACCCCGGCGACCGCGCTGGTCGTCGCCGTCGCCTCGCAGTTCCCGGACCTCGTCGACAAGCCGCTGGCGTGGACGCTGTCTGTCCTGCCGTCGGGCCGGTCGCTGGCCCACTCGCTGCTCGTCCTCGTGCCGCTGGTCGCCCTGCTGTACTCGGTGGCCCGCGCCCGCGACGAGGGCGAGGCGCCGCTCGCGGTCGCGTTCGGCGTCGGCGCCGTCGTCCACGCGTTCGGCGACGCGCTGTACTCGCTGGTCGCCCTGGAGGTCCGCGGGGCCGGTTTCCTGCTGTGGCCCGTCGTCCCGCCGATGGAGTACGAGGTCGAACAGAGCTTCGCGGCCCACCTCGCGCTGATCGACGCCTCCCCCGAACTGTACTTCGAGTTCCTGCTCGTCGCGGCCGCCGCCGTCGTCTGGCGGGCCGACGGCTACCCCGGCCTCGCGACCGTCCTCGCCTGGCCCGCCCGCGCCTGGCGCAGCGTCACCGGCCCCGAGTGACCACACGATCCGGGTGATCGACCGTGCCGACCTTCCCCGACCCCGACGACCGCAACGCCCTGGCCGACGGCTGCCGGCGCTGTCCCGCGCTGGCCGAGCGCCGGGAGCGCATCGCCTGGGGGAACGGACCGGCCGACGCGACGCTGGTGGTCGTCGGCGAGGCGCCCGCCGCGGGCGACCCGGACGCCGACCGCTGGCGGGGCGGCAACCTGACGGGCCTGGCCTACACCTCGCGGCGCTCCGGCCGGAAGGTCCGCGAGCTCGTCGCCGACGCGGGCTACGCTGGCGACGCCTACTACACGAACGCGGTCAAGTGCTTCCCCGCGGATCCCGACGACCCGACGGACAACCGCGAACCCACCGCCGAAGAGCGGGCGAACTGCCGGCCCTACCTGGTCGAGGAGGTCCGGACGGTCGACCCCGACGCGGTGCTCGCGACCGGGAAACACGCCACGAAGTCCGTGCTGGCGGTCGAGGGGCTGGATCTCGATGGGTTCCTCGACTCGGTGCTGGACACGGTCGAGTGCCGGGAGCTAGACACGACGCTCGTCCCGCTCGTGCATCCCTCCTACCAGGAGGTCTGGATCGGCCGGCTCGGCTACGCCCGCGAGGAGTACGTGGCGGCGATCCGGGAGACGGTCGCGGCCGTCGGGGAGTGACCGACCGCGGCGGTCCGGGAGCGACTGTTCGGAGCGGTCGGCGGGTTCCGCCGGGCGGTCGTCTCGGTCGAAGTCGACCCCGCGATCGGTGGAGGCCGGCGGTTTCAACAGCTATACAAACGCCGCCGGGGAACAGGCGGCCGATGCATTCCGGATCGGGTTCGCCCGCGGCCCCGCTCGGGGCCGCCGCGCGGTGGGCGTCGGAGCGCGACCAGTTGCCGCTGTCGCTCCGCGCGGTCGCCCGGTTCTACGCGCGGACCGGCGAACTCGACCTCACGGCGCTGCGGATCAAGTCGTGGGTCGACGACACGCTCGACGAATTTCTCGCGGACGCCTACGGCGCCATCGAGGCCGAACTGGAGCGCGAACTCGGCTACGAGGACGTCGACTTCCGCTACGAGACGAAGCTGACCCTCCCGGTCGAGCTGACGCTGGGCTATCTCTACCGCCGGGCGATCGAGGAGAGCGACGGGTACAATCCCGTGACCGACGAGCCGACGCGGTCGGCCGGGGACGCCGCCCGGTCGCTCGTCGGCGGGACCGACCCGGCCCGGCGAGAGCGGCTGCGACGCGAGGCGGCCGAACAGGTCGAGTTCGTCGGCCGCGTCGAGCGGGTCGCCCGCCTCTGCACGGAGGCGCTGCTCGACGGCGACATGCGCGACGCGATCAACGACGCGGAGTTCGGGGACTTCGAGACCGACCCGCCGCTCGACGACGCCGAACGGGAGCGGGCGGCCAGAATCGCCCAGTCCCGGCTCCGCGAGCGCGTCGACGCCCAGATGTCGGGGTTCCCCGACGCGGTCCGCGAGGCCTACGAGGCCGCCGTCGCGGAGTCGAACACCCACCAGGCCGACGACGAGCACTTCCGCGCGCTGATGGCGCGGGCGCTCGGCGAGGGCGAGAGCGACGGCGGGACGGACGCGGACACCGACGGGGCGGACGCGAAGGCCGGCGAGACGGAGAGGGACACCGGCGACGGGACGGATCCGGTCGCCGAGGACCCCGGGAAGGCCGTCGAGCGCATCGAGGCCGAGTACAAGTACGCGCCGTTCGACGGCGAGGCCGGGACGCTGACCGCGGAGGAGCGCGAGTGGCCCTACTGCAAGACCCAGTACGAGCGGGTCGGCGTCATCTACGAGGGGATGATCGAGATGTTCCGGGCCGCGGACATCCGGATCGAGCCCGCCTTCGAACACGCGGTCGTCCTGGCGATCATCGGCGCGCAGGTGTGGCTCGACGACGTGGACGACTTCGCGGCCGACCGCGCGGAGACGCAGCTGACGCCGGTCACCGCCGAGTACGTCGTCGCCGACGACGACCGGGAGGCATACGACCGCGTCGTCGACATCTCCTCGCTGTACCTCGACCGGGCGATCGAGTACGCCGTCGACTCCGAGTCCATCCTGACCGGGATCGCCGCCGAGTACATCTACCTCTCGGGCGACCCCGGCGCCCTCCCCGGGAGTCCGGGACGCCGGGACCGGTAGCTCCGACCGGTCGGCGGTCCATCCGCCGCTCGGCCCGCCCTCCGCAGTGCTCACCGGGATACGGAGAGCTTCGAGAGACTCAGGTGTCGAACTCGTCGCGGTTCGGCGTCGGTATCCGAGAGCGCGGTCGCGACGCGAGCGCAGTAGTCGTCGAGGGCACGCTTCCCGTCCCCGTTCCCGTCCGCGAGCGTGTCCGCCAGCCGGTCCGCGGCGTCGGTGTCCATCTCCGAGAGCAGCGCCCGGGTCCGTTCGGCCGGCGACCCGGTCGGGTCCTCCGGGCGCCCGGAGCCAGCCGGGACGACCGCGGGCAGGGCACCGAAACAGAGCGCGAGCGCGGCCAGTAGCCCACGCTCGGCGGCGGCTCCGGGGTCGTCGACGCCCGGGGTCGTCCGGAGGTAGCGGGCCGCGGCCGTCCCTTCGAGGTCGACCGCCGCGTCGAACCACGACCGGATGTCGTCGCCGGACGGTGCGGTCCCGAGCGCCTCGACGGCGCGGGCGCAGACCTCGACCTCCTCGTCGGCCACGTCGTGGAAGCAGTCGCCGACGACGACCGTGTCGGCGCCCGCGTCGAGCATCGCCCGCGTCTTCTCGCGGTCGTCGATCCCGCCGCCGTACCAGACGCGGGCGCCCGTCACGGCGTCGGCGACCGCCCGGAGCACCTCGGCGGCCTCGTCGCCGCCGTAGGTGCCCGAGTACTCGACGTAGACGACCTCGCTGTCGAGGTGGCGGTCGGCGACCAGCGCGCGCTCCCGCGCGACCGCCGGCGAGAGCACGTCCGACTCGCCGACGCCGGCCCGGCGGGCCGCCGCGCTCTCGGGGTTCTGGACGATGTACGCCTCGAAGACGGCCGCCTCCAGCAGCCACGAGGTCGCGAAGTCGGCGAGCGGGTCGCCGACCGCGCGGTAGACCGGGCCGGGCAGTTTCTCGCGGAGCAGGTCGGGGACCAGCTCGTCGCGGAGGTAGACCAGCCCCTCGCCGAGCGTGCCGACGAGCGCCCCCGTCTCGCCGTTCAGCACCTCCGGGAGCGCGAGGAAGGCGGCCAGTTCACGGGTCCGCTCGGTGACGTGGCGCGCCTCGCTGGGCTCGTGGAACGCGGGGACGGGCGCGCGGGCCAGCAGGCGGAACGTCTCCTCGGTGTTCTCGGCGGTGACGGCGCTCGACCCGCCGACGGAGACGGCGTCGGTGTGCCGGAGGTAGAGCGGGGAGGCGACCGGCAGCAGTTTCGCCGTCTCCGGGTCGACCTTCGTGACGTGGCGCCAGTCGGCGGGGACCGGGTTGGCGTCTATCGGGAGGAGCGTCTCCGCGCCGACCCCGGCCGCGGCGGCGCACTGTCGGAGGGAGCGACCGAGCGACATACCGACCGGGAGGTGGCTGTCGCAGGTTAAACTCCCGGTTTCGGGGCCAGACCCCAGGAGTGGTCCCCGGCCGGGGTGGTCGGCGGACGACGACCGCGGGCGTCGCGCGTCGCCGATCACGACGACCCGGCGACGCCGACGGGACAAGACTTATGCCGGAAAGCGCCTCAGTGCTACCCGTCCGCACACACGGACACTGAAGCCATCCACTCCGTTCGGGGTCACCCCGAACCCGCCCCACCCCACCGTTCGTTGTTTCGCGGCGGGCCCTGCCCGGGCCCGCCCGTTTTCATACCGACCAGTCGACGTGCCGCCGTTCGCCCGCGGTTCGAGGTCCCGGGTGTCTGCCGGTCGCGACCGTGGAACCGACCGTCCTGTCGCTCGTCACACGATAGAACCAAGTGCGACGGCCGCTTGCGTGGGCGGTAGACGCCACGAATGGAGATCTCCGACCAGCTTCGTTGTCTGTTTTCGGCGCGGATCGAGGAACGGGACGGGTCCTACGTCGTCGAGGTCCCGAAACGAGAGGTCAGGACCGGTTCGGTCGCGGCCGGCGACACGTATCGCGTGGCGCTGGTCCCGTCGCCGTCGGACGGCGACGACGGCGAGCGAGCGGCGACCGGCGACGCGGCGCGAACCGAGCGTCCCGACCGGGGGGGCGAGGACCGCTCGGGACGGTCGCCGCCGGTCGAGGAGGGGGAGGAACGGACCGTCGAGATCGAGGACATCGGCGAGCAGGGCGACGGGATCACGCGCGTCGAGCGGGGGTTCGTCGTCATCGTGCCCGACACCGACCAGGGCGAACGCGTCACCGTCGAGATCACGGACGTGCGCGAGAACGTCGCCTTCGCCGAGGTCGTCGAGCGCCGGAGCTACTACGAGTAGGTCCCGCCGGCGAGGGCTCGCGGTTTGGGGGTCACTCGGCGGC
Source organism: Halosimplex halobium (assembly GCF_051414055.1). Taxonomy (NCBI): domain Archaea; kingdom Methanobacteriati; phylum Methanobacteriota; class Halobacteria; order Halobacteriales; family Haloarculaceae; genus Halosimplex; species Halosimplex halobium. The sequence goes on from NZ_JBLKNX010000001.1 coordinate 196,740, forward strand.
CGCCGGCCCGTGTCGTCCGACAGCGTGCTGGATCCGACTCCGGCGGCGATCCGGCCGGACTGCGGCACACGTCCCTCTCCGTAGCAAGTGAAGTTATCGTTCCGAGCGGTCGCTGCCGCTGTTCGGTGCGTACGAGGGGTGAAAAGTGGAGACGGCGAAGGGGACGAACGGTCGCCGGCACGAGGGGTCCGGGAAAGGGTGGGTTCCTACGCTCCCCCGAGCGCGGGAACGGGTGGGTGTGGACGGGGTGGGTCGCGGGTGGGGTGCATCCGTGGTGGGATGGGGCTCGCGGTCACACGAGCCAGTCCGTAGTTAGGGCCGAAGACGGAAGTTCTCCGGGCCTCAGAGATTAGGTATCGATCCCGGTGTCACCGAGCAGTCCGGCGGTCGGGGACCACCCCGGCAGTCGGCACGGGGGCGCCAGGAGCGGAGCGGGGAGCGAGCGTCCGTGCGACGCCCACAGTTAACCTTCGTCGGCCCGTTCGTCCGACCGACATGCGCGCAGTCCGTCTGCACGACCACGGCGGCCCCGAGGTCCTCGGGGTCGAGGAGACCGACCGTCCGACACCCGCGTCGGACGAACTGCTCGTCGAGGTGGCGGCGGCCGGCGTCAATCCCGTCGACACCTACTTCCGCGACGGCTCCTACGAGCCCGTCGGCCTCCCGTTCACGCCGGGCGTCGACTTCGCGGGGACCGTCGCCGCGACCGGCGACGGCGTCGATGGGTTCGCCGAGGGCGACCGGGTGTTCGGCACCGGGGTCGGCAACGCCGGCTACCAGGGCGCCTACGCCGAGTACGCGACCGTCCCCACCGACCGCGTCGTCGCCCTGCCCGACGGCGTCGACCTGACGGAGGCCGGCGCCGCGGGCGTCGCGGCCGTCACGGCGTGGCGCGCGCTGGTCGACCACGCCGCCCTCGACCCGGCCGAGGACTGCCTCGTCCACGGCGGGTCCGGGGGCGTCGGCCACGCCGCCGTCCAGGTCGCCGACGCCGTCAGCGCCCGCGTGATTACCACCGCCAGCGAGGGCTACCACGACGACCTCGCCGACCTGGGCGCGGGGACGGTCCTCGACTACGGCCGCGACGACCTGGCCGACGCGGTCCGCGACGCCGCCGACGGCGGCGTCGACGCCGTGCTCGACCACCGGCTGGACGACTACCTCCAGTTCGACGCCGACGTGGCCGCCCAGGGCGCCCGCGTCGTCGGGATCGGCGAGAACAGCCCCGACCCCGGATTCACGGACGACGGCGCCGCCCGCTCGAAGGACGTGTCCTACCAGTTCATGTCGATGTTCAACATGCCGGACCTGCGGGTCGGGCTCGCCGGCGTCGCCGACCTGATGGAACGGGACCGGCTGTCGATCGAACTCGCCCGCAGCTACGACCTGGAGGAAGCCGGCGAGGCCCAGCGGGCCGTCATGGAGGACAGCTTCCTCGGCAAGCTCGTGATCGAGCCCTGACGCCGGAACCGCCCGGAGACTGACCGTCGAGCGCGACTCCGCCGGCGGAAGTCGGTCGCACCGGCCGGGGAATTCAGCGCACCCGGTTGACCGGGTCGTCGCCGTCGGCGACCCGGCGGACGCTCTCCGCGACGATGGACGCGACGTGACGGTAGTAGTCGCGGGTGTAAGCCGCGCAGTGCGGGGAGACGATCACGTCGTCGAGGTCCCACAGCGGCGAGTCGTCGGGCAGCGGTTCGGTCTCGAACACGTCGAGGGCTGCGCCGGCGATCTCGTCGTCGCGCAGCGCGTCGACCAGCGCCGACTGGTCGACGACGCCGCCGCGGGCGACGTTGACCAGGTAGGCGTCCTCGTCCATCGCCGCGAGTTCGTCGGCGCCGACCAGATCGCGGGTCGCGTCGGTCAGCGGGACGGCGAGGACGACGAACCGCGCGCCGGCGACGGCCTCCCGGAGCCGGTCGGTCGTGTACACTCGGTCGACGCCCGGTTCCGGCAGCGGGTCGCGGCGCACCCCCTCGACGTCGAGCCCGAGCCCGGTCAGCCGGTCGACGATCCCCCGGCCGAGGCCGCCGAGGCCGACGACGCAGGCCCGCTCGCCGGCGACCGTCCAGGCCTCGTCCCACGCCGGCCGGTCCCACTCGCGGTCGGCCTGGCTGGCGGCGTGGCGGTGGACCCGCCGCGCCAGGGCGAGGACGAACCCCGCGACCGTCTCGCCGACGGCGTCGCCGTGGATGCCGGTGCTGTTCGTCAGGGCGACGCCCCGCTCGCGCAGGCGGTCGTGGGGGAAGCGGTCGACCCCGGCCTGGATCGAGTGGACCCACTCCAGGTCGAGGAACGCGTCGCGGTGTTCGAAGGTGACGACGGCGTCGCAGTCGGCCAGCGACGCCGGCGAGCCGTCGACGCCCGTCACGTCGACACCCGACTCCGCGGTCGCGTCGGCGAGTCGCTCGACGAGCCGCTCGGGCGGGAACACCGCCGCGACCGACTCGTCGACGCCGATCGTGTCGAGTCGCATGGCCGGCCGTACACGACGCTGGTCGGTAACTGTTGCTCCGAACTCGGGGGTCAACGTGCCGGAGCGCCGGTCCGCGACGGGGCGACAGACGCGTGCCCGAGCGGCCGGGGGGCGCGGTCGGCGCCGACTACTCGTCGACGACGACCACGATCCGTTCGCGGTCGCTGGCGGCCGGACACTTCTCGGCGCGCTCGACGGGGACCGTCGCCGACAGCGACTCGACGGTCGCCTGCGACGGGAGGACCGTCATGTCGGCGCGGATCAGGCCGTTCCCGCCGACGCTCGACGGGAAGTACGACCCGCCGGCCCTGTAGAGGACGGGCACGTCCGCCCGGGCCGTCCCGTTGAAGACGCAGGCCCGCGCGGCGGGGAACGAGACCTGCTCGCGGTAGACGAAGTCGTTGTCGACCGTCGCCGCACCGACGACGACCGCCGTCGACTGCTCGGGGTCGGCGGGCATCTCCGCCGCGTCGTGAACGGTCGTCTCGTAGGTCAGCGGGCTCGTCCCGAGGTCGGCCGCGACGAGGGCCCCGCCCGCGACGGCGACCACGACGACCGCCGCGACGGCCTCCCCGCGGCGCAGCCGGTAGCGGCGCTCCTCGACGACGTAGACCGCGCCGAACAGCGCGACCAGCGCGAGTCCGACGGCCGCGAACGTCCCCGCCGTCCGGAGCGAGTGCGTCGACGCCGCGTAGCCGACGGCCCCCGCGAGCAGCGCGGCGTACAGGAAGAGCAGTCCCTGCCGGAATCGGGTCGCCGCCGCCCCGACGACCGCGAGGGTCGCGCCCAGCCCGAACAGCGCCGACTGGACGGTCACCGACAGGTCCGGCCCGACCCGCCGCGCGAACACCGCCACCGCGGCCACCACGACCACCGCGGCGACCAGTTCCCCCGCCCGCCGGCCGAGCGTCCGGTCGCTCATCGACACCCCTCCCTCGTCCGATCGCAGTCCACTGCGGGCACACCCCCGCGTTCATGTCAAACCCACAAAACACCTTTGGCCACGCAGCGCGGCGCGGCGGCCCATCGGACGCCTCCACGGAGTCGTCACCGATGGCGTCCGGCCCCGTCAGTCGAGCACGGTCAGCCGAGACCGGCCCGTCGCTCGCGGGCGACCGTGTACCCGACCACGACGACCACCCAGACGCCCACGCCGGCCACGAACAGCTCGAAGGGCACCTCGTACCCGAGGTTCCAGGCGAACAGCAGCCCCTGGACGGCGGCCAGCAGCGCCATCGTCGCGACGGTCACGACCCCCAGTACCGAGGGGTCCGCCGGCGGGTCGACACGACCGGCGCCCTCGATGAACAGAAGCGTCGCGAGCATGACGGCGGGCAGCGACACGACGGCCACCGGCTTCGACGCGAAGTTGTCCGGCTCGCCCGACGCCGAGAAGTGGATCGCCATCTCCGCGGGCAGCCGGTCCCACAGCGCCAGCCCCGCCACCAGCGTCGCCGCGACCAGCGCCAGCGACAGCCAGTCGTAGCGGTCGAGTCCGCCGAGCATACGGGCCCCTCTCGCCAGCGCGACAAATACCTACCGCGGATGTGCCGGACGGTCAGTCGCTGGCCGCGGGCTGGCCGCCGTCGCCGTCGCCACCGCCACTACTGGACAGCAGCGTTCGTTCGACGACGGTGCCGTCGTAGGTCGGGTACTGCCGCGACCACCTTTTTGCGCTCGGGTATCCTCGGTCGCTACGCTCCCTGCGGGTACCACTCGCGCAAAAAGATGGGGCAAAAAGGCGCATCTCGCTCCGCTCGATGCGATGAACCGGCGCCTGCGGCGCCGGACGGATCAGTCGCCCGCCGCGGACCGGCCGCCGTCGCTGCCGCCACCGCTCCCGCCCGACAGGGGCGTCCGTTCGACGACCGTCCCGTCGTAGGTGGGGTACTGCTCGACGATCTCCCCTTCGGGCACGTCGCCCTCCTCGACCATCTCCTCGAGCAGCCACCACGCCACCTCGACGTGGTCGGACTTGACGGTGTAGTACTCCTCGGGGACGCCGAGTTCGTCGAGCCGCGCGGCGTCGACCCACGTCTTCCCGTAGACGAGGGTGCCGTCGTCGGTGATCTCGTCGAAGGGGCGGCGCAGCGTGCGGGCCATCCGCTTGAGCCGCCGGCGGTGCTGGGCGGCGTCCTTGAAGACGCTCGTGCAGAAGTACACCTTCTCGTGGTCGCCCATCTCCTCTAAGATCTGCTCGCGCGGGCTGTCGACGGCGCTCATGTGCTCGTCGCGCAGCTCGAACCCCTCCTCCTGCATCCGGCGGTAGTTGCCGTCGGACATCTCGAACTCGTTGATGTTGCAGAAGTCGGCCGCGCCCTCGTCGAGGAAGTCGATGAACTCCTGCTCGGGGCGGATGCCGGGAATCTCGAACGCGGGGGTCAGCCCCTCCTCGCGGGCGACGTAGAGGATCTCCTCCCACTCGGTGCCGTGCAGGTCGCCCCACTGCTCGTAGGGGGGGTGGAAGCGGATCTCGTCGAGGCCGGCCTCCGAGAGCCGGCGCATGTTCTCCCGGCCGCCGGTGATGCCGGTATAGAGATGGGTGTGGAAGTCCTCGCCGTACTCGTCTTTGAGCAGCGAGAGGTAGCGAGTGGTGCGGCCCATCGCCTCCTGGGGCTCGCCGCCGGTGATAGACGCCCCGAGCGCGTCCATGCGCTCGGCCTCCTCGAGCACGTCCTCGTCGGACTCGACGGGCCGCTCGTTGGCGTAGACCTGGTTGACGTTCTTGCGGTTCTCGCCGAGGGGACAGTAGAAACAGTCGCGCTGGTCGCAGTAACCGTAGACGAACAGGACCATCTTCCCGCCCTTGGCGCACTGTTCGCAGCCCTCGGATATCATCGGCTCTACCTATCCCGTCGAGCGGGAAAAGTCGTGTGTTCCCGACCGGGGATGTCAACCGGTGGCGCCCGCGGCCCGCGCGGTCCGGAACCCCGGACCGCCACGCGACCCGGAAACCGCGACCGCCGCACGAACCGGAAACTCCGGCCGCGAGCGCGGCCCTATTGGGGGTGGCCCCGTTCGATTCGGCCAGTGAGCCGGACCGAGTCGCGCGACGAGGACGAGCCGCCGATCCCGACGGGAGACTGACGTGGCCGAGCCCACCGACCGCCGCGAGCGCCTGCTGTGGACGGTCGCCATCTTCGCGTTCGTCACCACCGACGCCGTCGGATTTCAACTGCGGGGCGCTCTGTTGCCCAGCATCGAGGAGAGCTTCCAGGTCTCGCAGGGACTACTCGGGCTCGTCGCCACGGCGGGCACGCTCGGGTTCGTCGCCTCGGTGCTGGTCGTCGGGCTGGTCGCCGGCCGCATCGACATCTACCGCGCGCTAGTGGGCAGCGCCGCCGTCGTCGCCGTCGGCGCCGTCCTGACGGGGATCGCGCCGGTCTTCCTCGTCTTCCTCGCGGCCCTGTTCCTCCGCGGGGTGGCGACGGGCCCGTTCCGCGCGCTCGACCGGGCGGTGCTGGGCCACCTCTACCCGGAGGGGCGCGCACGGATCTTCAACCGCTACGCGCTGGTGTGGGCCGCCGGCGCCGCCGCGGGCCCGCTCGTCGTCACCGCCGCGCTGGCCGCGGGGAACTGGCGGTTCGCCTACGGCGTCGTCGCCGTCGGCTTCCTCGTCTCGACGGTCCTGCTCGTCCGGCTGGACCTGCCCGACTCCGTCGCGACCGAGCGGGAACTCACTCTCGGCGACCTCCGGGAGGTCCTCCGCAAGCCCGCCGTCGCGGGGATGACCGGCGTCCTCGTGTTCAACGGCGGCATCGAGGGGACCCTCTTTACCTGGCTGCCGTACTTCGCGGCCCGGCAACTCCCCGCGGCGGAGGCGAACCTCGTCCTCTCGACGTTCCTCGCGGCGTACGTCCCCGGCCGCCTGGCCTACAGCTACCTCGCCGACCGCACCGGCCGCACGCTCGACCTCGTGCTCGTGACGCTGACGCTCACCATGCCCGCGCTGCTCGCGACGATATACCTCGCCAGCGGCCGCTGGCTGTTCGTCGCCGTCTTCGCGCTGGGGCTGGTGATCTCTGCTACTTTTCCCACCCTCTCTGCGTTCGGGATGAACGCCGCCCCCGAGTACAGCGGCCCCGTCAACGCTATCTCGACGAGCGCCGGCTACGTCGGCATCGCACTCGTCCCGCCCGTCGTCGGCCTGCTGGCCGAGCGCGTCGGCCTCCGCGCGGCGCTCGGAATCCTGCCCGCGTTGCTGGTCGCCATGCTCGTCGTCGCCGGCGTGACGCGGGTCTACCAAGCTCGCCGGGGCGCGCCGACCTGACCGACCAGGTCCCGTCCCGACACCGCCCTCTCGACGCCACGCGAGCCCCGAAGACTGATACAGGGCCGTAGCCTACTCCCGACCGATGCTGCTGGTCCTGTGCGTGGACCTCGACGACGACCTCGGGCGCAAGACGGGCGTGGAGACGCCGGTGGTCGGCCGCGACGCCGTCGAGGCCGCGGCCGTCGACCTGGCGACCGCAGACCCCGAGGACAGCGACGTGAACGTCCTCTTCGAGGGGCTGCACATCGCCGACCGGGTCGACGACGAGTCCGTCGAGGTGGCGGCGGTCACCGGTGTCGACGGCAGCGACGTGGCCGCCAACCGCGCCGTCGGCGAGGAACTCGACGAGGTGCTGGCGGGGCTGGCCACCGGCGAGGACGTGCGCGCGATGGTCGTCACCGACGGCGCCCAGGACGAGTCGGTCCTCCCGGTGATCCGCTCGCGGGTGCCCATCGACGGCGTCCAGCGGGTCGTCGTCCGGCAGGCCCAGGACCTGGAGTCGATGTACTACACGATCAAGCAGGTGCTCGACGACCCCGAGACGCGGGGGACGATCCTCATCCCGATGGGCATCCTCCTGCTCATCTACCCCCTGTCGCTTCTGGCCGAGCGCCTCGACATGCCCGGCGCCGTCTTCGGCGTCACGTCGGCGCTGATCGGCTTCTACCTGCTGTCGCGCGGGCTGGCGCTGGGCGAACGGCTCGACGCGTTCGTTGACCGGGTCCGCGAGGGGCTCTACGCCGGGCGCGTCTCGCTGGTGACCTACCTCGTCGCCGGCCTGTTGCTGGTGATCGGCGGGTTCACCGGCGCCCAGACGGTCCAGGAGCTCCAGTCGGCGCCCGGCGACGCGCTGACCGTGATCGAGGTGATCGCGGCGCTCGTCTACGGCTCGCTGCGCTGGTTCGCGGCCGCGGGCGTCACCAGCAGCCTCGGCCGCGTCGTCGACGGCTACATCGACGGCGAGTTCGAGTGGCGCCACCTCAACGCGCCCGTCTACGTGCTGGCGATCGCCTTCATCCTCCACGGGGTCTCCAGTTTCGTCCTCGCGTACGGCGACCTGTCGTATCTCGCCTTCACCCTCACCGGCGCGACGCTTCTGGGCCTGGCCAGCACCTTCGCGTTCGCGCTCGCCGAGTCGCGGTTCGGCGGCCGCGCCAGGCCGACCTAGATGTCGAGCCGGCCGACGGTGAACGACAGGTCGACGCCGACCCCGTCGACGGTCGCGGTGCCGGACAGGCCCGTCCGTTGCCCGCGCAGGTCCACCAGCCCCTCGCCGTCGAACGGTTGCCGGGCGGTGACGGCCGACCGGTCGCCGTCGCGCTCGCGCAGCCCGACGTACAGCGACTCGCCGGGTTCGAGGCGCTCGTCGAGTGTGACCGTCCGGGTGGTCAGGTTGTGGGTGAACTCGAACTCGGTCCCGGCCGGGACCGCCGCGCCGCCGGTCAGCGTGACGTTCAGGGCGGTTCCGTCGGGCGTCTTCTCGACGACCCCGCGGGGGACCCGGTCGAGCCACGGCGGCCGGGGCGCCCGGTCGACGCCCCACTCGTAGTCGAAGTCGTAGGTGTCGGCGACCGACTCGTTGTCGCCGACCTCGCCGGTCAGTCGGTGGATCCGGCCCACGTCGTCGACGAGCAGCCGCCCGGTGTAGTGGCCCAGCGACGCGCCGGCGCCCTTCGGTCCCGTCATCCGCAGCTCGTGGAGCGTCCGGCCGTCCGACGCCGTGGTCCCGGTCCACGCGTAGTCGCTCGTCGCCATCCGGACGCTCAGCGCCAGGCTGATCCCGCTGGTCGGTCCGATCGCCCCCGTCGTCGTGTTGGACGCCGACTCCATCTCGTAGGGCGGACCGACGAGCGTCCGGTTCGTGACGAGCACGCCCCCGGAGTACCAGGCCGCTCCCCGGTCGTCGCGCTCGTACTGCTCGCCGTCGACGCTGTAGACCACCTGCGAGTCGTCGCCGTTCCGATGGTGGAGCCGCCACCCGGAGGCGGCGACCGCCTCGAAGTGGGCGACCAGCAGCGCCGTCTCGTTGACCGTCCCGTCGGCGCGGACGCCCGGCGGGAGCGACTGTCCCTCGCCCGGCGTCGCACGCGTCCCGGGCGTGTGCGTCGACTGCGTCCCGGTCGCCGTCGACTCCGCCGAGTCGACGCCCGCCCGGTCGGTCCCCGCCGCACCCGCGCCGCCCGTCGCCGTACCCGCGTCGTTCGTCGTCGATTCGCCCTGTGTGGCCGTCGGCGTGGCGACCGGCGAGTCCGTCGGCGCGTCGGCACCGGGCGTCGCCGTCCCCCCGCCCAGCGCCGCGCAGCCCGACAGGACCACCAGCGCCGCGGCGGCCAGTGTCACCCACCAGTCACGTCGCATACCACGAGTCGGCACACGGGTCGGTGTAATCCGTTTCGGTCCGCGGTGACTGCCCCCGGTCGCCGTTCGCGACCGCGGAACCGCAATCACCGCTCGCGCGCCTGGCTCACGAGAAACCCGCAGCCAGCGATCACGAGGACGACGCCGCCGAGCAGCAGCGTCCCGCTCCCGGTCGCCGTCCCGAGGACGATGGCCGCCCACGCGAGGCCGAAGACGGCGTGGGCCAGCGCGAACAGCCGCCGACCCCGGCGATAGAAGACGACGGCGCCGAGCAGCAGCGCGACCGCGAGGACGGCCGCCGAGAGCGCGACCGGCCGCACGCGCAGGCCGCCGACCGGGACGGGCCCGACGAACGGTTCCAGCAGGAAGACCAGTCCCGCCAGGCCGACCAGCGTGCCGACGGCGGCCGGCCCGGGTTCGAGGTCGAGCGTCGCGCTCACGCCGCCCGCTCACCCCGCCGGCGCCGTCTCGTGGCGGCCGGCCACCCGGCCCACCGACGCGTCCGTGTCACGCCGCGCCGTTAGGACCGGATCGGTGTGAACGTTCCGCCCCGCTGGCGCCGACTGCACGGCCGCGGTCGTCGCCCGTGACGCGCTCGCACCCGGCGACGGTACTTTTATCGCACGCGGCCCGCTACCCGCGGTCGTGTCAACGAACGGACGAGGGGGCGTCCGGGCGAGCCGCGACGGGCCGCGCCAGCGGCGGCCGCCGCTCGCCCGAGGGATTCGAAACTGTCGATGACCGGCGGGGACTCGGGGACGGACGGCGACCGAGCGGAGCCGCCGACCGACGAGCCGGCGGCCACCGGCCGAGCGGAACCGCCAGCCGAGGGCGCGTCGGCCGACACAGAGCTCGACGCGGGCGAAATCGCGGACGGGAACGTTCCAGATGCGGTCCGAGCCCGCCGGTGTATCGCCGTGGCGGTCGCGGACGGCCGCGTCGTCGACGCGACGGCCGCGCTCGACGACGCCCTGGGGATCGACCCCGCGGTTGCAGCCGGTGATGGGGACTTCTACGACGCGCTCGCGGCCGCGGCGACCGATCCCGGAACGGTCGATCGGGTCGCGACGGCGGCCGCCGAGGGAGCGGCGACCGACGGGACCGCGGTGGCGTTCGGGACCGACGCAGGTCGGCGGGTGTACCGCCACGCCGCCGCGCCGTGTCCGGCCGACTCGGCGGCCGACCGGGTGGAGCTGTTCGAGGACGTGACGCGAGTCCGTGCCCGGGACCACGGGCTCGACACCGTCGAGACGCTCGCGGAGCGCGTCCGCGACGGCCTCCTCGCGACCGACGGCGAGGGGCGGGTCGCCTACTGCAACGAGTCGTTCGCGTCGCGGCTCGGCGCCGAGCCGGCGTCGCTCGTCGGGCGACCGGTCGCCCGGCTCGTCGTCGACGACGAGCGCGCGGCGTGGGTGGCCACGGTCGCCGAACTCGACCCCGACACGGAGCTGACCCGCGAGTTCGCGTTCCGGTGGGGCGACTCGCGGGTCCGGCTGTCGGTGGCGCTGACCGCGCGGCCGGAAGGGGGTATCCTGGGCGCGGCACGCCGTCCCGACCGGCCGTCCGAGCGGGCGGGTCGCGCCGAGCGGTACCGGCGGCTCGTCGAGAGCGCCGCCGACCCGATGTGGGTCGTCGACGCCGACGACCGGATCGCGCTCGCCAACGGGGCGATGGGCGAGTTTCTCGGCGTCGACCCCGCGGCCCTGGAGGGGGTGCCCGCGACCGACCCCGTGCCGGACGCGGCGGCCGACCGGATCGCCGCGGCGCTGGAGACGGTCCGCGCGGGCGACCGCCGCCGGTGGCACGACACCGAGTTGCGGCTCCCGGACGCCGAGGGGCGCGAGCGGCGGTTCGAGGCGACGTTCGGGCCGGTACGGACCGACGGGGCCGTCGTCGGGACGGTCGGCACCTTCCGCGACGTGACCGAGCGCGAGCGCCGCCGCCGGGAGCTCGAACAGCTCCGGCGGCTGCTCGCCGGCGTCGTCCGCACGGATGTGGCCGACGGCGTCCGCGAGATCGGCGACCTGGCCGACCGCCTGACCGAACGCGTCGACGGCGAACGCGCGGCGCTCGCGGGAGCGATCGGCGAGCGGGCCGACGCGCTGGCGGACCTGGTCACCAAGACCGCGGCGGTCGAGCGCATCGTCGACACCGACCCCGAGCCGACGGCGGTCGCGCTCGACGAGGCCGTCGACCGGGCGGTCGCTTCCGTCGACCCGCCGTCCGCGGCCACGCTCGACGTCGACGCCCCGTCGGTCGACGTGTGGGCCGTGCCGGTCGTCGACCTCGCCGTCCGGAACCTCGTCGAAAACGCCGTGGAACACAGTTCCACGAGCCGTCGGCCGGGGGCCGACGACGCCGTCGAGCACAGCTCGACGAGTCCTGCTTCGCAGGCTCAGCAGGACGCCACCACCCACGCGGGAGAAGCGCCGACCGTCTCGGTGACGGGGACGGTCGACGAGCGGTCGGTGACGCTCTCGGTCGTCGACGACGGCCCGGGGATCCCCGACGCGGAGCTGGCGGCGCTCGAACGCGGCGCGGAGACGCCGCTGGACCACGGCAGCGGCGTCGGCCTCTGGCTCGTCGAGTGGGTCGTCGCCAAGTCCGGCGGCGACCTCTCGTTCGAGACGGGCGACGGCACCCGCGCGACGGTCCGGTTCGACCGCGCCGACGGGCTCGGCGGGCCGATGGCCGGCGGCGACGCGGCCGACACGGCCGGGCCCGAGGACGCGGACGTGCGCGTCTGCCACCTCGACCCGGACCGCTCGGCGACGGCGCGGATCCGCGAGGCCGCCGCCGGCGTCGGCCCGACCGTCGCCGTCGAGCGCGCCGAAGGGGTCGACGCCGCGGTCGCGGCGCTGGAGGCCGGCCGCGTCGACTGCCTGGTCACCGACTGTATCGCCGACTCCGACTGGGACCGCCTCGCCGCGGCGGCCGACCGGGCCGACGCGCCCGTCGTCTGTTACGCCGGCGCCGCACACACCGGGATCGACGGCGAGCGGCTCGCCGCCGTCGACAGCCTCGTCGAGAAGGGGACGGGCACCGCGCCGGCGACCTTCCTGGTCGAGAAGGTCCTCGCGCTCGTCGGGGTCGACGCCGGCCCCCGACGGGTCGACCCGCCTGGCGCGTCGGTCGATGTCGACGTGTCGACGGCTGGGGCCGGCTCGGAGCGCCCCGACGACGGGAGCGACGCCGCGGTCGGATCCGGGGCCGACGCGGCCGTCCGCGTCGCGAGCGGTGCGGGGACGGCGACCCGCGTCCCGGACGGCCACCCCGGGTTCGCCGACGCGACCGACCCGCCCCCGGGCGGCGCGGCCGCGGCGGTCCGGACCGCGACCGACGGGACGGATCTGCGACACGTCGGCGAGTGGGCGCTGTCGCTGACGGTCGGCGGCGACGACCTCCGGGTGCGCTACGCGCGGGACCTGACGCCGCTGGCCGCCCGCGAGCGGCGCCGGACGCTGCTGGCAGCGCTGGTCGACCACGCCCGGGACCGGGTCTCGGTCGTCGACGCGAACGGCGAGGTGGTCTACCACAACGAGGCGTTCGCCGACGCGCTGGGGTACGGGGACATGACCGGGACCCACTCGGCGGAGTTCATGGCGCCGGGCGAGCTGGAGAAGGGGCAGCTGGCCGTCCAGCGGCTGCTCGCGACGCCGGAGCTGGACAGCGAGGTCCTCGACGTGGCCTTCGAGACGGCCGACGGCGAGCGGGTCACGCTGGCGCTCCAGTTCGCCGTCCGCCGCGAGGACGGGGAGTACGCCGGCGTCGTCAACGTCGGCCGCGAGGCGACCGGCGGGGCCGCGGACCCGCGGCTCGAACGCGCCCGGACGCTCGTCGAGAGCGCCGGCGACCCGATGTTCGTCGTCGACGCCGACGGCCGGCTGACGCTGGTCAACGAGGCGCTCGAACGCCTGCTCGGTCGCCCCCGATCGGCGCTGCGGGGCACCCACGTCCGGGAGGTCTTCCCGACCGTCGGTGCCGCGTGCGGCCGGGCGGGTGCCGACGACGCGGGCGACGGGGGGAGTCGGGGCGGTGTCGCCGACGGGGAGACTCGGGACGGTGCCGACGATGGCAGCCCGGACGCGGCCGCGGACCGCGGCGACGACGCGGGGCCCGACGAGTGGTGGCGGCCGGCCGGCGGCGACCGGACCCTCTGTGCGCGGGTCCGCGGCGCCGACGGCGACCGCCACCGCTACGAGCTGACCGTCACCGACCCCGACTCCGTCGAGGGCGCCGTCTGCACCTGCCGGGAGGTCACGGCCCGCGAGCGCCGCGCCGCGGAGCTCGCCCGGCTCAAGCGCGTGCTCGGGCGGGTCCTCAGGCACAACCTCCGCAACGAACTCACGCTCGTGACCGGCCACGCACAGCTCATCGCCGACGCGCTGGCCGACGCGGAGGACAGCGACTACAGTGACGACAGCGACGACCCGCTCGCGCTGGCGCGGTCGATCCAGCGCGCCAGCGACGACCTCGCGGCGACCGCGACGACGGCCCGCGCGGCCGAGCGGGCGCTCGAACGGGACGGCGTGCGCCCGCAGTCGCTGTCGACCGTCGTCGACGCCGCCGCGGAGGCCGCCGCCGAGCGGCGCGGGCCCGTGGCGGTGTCGGCGGCCGTCCCCGCGGACTGTGCGGTCGTCGCCCCGCCGTCGGTCGCGACGGCCTTCGAGGCGCTGTTCGGTGCGCTCGCCCGCGCCAGCGACGCCGACGAACCGACCCTCCGGGTCCGCGCCGAGGAGACCGACGGACGGGTCGAGATTCGCGTCTCGCTCCCGGACGCCCGTGTCGACCGCGGCGCCGTCGAGCCGTTCACCGCGCCGCCGGAGGCGACCCTCGACCGCCACCGCGACGCCGGCGCCTGGCTGTTCGCCTGGGTCCTCGACCGCTCGGCGGGGAGCGCCCGCGTCGACGACTCGGGTGACGGCCCCGCCGCCGTCGTCTCGCTGCCCGCCGCGGACGGCTCGCCGGCGAAGTCGTCCACGGCGGAGTGAGTCGCCCGCGGTCGCCCGTCGCCCGATAGCAACTCACATAGACCTGGCAACTGATCGATCGGTATGGGCGGGTTCACTTTCCGTGGGTGCTACGGACTGCGAGCGAGGGACCGGTCCCCGTCGCTCCCGGCGTCGCTGGGGGGCGTCGACCCCCGGCTGGCGTCGCCGGTCGGGACCGCACAGGACGCCGAGGGCAACGTCTGGATCGCCGACTCGGGCCACAACCGGCTGCTCGTCGTCGACGACGACCTGGACCGGCTGCTCGCCGCCGTCGGTGGTGCGGGGTCGCGGCCGGACCGATTCGACCTCCCGATGCGGCTGGCCCACCACCCCACCGACCGCGCGGTCTACGTCGCCGACACCGGGAACGGCCGGGTCCAGCGGCTCGACTACGCGTACGACGGCGACTGCCCACAGGTCACTGCCGTCGACGAGTTCGGGGCGGACGACACGTTCCACCCGAACGGCGTCGTCGCCCACGAGTACCCCGACGGCGTCCGGGTAATCGCGGCCGACGAGTTCTACCGCGAGGGGGCGGACCTGCGGGGTCGGCTGGTCGTCTTCGACGAGTCGGGCGAAGCGCTCCGGTCGATCCGGGCGGTCGGCGAGGACAACCCGACGCCGCTGTACTGGCCACAGGGCCTCGACGTCGACGACGAGGGGCGGATCTACGTGGCGAACACGGGCTACGGGGTGCTCCACGACGGCCCGGTCGGGCCGCCGAAGCTCGCGACGGTCGTCCGCTGTGACCGGACCGGAGCGGCGGCGCCGTTCGAGGGGCTGTCCGACGAGGTGCTCGCCGAGCTGCCGATGCCCCGCGACGTGGCCGTCGTCGGGTCGGGCGCCGACGCCCAGATCTTCGTCCCCGACGCGGCGACCGGGCGCGTCCACGTCTACACGAGCGTCGGCATCGCCGACGGCGTCGTCCCCGAGGACGGCGAGGACATCCGGGCGAACGCCGCCATCGAGGACGGGATCGGGGTCCCTCACGACGGCCGCCGGCGGGGAGACGGGACCCGGCGAAGGGACGACGCCATCTCGGGCGACGATCCCGGCCCGGGCGAGGGCGACGCCCAGCAGCGCTTCCGGGGGCCGGTCGCCATCGACGGCTTCGAGGGGGTCTCGGTGCCCGACTCCGACGCCGACGACCCGACGCTTCCGGTGCTGACCGCCGAGGCGCTCGCGGGACGGATCGGCGCCTACGCCGTCGACATCCACACCGAGTCCGCGGGGCGGTTCGGGTCGGTCGGCGCCCCGCGGAACCGCCCGGGGGAGTTCGCCGTCCCGACCGGGTCGGTCGTCGTCGCCGACCCCGACTCGCCGCTCGACGGGTGTGCGCTCGTCGGCGACGGCGCGAACGGGCGGCTCGGGTGCATCGACTTCGGCGCCGTGACCGACGGGACCGACGACTCCGGGGCCGTCACCGACGGCGGGCGTGCCGCCGACGCGGAGGGGGACCGCGGCCGCCGGGCGGGCCACCGGGGCGGCCGCGTCGACCCGGTGGAACTCCCGGCGACGCGGTTCCCGTTCGGGCTGGCCTACTGGCCCGCCGGCACCGGCGGGGGCGGGCGCCTGTTCGTGACCGACTACACCGCCCACTACCACGAGGCCGACGAGGTCGGCCAGGTCCACGTCTACGCGGTCGACGAAGCGGTCGGGGGCGAGACAGCCGCGGCGAAAGGGGACGAAGGCGCCGGCGTCTCGCTCACCCTGGTCGACTCCTTCGGCACCTGGGGGATGGGCGACGGCGAGGTGAAGCTCCCGCGGGGGATCGCGGTCGACCCGCGGGGCGAGGGGGTCGCCCGGGTCTGGGTCGCCGACTCGGCGAACGGGCGGATCGGCGCCTGGGACTACGACCGCGTCCTCGACGGGGCCGAGCCGCGGGGCGACCGGGGCTGTTTCGGCTACATCGACGGCGGCTTCTGGAACCCCTCGGACGTGGCCGTCGGCGACCGCGGCGTCTACGTCGCCGACGAGAACAACAACCGCCTCCAGCGGTTCGACGGCGACGAGTGGCACCCCGTCGGGGAGCCCGGGTACGGCGGCGGCCGCGAGTTCCTCCTGCCCATCTCCGTCGCCGCCCGCGAGGGGCGGCTGTTCGTCCTCGACCTGGTCAGCCGCTCGGTCCGGGTGTTCGCGGAGGACGGGGACGCTGAAGGCGGGCTGCGCCCGGTCGACGAACACCGGGCGTTCGGCGGCGAGGCGGCCGCCGGGGAACTCTGGCTCCCCTACCTCCTTTCGGTCGGCGACGGTTCGGACGCGCCGGGCCTCGACGTCGTGGTGCCGGACTCGACGCTGCACGTCGCACAGCACTACACCTGGGCCGGTGCGGAGTGAGTGGAGCGCGACCGTCGGCGGAAGCGTGGCGGCTGGACGAGGTGGCGGCGTGAAAAAACGAGCGTGGCGAGTCGAGAACGGGTCCGTCTACGCGAGGTCTTCGATCGTGTCGACGATGGCGTCGCTGTACTCGGTCGTCGAGACCTTCTCGGCGTCGTCGAGGTTGCGGGCGAGGTCGTAGGTGACGGTGCCGCCGGAGATGGTCTCCTCGACGGCGTCGCGGACGAGGTCCGCGGCGTCCTTCCAGCCCATGTAGTCGAACATCAGGCGGCCGGAGAGGATCATCGCGGTGGGGTTCGCCTGGTCCTGGCCGGCGCGCTTGGGCGCGGAGCCGTGGACCGGCTCGGCGAGCACGCGGGCGTCACCGAAGTTGGCGCCCGGCGCGATGCCGAGGCCGCCGATCTGGGCGCCGGCGGCGTCCGAGAGGTAGTCGCCGTTGAGGTTCGGCATGGCCAGCACGCCGAACTCGTCGGTGCGGAGCTGCATCCACTGGAGCATCGCGTCGGCCAGTCGCTCCTCGACCATGACGGCGCCCTCGGGGATGTCGATCTCGTCCTGGGTCTCCCACAGCGAGTCGGGCGCGGCGAAGACCTCCTCGTCGGGGTACTCCTCCTCGGCGACCTCCATGCCCCACTCGGAGAACTGCCCCTCGGTGAACTTCATGATGTTCCCCTTGTGGACGAGCGTGACCTTGTCGCGGTCGTGCTCGATGGCGTAGTCGATGGCCTTGCGGACGAGCCGCTTGCTGCCCTTCTCGGTGATCGGCTTGATGCCGATGCCGACCGGGCCGTCGTGGATAGTCGAGTCGAAGCCCATCTCCTCCTCGACGAACTCGCGGACCTGCTCGACCTCCTCGGTGCCCTCCTCCCACTCGATGCCGGCGTAGACGTCCTCCGTGTTCTCCCGGAAGGTGACCATGTCCATCTCCTCGGGCGATTTCATCGGCGAGGGGACGCCGTCGAGGTAGTAGGTCGGCCGGACGTTCGCGTAGAAGTCCAGCGTCTGGCGCAGGGCGACGTTCAGCGAGCGGAAACCGGCGCCGACCGGTGTCGTCAGCGGGCCCTTGATGGCGACGCGGAACTCGTCGATGGCGTTGACGGTGTCGTCGGGCAGGTTCTCGTCGTACTTCTCGCGGCCGGACTCGCCGGCGAACACCCGCATCCAGCTGATCTCCCGGCCGGTCGCCTCCGCGGCGGCCTGGAGCACCTTCTGGGCGGCCGGCCCGACGTCCTTCCCGATCCCGTCCCCGTGGATGATCGGGACGATCGGGTTCTCCGGAATGTCCAGCTCGTCGGCCTCCTCGTCGACGACTTCGATCGGCGTTCCGTCAGACGGAACCTCAACCCTGTCGTACTCGTATCCCATACGCCGCCATTCCACGTTCGGGCCTAAAGGACTGCCGTTTTCCGTGAGGTGGTTTCGCCGGAACGAACCCCGACGCGCTCCGAATCTGTTCGGGATCGTCGAACGTGATTTCGACGATGCCCGAGGAGTGTGTCGACGATCCTCGCATACCGGCGAGACGGACCGTGGGGACGGGATACCGAAACCGACTGTGGGTACGCTGTGAGGGGCGCGCCCGCGGGAAATCGCGGGACGCCGAACTTATGACGGCGGGGACGGCAGGATCGGGTATGCAGATCATCGCCCACGGCGGCGCGGGGTCGCCGCCCGACGAGCCCGCCGACCGCCAGGCAGTGCTGGACGAGGCCGTCGCCCGCGGGACCGAGGAGTCGGACCCGGTCGCGGCGGTCTGTGCGGCCGTCCGCGTCCTCGAGGTCGACCCGTCGTTCAACGCCGGCGTCGGCGGCGCCGTCCAGAGCGACGGGGCGATCCGCACGGACGCGGGGCTGATGACCGCCGACGGCGAGGCGGGGGCGGCGGCCGCGATGCCGGGCGTCTGCCACGCCGTCGAGGTCGCCCGGGCGGTCGCAACCGAGACGCCTCACGTCATGCTCGCCGGCGAGCAGGCGGTCTCGTTCGCCGGCGCCGTCGGCGTCGAGACGGGCCTGGACCTGTGGGCCGACCGCACCCGCGAGCGCTGGAGCGACGCCGACCCGCCGACCGACGACCCCGAAGCGCACCTCCGGTGGGTCCGCGAGCACTTCGCGAGCGACGAGCGCGACGGGAGCGGCGACGAGGACGGGGGCAGCGACGACGAGGACGGGGACGACGGCGATCCGGTCGGCGAGGGCGCGGCCGACTCCCCGGCGGCTGACCGGCCGTCCCGGGCCGACCCCCACGACCACGACACCGTCGGGGCGGTCGCCCGGGCGGGCGAGGAGATCGCCGCCGCGACCTCCACCGGCGGCCGCTGGCTCGCGCTGGCCGGCCGGGTCGGCGACGTGCCACAGGTCGGCGCGGGCTTCTACGCCAGCGAGGCGGGCGGGGCGAGCGCGACCGGCGCCGGCGAGGCGATCGCTCGCGAGGGACTGGCTCGTCGGGCGGTCGGCCTCCTCGAACGGGGTGCCGACGCCGCGACGGCCGCGCGGCTGGCGATCGAGGAGTTCGACGACGCCGCCGAGGGCGACGCCGGGATCGTCGTGCTGGACGCCGACGGGAACGTCGGCGAGGCGTACAACAGCCCGGCGATGCAGACGGCGCAGGTGAACTGACGGCGGGCGCCGTCGCCTCCGGCGACACAGAAACCCTTTGACCGCAGGGTGCAAACCGCGAGCCATGAGCGTCGATCTGGACTCCGAGCAGTACGAGAAGTGCCGGGAGGCCGGCGAGATCCTCGCGCAGGTGCGCGACGAGGCCGCCGAACGCGTCGAGGTCGGGACCGGGTACCTCGAGATCAGCGAGTGGGCCGAGGACCGCATCCGCGAGCTCGGCGGCGAGCCCGCCTTCCCCGTCAACGTCAGCGTCGACGAGGAGGCCGCCCACGGCGCCGCCGGCCCCGACGACGACCGCGAGATCGGCGAGGACCTCGTCAAACTCGACATCGGCGTCCACATCGACGGCTGGCTCGCCGACACGGCCGTCACGGTCGACCTCGCCGGCGAGGCCGAACTCACCGAGGCGGCCGCCGAGGCGCTCGACGCCGCGCTGGAGGTCGTCGAGCCGGGCGTCGAGACCGGCGAGATCGGCGCCGCCATCGAGGAGACCATCGAGGGCTACGGCTACAACCCGGTCGTCAACCTCACCGGCCACGGCCTGGGCCACTGGGAGCAACACACGACGCCGAACATCCCGAACCGCGCCGTCGAGCAGAGCGCCGAACTCGAGGTCGGCGACGTGGTCGCGGTCGAGCCGTTCGCCACCGACGGCGGCGGCAAGGTCCAGGAGGGCAGCCAGGAGGAGATCTTCGCGCTGGAACGCGAGGGGTCGGTCCGCGACCGCACCGCCCGCCAGGCGCTCGACCAGATCACCGAGGAGTTCCGGACGCTGCCGTTCGCCGCCCGCTGGCTCGACGTGCGCCGCCCGAAGATGGCCCTGCGACGGCTCCAGCGCCAGGACATCGTCCACGGCTACCCCGTCCTCAAGGAGGACGAGGGCCGGATGGTCAGCCAGAAGGAACACACGATCATCGTGACCGAGGACGGCTGCGAAGTCACGACGCGGAGCCGGTAGGGACGGCACATGGGTACGATATTCGTCGCGTACGGCGGCGAGGGCCGCGAGTCGGTGCTGACGTTCGCCGCCGAGCGGGCCCGTGAGGCGGGCGACGACCTCTACGTCTACCACCTCCGGGAGCTGGTCGACGAGTCGATCGACGTGCGCGGGGAGGTCGAGTCGACCCTCGACCGGACGGCCCCCGGGGTCGACGCGGAGGTAGCCGTCGAGAGCGCCGACGACGAAGAGGCGGGCCCGTCGACGAAGGGTCGGCTGGCCGAGGTGGCCGCCGACCCCGAGCGCGACTGGACCTACGTCGTCATGGGCGACGTCGAGCGCGGCGCGGTCGAGCGGTTCGTCCTGCCGAGCATGACCGAAGCGGTGCTGGAGACGCGGGCCGTGCCGGTCCTGCTCGTCCCCGTCTGATCCGCTTTCTCCGGGTTTATCCGACTGCGCGCCGAGACATCGCACATGTCACGGATACTCGTCACCGGCGGCCTCGGTGGCTCCGGCCGCTGGATCGTCGACCGACTCGCCGAGGAGGGCCACGAGGTCCTGTGCGTCGACCAGCGGTACGCCGAGAGCGAACGTGAGAATGTCGACGTGCGCGTCGCCGACCTGACCGACCGCGGCGACGTGTTCGACCTCGTGGGAGCGTTCGACCCCGACGCCGTCGTCCACTGGGCGGCCATCCCCGACCCGCTGGACCACCCCGGCGGCGAGGTCTTCGAGAACAACGTCGTCTCGACGTACAACGTCCTCGAGGCCGCGGGCCGGGCCGACGCCCGCGTCGTCTGGGCGTCCTCCGAGAGCGCGCTCGGGTTCCCCTTCGCCGCCGAGACGCCGGCGCCGGACTACCTCCCCGTCGACGAGGACCACCCGCTCCGGCCCGAGGACCCCTACGGCGTCTCCAAGGAGGCCGGCGAGGCGCTGGCGCGGACCACCGTCCGCCGCCACGACGTGCCGGTCGTCTCGATCCGCCCCTCGTGGATCCAGTACCCCGGCGAGTACGTCTGTCTCGGCAACGAACCCCCCGAGGAAGGCGTCGGGAACTTCTGGAGCTACATCGACGTGCGCGACATCGCCGCCATCGTGGTCGCCGCGCTCGACGCCGATATCGAGGGCCACGAGGCCGTCTTCGCGGTCGCCGACGAGAACTACGCCGACCGGGAGACGACCGAGTTGTTCGCGGAGCAGTTCGGGTCGGTGCCCGAACCTTGCGACCTGTCGGGCGACGATTCGTCCATCTCGAACGCGAAGGCCGCCGACCTGCTGGGCTGGGAGCCCGCCCACTCGTGGCGCGACGCTGCCGACGAGGACGTGGACGAACCGACGGTCTGAGGCCGCGCTCCCGCGGCGCGAGCCGACTCACTCCGCTCTTTCTTCGCCGGCCGGGTCGTGCGCGATGGCGAACAGGAACCCCGAGAGGAAGAGCAGTTCGTTGCCGAGGTACACCCCCAGGATCGGGTCGACGATCCCGACGATCGACGCCGGGAGCGCGACGCCCAGGACCGCGAGCACGAGCGCGAGGATCGCCGCGACCCCGGCGAAGATCCGCGTGACCGCGCCGCAGACGTAGCCGACAGCGAACACCAGGATCGCTTCGAGCAGTCCCATGACCGGAGGGACGCGCGGGTCGCCGATAGCCCTTCCGCCGGCTGGCACAGACGGCGGCCCGACGGGTGACAGCCAGTCCGGCGGTCGGCCGTCGACTGGCCGCCGGTCACCCGTGTGTCTCGGTACCACGGCCCGGAAACCGTTTTGCCGGTCCCGGGGCACGGGTCGCCCATGCCGACGCGCGTTCGGGAGGTGACCACCGACGAGGGGTGGGACGAGGCCGTCCCGATACTCCGCCAGCTGTGGAGCCACGTCGACGAGGCGTTCGTCCGCGGGTGGCGCGCGGAGGACGACTACCGGCTGTTCGGGCTGTACGAGACCGACGGGGCCCACGGCGCCGACGACGGACCGGAGGCGACCGGCGGCGAGACGCTCGTCGCGGTCGCGGGCGTCTCGGTCCAGCGGGTGCTCCACCACGAGCGCCACCTCTGGGTCCACGACTTCGTCGTCGACGAGCCGCGCCGCGGCGAGGGCTACGGGACCGAACTGCTCGACTGGCTCGAGGAGTGGGCGCGCGACCGGGACTGCGAGAACCTCGCGCTGGCCTGCCGGGCGGGCAACGACGCCGGCCGCGAGTTCTACGAGTCCCGTGAACTGGAGGTGTGGGGGCAGGTGCTGGAGCGCGAATTATAGGCCGATATCGGGGCCGGCGTAGGCGATGTAGACGCCGATGGCGGCGCCGGCGGCGTAGCCGAGGCTGCCGAGCGCCGCCCGCTCGACGGGGTCGCCGGCGACGAGGACACCGAACAGCGTGACGGCCGCGGCGCCGGCGACGAACGCCGCCGCGGCCGCCTGGAGGGGCAGGGTCCGGAGGGAGCGGGACATACCTGCCGCATCGTTCGCGCCGGTCAATAGGTTTTTACCCTCGGTCCCGGGCCGCGAACGCGCGCCCGTCGGGGTTTAGTGGGTCGGTCCCGCAGGGCCGGCATGGACCAGGTCTTCGCCCCGTGGCGCATCGAGTGGGTCGAGCGCGAGGGCGGCAACGACGACGTCGATGGCTGCGTCTTCTGCGCGTTCGCCGAGGGCGACCCCGCCGAGGACCGCGACCGGCGGGTCGTCGCCCGCTCGGACCGCGCCTTCGTCCTCCTGAACAACTACCCGTACAACCCCGGCCACGTCATGGTCATCCCCCACAACCACACCGGCGACTACCGCGAGCTGGACGACGAGCAACTGCTCGACCACGCCCGGCTGAAACAGCGGACCTTCGACGCGCTCGACGACGGGCTCGGCCCCGACGCCTACAACGCCGGGCTCAACCTCGGCGGGGGCGCCGCCGGCGGCTCCATCGACGACCACCTCCACACCCACGTCGTCCCGCGCTGGGAGGGCGACACCAACTTCATGCCCGTCATCTCGGACACCCAGGTCATCGTCGAGGCCGTCGACGACACCTACGACCGCCTCCGCGCGGCGTTCGCCGAACAGGACGGCGCCACAGTCGACGGCGAGGACCACGCCGTCCGACTCGCCCTCGACGGGTAAGTGCGCTCGACAGGTGAGCGCGCTCGCCGTCCCGACACCGCTTTGACCCGGGACGGTCAATCCCGGACGATGACCGACGACCGGCCGCGGGTGCTCCGGCGGGTGGGCCTGTTGTTGCTCGGGGCCAACGTCGCCCTCGCGCTGCTGAAGGGCGGCGCCTGGTTCGCGACGGGGAGCCTCGCCGTCCAGTCCGAGGCGGTCAACAGCGCCTCCGACGCCGTCTACTCGCTGGTCACGGTCGCGGGCCTCTACCTCACCACGCGGCCGCCGGACTTCGAACACCCCCACGGCCACGAGCGCATCGAGCCGTTCGTCGGGCTGTTCGTCGCGCTGGGCATCTTCGTCGCGGGCGGCACGGTCCTCTACCAGTCGGCGACGGCACTGCTGTCGGGCGACGTGGCCGTCTCGCGTGGCCCGACCGCCGTCGCGGTGCTGGCCGTCGCCGCCGTCGCGAAGTTCGCCCTCTACCGGTACGTCCTGGCGGCCGCCGACCGGCACAACTCGCCGGCGCTGACCGCCACCGCCGTCGACAACCGCAACGACATCCTGACCGCGAGCGCGGCCATCGTCGGCGTCCTCGGCGCCGGCGCCGGCTACCCGGTGCTGGACCCGCTGGCCGCGATGGTCGTCGCCGTCGGCATCGTCTACACCGGGATCGAGGTCGTCCGCGACAACCTCGGCTATCTCCTCGGGCGCGCGCCGCCCGAGGACCTCCGCCGGGAGATCATCCGCCGGGCGCTCGAACACCCGGACGTGGAGGGCGCCCACGACGTGATCGCCCACTACGTCGGCCCCGAGATCGACGTGTCGCTGCACATCGAGGTCGAGGGCGAGCGGACGCTCTACGAGGCCCACGACATCGAGTCGGCCGTCGTCGACTCGATCCGCGACCTCCCGGAGGTCGACGACGTGTTCGTCCACGTCGACCCCCGCGAACTCGACGAGTGGAAGGCCGACGAGGAGGTCGACCAGCTGGCCGACGACCGCTGGCGCTCCCAGAAGGAGTAGCCCCGGGCGGCCCCACCGCCAGCCACTCACCCCTGGCCGCCCAACGGGCGGGTATGTCGATGGAGGCCGGCTTCGAACTGGGGTTCGCGACGCTCGACGACGAGGTGGACGACCGCGCGCTCGCGGTCGAGGGATCCCTCCCGGAGTGGCTCGACGGCGCCCTGGTCCGCAACGGGCCGGCCATCTTCGAGGTCGGCGGCGACCGCGTCGCCCACTGGTTCGACGGGCTGGCGATGCTCCACCGATTCGGGTTCGACGGCGGGAGCGACACCGTCCGCTACACCAACCGCGCGTTGCGCTCGGAGACCTACCGCCGCGCGATGGCGACCGGCGAGATCGCGGGGCAGTTCGCCACCGGCGGCGGCTACCTCCGTCGCGTCCGGCAACTGCTGTTCGGCGAGCCGACGGACAACTGCAACGTCCACGTCGCCCGCGTGGACGGCTCGCTGGTCGCGATGACCGAGGTCCCCCGCTTTCGCTCGGTCGACCCCGAGTCGCTGGCGACCGTCGGCGAGTTCGCTTTCGCCGACGCGCTGGCCGGCCACGTCAACTGCGCGCACGTCGTCCCGGACCCCCACCGCGGCGAGACGGTCGGCCTCCTCACCACCTTCGGCCGGCCCAGCGAGTACACGCTCTACCGGCTCCCCGACGGCTCGCGCTCCCGCGAGCGGATCGCGACGCTGCCGGCCGACGACCCCGCCTACGTCCACAGCTTCGCGCTGACCGAGCGGTACGTCGTCCTCACGGAACACCCGTTCGTCACGAACCCCGCCTCATTCCTCCTGCCCGGAAACGATAGCTTCGTCGACAACTACGACTGGGAGCCCGAGCGGGGGACCCGCTTTCGCGTCGTCGACCGCGACACCGGCGACGTGGTCGCGACCCGCGTGACGGACGCCTGGTTCGTCTTCCACCACGTCAACGCCTTCGAGGCCGAGACAGGGGACGCGACGGGCGACACCGCGACCGGCGGGGACGCCGGTGGGGCCGACGAACTCGTCGTCGATCTGGTCGCGTACCCGGACGCCGACGTGGTCGAGGGGCTGTACCTCTCGGAAGCGGCCGACTGGTTCGAGAGCGGGCGGGACGGCCACCTCCGGCGGTTCCGGGTCCCGCTCTCGGGGGGCAGAGTGACGAGCGAATCACTGTACGAGGGGCTGGAACTCCCGCGGGTCGCCCCGGGCGACCGGACGAAGCCGTACCGGTACGCCTACGCCCAGGGGGCCGCCGAGCGCGACGGGAACCACGTCGCGAAAGTCGACGTGGAGACGGGCGAATCCCGGCGCTGGGAGCAGTCCGGGCTGTTCGTCGAGGAACCGGTCTTCGTCCGGGCGCCCGACGCCGAGCGGCCCGGCGACGAGGGCGTGGTGCTCGTGACGGCACTGAACACGACCGAGGGGCGGACCGACCTCCTGGTGCTGGACGGCGAGACGCTCGACGAGCGTGCGCGGGCGCCGCTGCCACACGCCGTCCCGTTCGGCTTCCACGGGCGGTACTTCCCCGAGTGGTGAGGCGGGGCGCGACCGGTGTCGACGACGCGCTCGGCGCCGAGTTCCCGCGGTCAGCGACAGGGGAGTGCCGGACGAAATGTACACGGGCGGCCGGTCCGCGACGGACCCGCGCCCGCCCCGTCAGTCGTCTTCGCTCCCGGTTTCGATCACGATCGACTGGAGCGCCGACCGGATGTGGAACGTTCGCCGCGACCCCTCTTCCGCGTCCAGCGCCCGTCTGAGGTGGTCCTCCGCCAGTTCCAGATGCCCGTCCCCGGACCCGGTAGCGA
This sequence comes from Halosimplex halobium, assembly GCF_051414055.1. Taxonomy (NCBI): domain Archaea; kingdom Methanobacteriati; phylum Methanobacteriota; class Halobacteria; order Halobacteriales; family Haloarculaceae; genus Halosimplex; species Halosimplex halobium. The sequence goes on from NZ_JBLKNX010000001.1 coordinate 222,620, forward strand.
CTGTCTCCCGGTCGGACGACTGCCGTCCGGAATCGTTCACAGATGTCTCTTGAGAGAGAGATAATTGAACCCCGGTGTTCATCCGGATCCTCACACGTCCGAGCGGGGGCGAAGGTGGTCCCGCACTGGCGGCGAACTCGCGGGCCGGTGGTCGGTCGGTGCGAGTCGCCTACGCCAGTTCGCCCAGCGCGTAGACGGTGTTGTGGCCCGTCACTTCCACGTCCACGGTGTCGCCCAGTTCGACGCCCTGCGTCTCCGCACCTGGAATCGCCACCTGCCGGTAGGCGCGGTCGTAGCCCACGAGCGAGTCGTCGGTGCCGTCCTCCGTGAGCAGCACCGAGCGGGTCTCGCCGACCATCGACTCGTAGACCTCGTCCATCACGTCCATCTTCAGTTCCGACATCGCCTTCGACCGCTCCTTCTTGACGGTGCCGCCCAGGCCCTTCATGTCGGCCGCGTCGGTCCCCGGCCGCTTCGAGAAGCGCGTCACGTTGATCTTCTCCGGGCGAGTCTCCCGCAACAGTGCCATCGACTGCTCGAAGTCGCGGTCGGTCTCGGTGGGGAAGCCGACGATGAAGTCCGTCGAGAGGGTCCACTCGTCGAGGTACTCGTCGAAGGTCCCGACGACCTCGACGTACTCCGAAACCTGGTGCTGGCGGCGCATGTCGCCGAGCACGTCGTCGCTACCCGACTGGACCGGCGCGTGCAGGAAGTTGTACAGTTCGTCGTGCTCGGCGAAGACTTCGGCCAGTTCCTCGCGGATGCCGTGGACGCCCTTGGGGTTGGCCATGCCCACCCGCACCCGGAACTCGCCGTCGATCTCCGAGCAGATGCGGTCGAGCAGGACGTGGAGCTTGCGCTCGCCCTCGTCCCAGCCGTAGACGCCGGTGTCCTGGCCGGTGATGCGAATCTCCTTCGCGCCGGCGTGGACCAGGGCGCGGGCCTTCTCCAGGTTCTCCTCGACGGAGGGCGAGTCGATCTTGCCGGTCGCGTGCTTGGTGATGCAGTACGAACAGTCGCTCATACAGCCCCGAGCGATGGGGAGGATGCCGACGACGCCGTCGAGGACGGGTTCGGTGTCGGGCGTCGTCGTCGGGCACTCGCCGTTGCGGACGTACTCGGGCACCTCGTCCCAGTGGAGGATCTCCGCGTCCACGTCGGCCTGTTCGAACTCCTCGCCCTGGGCCAGCGCCATGCAGCCAGTCACCACGAGGTCCGCGGGGGTCTCGGCGTCGAGCTGTTCGGCCCGCCGGAGCATGTTGCGCTCCGTCTTCTCGACCACGGTGCAGGTGTTGAGGATCGCCACGTCGGCCTCCTCGGGGCCGTCGGCGGGGTGGTGGCCGCCGTCGCGGAGCGCCCGCTCGATCTGGCGGCTCTCCCCGCGGTTGGCCGTGCAGCCGTAGGTCTCGATGTGATAGCGGGCCATCGCGTTACTCCACTCTTGGCGCTCGCGGTCAAAAGCGCGACGGATCGGGGTGGCCAGGCGCGTCCCGCGGTCGCCGACTGGCGCTAATCGTCCCACCCGCTCACGTCCGACCGCTCGGCGGTGTCGTGCTGGTCGAGGAACTCCCGGGCGATTGTGGCCCCGCTCGACGCCCCGATCCGCTCGGCACCCGCCTCCAGCATCGCCTCCATCTCCGCCCACGAGCCGACCCCGCCGGAGGCCTTCACGGGCAGGTACTCGGCGAGCAGTTCCACGTCGGGGACGGTCGCCCCGCCCCCGGAGAAGCCGGTGGCGGTCTTGAGGTAGTCGGCGTCCGCTTCGAGGGCGCACTCCGCGGCGCGGCGCTTCTCCTCCTCGGCCAGCAGCGGCGTCTCGACGATCACCTTCACCGGCACCGGGACGGCGGCGACGACCTCCTCGATCTCGTCGGTGACGGCCTCGTCCTCGCCCGCCCGCAGGCGCCCGACGTTGATCACCATGTCCAGTTCGTCCGCACCCGCCTCCCAGGCGTCCTCGGCCTCGGCGACCTTCGTCTCGGTCGTGTGCTGGCCGTGGGGGAAGCCGACGACGGTCGACAGCGGCACCGTCGGCGCGTAGCCGTCGGCGAGTTCGAGGTAACACGGGGGGATGCAGGCGCGCAGTCCGTACTCGATGGCGGCGTCGAGCACGCCGATCACGTCGTCCGGCGTCGTCTCCGGCCCGAGGACCGTGTGTTCGATGCGGCCGGTCACGTCCGCCGCGTCCGTGGTCATGGCTCACTCCTCGCACCCCCACCACTAAAGCCCGCCCGGATCGGCCGCGTCGGCGGTCGCGGCAGTGTCGCGCCGCAGTCTCCCTCCCGTGATGGTCCACACCCCGACCGAACCCCGCATCTGGGGCGAACCCCACATCCCGGGCGAACCCCGTGCCCCAGCCGAAACCCCGCGACCGCCCGACACCGCGCCGACCGCAACCCTTTCGTCCGTCCACGCCGCGCCACAGGGTATGCAGATTCTCCCGAGCGGGCTCGTGGTCCCGCCGCTGCCGTACGCGATCACGCTGGCGGCCCTGTCGGTGGCGGCCGTCGCCGCGCTCTACCTGCTGGACCCGCCGGTCACCGCCCGGCAGACCCTCGCGCTCTCGCCGTGGATGGTCGCCGGGGGCGCCTTCCACGCGCTGTACCAGGCCGGGCTCGTACTCGACCCGCTCGAACCGTTCTTCGCCGCGCCCGCGGTGTACGTGACGACGTTCGTCCTCGCCGCCGGCGTCTGGCTCCCCGCGGTCGTCCGCGCCCAGATGCTCGACGACCCCGCCCCGATCGCCCGCCATCTGGGGATCGTCGGCGGGGCGCTCGTGCTCGCGCTGACCGCCCTCGCCTACGCCTTCGCCGCCGGCCGCGTCGACTCGACGACGGCGCTCGTGTGGCTCCCGCTCGGGTTCCTCGGCGCCGCCGTGCTCACCGCGCCGGTCTACTACCTGGTCGCGCTCAAGTGGACAGCCGCGGTCGACCACGCGGGCGTCGCCGGCCCGCTGGTCGTGTTCGCCCACGCGCTCGACGGCTTCTCGACCGCCATCGGCGTCGACGTGGTCGGGACCGGCGAGCGAACCCCGATCCCCCGCCGGATCATGGACTTCGCCGAGACGCTCCCCACCTACCCCTACATCGGCAAGGGGTGGCTGTTCGCGGCCGTCAAGCTCGTCGTCGCCGCCGGCATCGTCGTCCTGCTGGCCGACCTCGTCGAGGAGGAACCCACACAGGGCAACGTCCTGTTCGCCTTCGTTGCCGCCGTCGGCATGGGCCCCGCCGCCAACAACCTCTTCCTGTTCCTGATCGGCCCCGCGATCTGAGCGGGTGACTCGGTCGCCCCGTGACACCCGGCCTCTCCGTGGCACCGGCCGCCCCGGACCTCCGCTTCGGGTCGAACCCTCCCGCGCCAGCGAACCCCCTCGTTTCGGGTCGAAGCCCGTCGCACTCCTGCGGTTTTCGGCCCTCGAATCGCTGCCGAAACGCACCCCCGTCCGGCTCCGGAGGTCTCCCCACCGAACGGGAGCGCTCGGGAGTCGGCGAGCGCGCGAGCGGCCGGAACGGGTACCGTTTTGCCGCCGCCGGTCCCAGGGGCGGCCATGGCGAAACAGCCGCACCTGCTGGTCGAGGAGGGCGACGTACACGACATCGCGCTGATCCCGGGCGACCCCGGGCGCGTCGAGCGCATTGCCGGCCACTGCGAGAACGTCGAACACGTGGCCGAGAACCGCGAGTACAAACTGGTCAACGCGACCTACGAGGGGCGAGACCTCACCATCTGTTCGACGGGGATCGGCTGCCCCTCCGCCACGATCGCCGTCGAGGAACTCGCGGCGGTCGGCGTGGACACGTTCGTCCGCGTCGGCACGACGGGGGCGCTCCAGTCGGACATCGAGATCGGCGACATGGTCGTCGCGACGGGCGCCGCCAAGAACGAGGGGACGACGAAACGCTACGAGGACGTCGAATATCCGGCGGTCGCCGACTACGACACGCTGGACACGCTCGTCCGCAGCGCCGAGGAGCGCGGCGAGTCGGTTCACGTCGGCCCGATCGCGACCGACGACGCCTTCTACGCCGAGACCGACGAGTACGTCGACGACTGGGAGCAGGCGGGCCTGCTGGCCGTCGAGATGGAGGCCGCCGCCGTCTTCACGCTCGCCCGGCGGAAGGGGCTGCGCGCCGGCGCCATCTGCACCGTCGACGGCAACCTCGTCGAGGGCACCCAGAAGGGCGAGACCGACGACGACGAACTGCCCGAGAAGGCGAAGGACAACGTCGAGCGCGCGATCCGCATCTCGCTGGAGGCCGCCACGCGGCTCTGAGTGGCAGGCTCCGCGAGGGACGAACGGTCCCGGGTCGACGACCGTCGGACGACACTTTTTGTGTCGGGGCGGGATAGTGGCAGGCATGCGCGGGCCGTTCGGCGACCGGATATACGCGGCAGTCGCGCGGCTCCGGCGGCTCGAACGGCGGGAGCTGCGGGCCTTCCGCCGCTGGGTCGAGCGGACGAGCAACCTCGTCCACCTGTCGGTGCTGGTGTTCGTCCCGCTGCTGATCGCCGTCGTGACGCTGCTGTTCAACAGCATCGACCGGCTCTCGTTCCTGCTCTTTCCGCCGCTGGCGTCGGGCACGTACACCCTCTTCGCCAACCCGGAGGGGAAGTACTCCTCGCCGGCGCGGTTCGTCGCGGGGCTGACGGTCGGGTCGCTCTGTGGCTGGGCCGCGCTGGCGCTGGGGTCGGCGCTCGGCGTGGGGGCGGCGGGGGCCGGCGCGAGCGCCCCGGGCGGGCTGACCGTCGGCGCGTTCGAGGCCGCCGTCGCCGTCTTCCTCGCGGGGGCGAGCACCTGGGCGCTCGACGTCGAGGAGCCGTCGGCCTACTCGACGGCGCTGCTGGGGCTGCTCGTCCGCCCGGGCCAGGAGCTGGTGTTCGCGCTGTCGGTGCTGCTGGCGAGCAGCGTCGTCGCGCTGGTGTTCGTCGCCTGGCGCGAGCAGTTCTACGACCGCCGCGCGCAGTTCCTCTACGAGTCGACCCACGGCGACGACCACGTCCTCGTCCCGATGCGCGGGGAGAACCCCGACGCGACGGCCATGTTCGGCGCCCGCCTCGCGGCCGCCCACGACGCCGGGAAGGTCGTCCTGCTGGACGTGGTCGACGACGAGGCCGTCGCCAGCGCCGAGCGCGACCTCCTCGACGACGGCCGGCGGGCCGACCGCCGGGTCGCGACCGACGGCGGCCGCGGAGGGCACGACGACGGCGCCCCGGTCCCGGACGACGGCCGTGACGACCGCGGCGACGCCGACACGGAGAGCGGGGACGCCGGCGGGACCGGGGACGGGCCCGACCGCACGGTCGACGACGCCGGGCTCGACGACCGCGCCGAGGAGCGGGCGGTCGCCCAGGCGGCCACCCACCTCGAGGCGCGCGCGGACGAGATCGAGACGCGGGTAGGGGTCCCCTGCCAGGTGGTCGTCGCCGTGGGCGGCCGGTCGCCGGCGGCCACTGTCCTCGGGACCGCCCGCGAGACCGGCTGCGACCTGGTCGCGACGGCCTACGAGCAGCGCCACGGCGCGCTGACGCCCTACATCTACGACCTGTTCCGCGGCGAGATCGACGTGGTCGTCCACCGCTCGGCGGCCGGCCGGACCCGCTGGAAGCGCGCCCTGGTGCCGGTCCGCCGGGCCAGCGACGTGGCCCACAGCATGCTCGACTTCGCCCGCCGGCTCGTCGGCCGCTCGGGGCGGATCAGCGTCTGTTCGTGCGTGTCGAGCGACCGCGAGCGCCGCCGCGCCGAGGCGATGCTCGCGGACCTGGTCGAGCCGTTCGACGGCGGCTTCGAGACCCGGGTGGCCACCGAGTCCATCGAGCGCTACCTCGCCGACAACGCCGACGACTTCGACCTGGTCTTTATGGGCGCCAGCACCGACCGCTCGGCGGCCTCGCGGCTGGTCTCGCCGCCGACGTTCGAACGTATCCAGCACCTGGACACCGACGTGGCGATCGTCGACCGGTCGTGAGCGGTGCGACCGCCGGGCGGGAACGAGGACGGGGACGAGAGCGGAGGCGGGGACGGCGGGGGATCGACCGCTCCCGGCGTCAGTCGGTGCCGGACGGGTCGTCCCCGCCCTCGGTGTCCAGCAGCCGCTCGGCGAGCCCCTCCATGTCGGCGTCGCCGAGCGCGGACTCGACGAGGAGGTGGCCGCCGATGACGGCGGGGCTGATGACGGCGTCGGCGCCGGCGCGGCGGAGCTTCTCGGTGTTCTCGCGGTCGGTCGCGGCGGCGACGATGCGGGCGTCGGGGTGGAACTGCCGGGCGGTGAGGATCGACAGGGCGTCCTGCGCGTCGTCGTTCGTGGCGGCGATGATGGCCCGGGCGTGTTCGATCCCCGCCTGCTTCTGGGGGTCCTCGTCGCTGGGGTCGCCGACGACGACGTGCAGGTCCCGGGTCCGCAGCGCGGCCGCCTGCTCGTTGTCGGGCGTGATGACGACGAACTCGGCGGCGGTCGAGAGTTCTTCGAGCAGCGGTTCGGTCAGGTCGCCGTAGCCCAGGACGACGACGTGGTCGTCCAGGAGTTCCAGGTCTGAGTCGTTCATGGTACCGAGTGCTTGCGAGAGCCGCGCCTCGATGGCGGGGCCGAGCAGCGACCCCAGCGCGACGGTGAAGCTCGCGACGCCGAGGACGAGGACGCTCATCCCGAACAGCTTCGCCTGCTGGCTCGCGGGCGTCACGTCGCCGTAGCCGACGGTGCTGGCGGTGACGATGGTGTAGTACAGCGCGTCGGTCAGCGTCGAGAGGTTGGTGAACTCCTCGCGGAGCTGGTAGGCGCCGGCGGTGCCGTAGACGAGCGTCCCCGAGAGCGCGGCGGCCGCGGCCAGCTGCGTCGTCGAGAGGTCCGCCCGCCGGTCGAACCGCCGGAAGTTGACCAGCACCGTCGGCAGCGAGAGCAGCGACAGCGCGATCAGCGGCAGCGAGTAGCGGCTCGACTGGGCCAGCCCCTGGAGGGCCGTCACCGGCAGGAGCACGACCGTCGAGAACCACGCCGCGCGGAGCCGCCGGCGCATCCCCCAGGCGCTCAGTAGCATCAGGAAGCCCGTCAGCGCGCCGGTGAAGCCGGCCGCGCGCTGCACCTCGCGTGGGATCTGGATGTACGCCTCGATGAGCGGGTTGACCTCGGTCGCGCTGATGTTCGCGACGCCGGTGGCAAAGGAGAGGATGGCGACGACGGTCGGCAGCCAGACGGCTGCCCGGGTCCCGACGAACACCGCCCGCGGATGGCCCACCAGCCGCCTCGCGTCCATACCCACTTCGAGGCGGCCGAGCGGCTAAAATCCCACCGACCCGCGACGGGTCGTGTCAGGGTAGATAATGGTCCGACCGGCGGCCGCCGCGGGCGCCGATAGGGGTTTACGAGAGGCCGCCGTCACACCCCGCCATGGCATCGTTCCCGGTCGAGCTACTCTTCGGTATCTACCTCGGTATCCTGACGGGGATCATCCCCGGGCTGGTCTCGTGGTCGCTGGGGTTCGTCTTCAAGTACTTCACCGGCGTCACGATCCCCGGGTTCGGTGTGGTCGTCCTCTCGGTCGCGCTGGCGGGGGTCAACGGCGGGCTGCTCGCGCTCGCGGACCCGACGATCACCCAGTCGGCCAACGCCGTGACGGTCACGACCGCCATCCTCGTCGTCCTGATGATCTCGCTGTACGCCCACTCGCGGGGCGACCAGATGGGCGCGACCTTCCCCAAGCGGCTGTCGCTGAAGCAACTGCGCGAGCGGACGCTCGCCGCGGACGTGCGCGGGGCGCTGGCCGGCCGCGACGAGGCGCGGGTCCGCGTCGTCGGTGAGGTGGCCGACATGGAGGGGTACCCCCCGCTCTCGGACGACCTCCGGGCGGAGATCCGCGACAGCGAGTGGACCTTCCCCGCGGACCTGCGCATCTCGGAGCTCGAAGCGCGGCTCGCCGAGCGCCTGAAGACCGAGTACGACCTCGGCGACGCCGCCGTCACCGTCGACGAGCGCGGGCGGGCCGCCGTCGTCGCCGCGCCCCCCTTCTCCGGGCTCTCCAAGCGGGTCCCCGACGGGAAACGGGCGGTCTCGGTGAACGCGCTCGTCCCGACGGGCGTCGCCCGCAACGACGAGGTGACGCTCATCACCCCCGACGCACAGGTCAGCGGGACGGTCGTCAGCGCGAAGACCCAGACGACGACGGCCGCCGCCGGGCCCGACCCCGAGGCGACCGGCGCCGACGACGACGAGGACGCCGACGACGAGGAGGGCGTCCCCCAGCCGGTGCGGGCGCCGACGACGACCGGTGGCGAGGGGCGAGTCACGGTCGCGGTCACGCGGACGGACGCCGAGCCGCTGCTGAAGGCCGACCGCGCCCGCGTCGTCGTCGAATCGCGCGGCGTCCGCCGGGAGTACGAACTGCTCAGCCTGCTGCGGCGGGCGGGCCGGCGCTTCGGGCGGGTGACCGTCGGCGCCGGCGGCCCGCTGGACGGCGCCACCGTCGGCGAGGCGAACGTCCGGAGCGCCTACGGCGTCGCCGTGATGGCCGTGCGGGGCGCGAGCGGCTGGGTCGTCGCGCCGAAGGGGTCGACGACGCTGTCGGCCGGCGACGAGGTGTTCGCCGTCGGGACGCGCGGCGAACTCGACGCCTTCAGGGAGGGGGTCGCGTGAGCGGTCTCGCCGCGGTCGTCGGCCTCGGGTCCGCGCCCGCGGTCGGGGCCGCCCTCGCGGCGCTCGTCGACGGCGCGCTCGCCCCCGACGCCGGAGCCGCCGCCGACCTCGCGGCCGCGGCCGTCGGCCAGAGCGGGTCGCTCACCGATCGGGCGCTGACGAACGCGGTGCAGGTGGTCGCTTACGCGGTCCTCGCCGCGGGCGTGGCGGCGGCCGTCGCGCTCCTCTACCGCTGGTACGTCCGCGAGCGCGTCCCCGGCGAGCTCCCCGCGCTGTTCGGGCTCAGCGCCGTCGCAGTCGTCCTCAACACCAACCAGGCGCTCGGGGAGGTCATCGCGCCGGACGGGAGCGGCGACCCCCTCGACCAGGCGGGGGTCCTGTTCCACGTCGTCGCCTTCCTCGTCGCCCTCGCGGCGACCCGCGCGGGCGCCGACGCGGGCGACCGCATCGGGTCGGACGTGGCCGTCGCGACCGGCGAACGCGCCGTCGAGACGGAGGTGAGCCGCGTCGTCCAGGCCGTCGGCCGCGTCATCACCGTCGAACTCCCCGAGGAGGTCGACGACATCGTCGGCTACGACCCCGTCCCGGCGGAGACCAAGGAGAACCTCGCGGGCAGGACCTTCGTCTTCCCCCGGCGGCTGACCGTCGGGGAACTGCGCGACCGCCTCGTGACCCGGCTGAAGGCCGACTACGCGGTCGGCCACGTCGACCTCGAACTCGCCGACGACGGAAGCGTCGAGTACCTCGCCGTCGGCTCGCGCGCGGCGGGTATCGGCCCGACGCTCCCGCCGGAGACCGCCGCGGTCGCGGTGAAGGCCGACCCCGCGCTGGCCGCCAGCGCCGGCGACCTCGTCCAGGTGTGGCGCACGGACCCCTTCGAGCGGGTCCTCACCGCGGAACTGCGCGGGACCGTCGACGACGTGGCGACGCTGGCCATCGACGCCGCCGACACGCGCAAGCTCGACGCCGAGGGGGAGTACAAGCTGGTGACCCTCCCGGTCGAGACGCGCCCCGACCGGGAGTTCGCCTCCGTGCTCCGGGCCGCCGACGAGACGATGGCCGCCGTCACCGTCGCCGCCGGGAGCGACCTGGCCGGCCAGCCCGTCGGCGCCCTCGACGTGACCGTCGTGGCCGTCCGCCCGGAGTCGGGGCCGGTCGAACCGCTGCCCGGCCGCGACCGGACGCTCGCCGCCGGCGACGCCGTCTACCTCGTCGCCGCTCCGGAGGCCATCCGCAAGGTCGAAGCGGCCGCGGGGCCCCGCGACGGCGCCGCTCCGGAGGGGCCCGCCGCCACCGGCCCGGCGCTGTCCCCCGACGAGCAGGTCGACGCCGGGCGGACGGTCGGCGCGGCGTCGACCGACGACGGAACCGACGACACCGGGACGCCGCCGGAAGCGGCACCGTCGGAGTCCGACACGGGCGCTGACGGGGAGACGCCGCCCGCCGGATCGGCCGCCGACCCGCTCGCCGACGCCGACGCCCCCGGCATCGAGACGCTCGAAACCGACGAACCGGACGGGCAGTCGAACGGCGCCCCGCCCGGGGACGAACCTCCGGCCGTCGACGACGCCGGGTCAGTGGACGCCGGCCCCGGAGCCGACGACGGACCGGACGAGCCGCCCGTGGATCCGACGCGTGAGGAGCTGGCCGACCTCCCGGGGACCGACGTGGACGAGCTGACCGGGGCCGACGAGACGGTCGGCGACGTGCCGGCCCCGTCGGCGGACGGCCCCGACTCGGACGACGAACGCGACGCGCTCGGGGACGAGGACGCGATCGGCGACGCCGACGACGCCGTCGGCGACGACTGGGAGACCATCGCCGAGCCGGACACAGACGAGGCGTCGGACGACGAGGACGCGACCGGATCGGCCGACGCCGCGGAGGAGACCGACGGCGAAGTCGGTGGGGCCGACGGCGAGAGCGACGACGGGGACGACACCGACGGGTCGAGCGACAGCGACTGGACGGTCGCGCTCGACCAGCGCCGCGAGGACGACGAGTAGCGAACCGGTTCGGGTCGCTCGTCGCCGCAGTGCGGAACGCTCTTTGGGCGGCGGCGCCCTCCCTCGTGTATGCACTGGCGACTGTTCGCCACGCTCGCCGAGACGGCCGGCGACACCGAGATCGCGGTCGGGTCCGACGCCGAGACCGTCGGCGACGCCTTCGACGCGCTCCTCGATACGCATCCCGACCTCGAATCCGAAGTGCTGGACGACGAGGGTAACCTCTACGACCACGTCCGCCTGCTCCACGAGGGCCGCGACCCGTTCGCCGAGGCCGATGGCTTCGAGACACCGGTCGACGACGGCGACGAACTCGCGCTCTTTCCGCCGGTCAGCGGCGGGTAGTCAAAGTTCGACTCCGGGCACCGAGAGGGGGTCTCTGGAGTCGCTCACACGTCGTCGAGTTTCGGGTCGATCGCGGGGTCGCGACCCTGGTCTCTGGCGCGGTCCTTCGCCTCGGCGACGGCCGACCGTTCCTCTCCGGTGACGGCGAGTTCCCTGTCGCCGATGAGTTCCGCAGCGATGTCGTCGAGCGAGCACGGCGACGAGTCACCGTCCGGATCGCCCGCCGAACCGCGCTGACCGGAGTCGTCCGACGACCGGGTCCGCGAGCCGGGTTCGTCGGCGTCGGTTCGCGTCCGGCCTCTTTCCGGACCGGACTCGTGGACCGCCGTCGGTCTGAGAACGACCATGTCCGCCGATTCGCGGTGGCCGGTGACGGTCTTCACCACGGTCGCGCGGACGCTCCGTGTCTGGCTCTCCGGGACCGACGGCGCCTCGGCGAAGGCGACCCGGGCGTCCGCTTCTGACTCGACGACCAGCTCGCCGCCGTCGTTTCTCACCGTCACCGTGACGGTGGCTCCGTCCGAACACGTGCGCAACTGCGCTGTGTCCGCTTCGGTCATCGTCTCCCCCGATGAACGGATCGTATTCCCATTACTAAAAATGTCTGTCGGAGTGACGTTTCCCGTTCGTGGCGCCGCCCGGTCGTCGGATCCCGATTAGATGCAGAGGGGGAGCGGGCGGAGAGCGGTTCCCGGTCGGAAACCGGCGGGACCGGGAACGGGACCGGACCGCCGCGAGCCCAGTCCGGCAGGTCGGCGTGCCGCCTCAGACGTTCGCGACCTGCTGGAGCACGTCGGGCGCATCCGCCAGCGCGTCGTCGAGGCCCTCGGCGTCGGGGCCGCCGCCCTGCGCGAAGTCCGGCGGGCCGCCGCCGCCGCCGCCGACCTTCCGCGCCAGCTGGCTCACGACCTCGCCGGCGTTGACCGCCGAGTCGTCGGGGACCGCGACGACGAAGGTGGCGCCGTCGCGACCGGAACCGAGCACGGCGATCTTCCCCTCTTCGACGAGGGCGTTGGCGGTGGCGCGCAGTTCGTCCATGTCGGCGTCGAGCCGCTGGACGACGGCGGTCTCGTCGCCGACCGCGACCTCCTCGCCAGCGTCCCCGCCGGCCGAAGCGCGGACCTCGGCGAGTTCCTCCTTCAGGTCCTCGATGGTCTTGCCGCGCTCCTTCCACTCGGTGAAGAACCGCTCGGCCGTCTCGGGCACCTCCTCGGGGGCCACGTCGAGCACGTCGGCGGCCTCGTAGAGGGCGTCCTCGGTGTCCTGGGTGGCCTGGACGGCGGCGTCGCCCGCGGCGAACTCGATGCGGATGACGCCGTCCTGGACGCGCTCGGTGCCGAGGATCTTGATCGCGCCGACGTCGCCGGTGCGGGCGACGTGGGTCCCCCCGCAGGCCTGCACGTCCTCGGCGACGTGGATGAGCCGGATGTTCTCGCCGGCCGGGATCCCGCCCTGGTAGAGGTCGAAGCCGTGTTCGTCCTCGGCCTCGTGGCGGTCGGGCCACTCCTGTTTGACCGGGCCGTTCGAGCGGACGATGTCGTTGGCGCGGTGCTCGATCTCCTTGACCTCCTCGCGGGAGACCGACTCGTAGTGGCTCACGTCGATGCGCGACGACTCCGTGCCCTTCTGGGCGCCGGCCTGGCGGACGTGCTCGCCGAGCACCTGCCGGGCGCTGTGGATGACGATGTGGGTCGCGGTGTGGTGGGCCATCAGCCGGCGCCGCCGCGCGCCGTCGATCTGGCCGCGGACGAACTCGCCCTTGCCGGGGTCGGCGTCGGCGGTGTGGACGATGACGCCGTCGACGATCTGCACGTCCGAGACCTCCGCGGTCACGTCGTCGGTCGACAGCGTGCCGTGGTCCGGCGGCTGGCCACCGCCCTCGGGGTAGAACATCGTCTGGTCTAACACCACGTCGTAGCGGTCGTCCTCGCGCTCGAAGACCTCCAGCACGACGGCCTCGAACTCGGTCCGTTGCTGGTCCTCGTAGTAGAGGCGGTCGGTGTTCGGCAGTTCCTCCAGCCTATCTTCGTAGGGCCGCTCCTCGCCTTCCTCGAAGGCCCCGCCGCCGCCGTGGCGTTCGGCCACGAGCGCGTAGAAGTCGTCGGGCGTCTCGACGTCGACGCCCTTCTCGGCGGCGATCTCCTCGACCATGTCCGGCTGGATGCCGTGCGAATCGTAGAGTTCGATGAGTTCGCCGACCGGGATGGGTTCGCCCTGCTGGGCGTAGTCGTCGGCGAGGCGGCGGACGCGACGGCCGCCCTGGTCGAGCGTCTCGCGGTACTTCTCGACCTCGGTGCGGACGATGTCGCGGATCGTGTCGCGGTTCTCGTAGCCCAGCCGCTCGGCCTGCATGTCGACGAGTTCGTCCAGCGGCGCGTCGACGCCGACGTTGTCCACCAGCCGCTTCGTGCGCCGGAGGACCATCCGGGCGAGATAGCCCGTGCCGACGTTCGACGGGACGATGTTGTCGCCGAGCATGTACGCGAGCGTCCGGCAGTGGTCGGCGATGGCGTAGATGTCCTCCAGCGGTTCGAGCAGGTCGGCCAGTTCGCCTGTGGACACGTCGAGCTGGTCGGCGATGTTGTCGCGGGCCGACTCCATGTCCTCGGCCTCGTCGATGTCCATGTGACCCGCGAGCTTGGCGGCGCGGTGGACGATCTCGGCCTCGCGCTCGGAGTAGTCGAGGCCGGCGTTGTCCTTCAGGAAGTCGATGGTCTCGGGGTAGACGGCCTCGTAGACGGTGGGGGTGCCCTGGGACATCCACGTCCAGCGCTCGATGCCGTAGCCGGTGTCGATGACCCGGCGGTCCATCCGGCTGTACGTGTTGCCGTCTTTCATCTCGATGTCGCCGTCGGGGTCCTGCTCGAACTGCATGAACACGAGCGTCGCGAGTTCGAGCCCGCGGTAGATGACCTCGAAGGCGGGGCCGGCGTTGCCGCCGCCGACCCAGGGGTCCTCGATGAGGGTGAGGTCCTCCATGTCGGCGCCCACCTCGTCGAGCAGGTCGACGCAGTGCTCGACGCACTGGTCCTTCCAGTAGACCTCGCCCTCGTAGGCGTAGTCGGTGCCCTCGTCGGCGTTGAACGCGTGGTGGCCGCCCATCTCGAAGGCCATCGTGTGGCGGCCGGTCTTGCCGACGTTGTCGATGTCCTGCATCCGGATACACGGTTGCGAGACGACCAGCGGGTTGGCCGGCGGCGGCGACTCGCCGCTGGTGACGTGCGGCTGGAAGTCGTAGATAGACGCCTGCGTCAGGAGGACGTCGTCGCGCCAGCGGTTGGCCGCGACCGGGTAGGGGTCGATGCGCTCGTGGCCCCGCTCCTCGAAGAAGGAGAGGAACGCCTCGCGGGTCTCTTCGAGGGACATCGCCTCGTCGAAGCCGGGGTCGTCGATGAAGCCGTACTCTTCGCATGGCGGCTCGCCGCAGGTCGCCCGGTCCCCGTCGAGCGTCCAGAAGTGGGCCCCACACTCGGAGCACTCCTTCCGGTGGAAGCCGTGCTCCTCGAAGTAGTCGAGTCGATACTCCTGTTCGAGCTCGCTCATTCGTTGCTAGTTGGCCCAGCGGCGCCTAAAACAGTTCCGAAGGTGCGATCCCCGCCCGCACGGCGCTCGCGGACACTCGCGGCGGATCCCGCCGGTCCGGCCGCTCCGCACCGGACGCGCGTCCAGTCGGGCGGCCGGAAGGGCATCGGCGCGCTCGGACGCCGGGTCCCGGCTGCGCCCCGACCCGTCGGTGACAAGACACATATCGGGTCCGCGCCACCGCCGACGTATGCGCCGCTTCGCCATCGCGGGGATCGTCCTCATGTTCGCCATCGTCGGCGGCGCGACCGTCGCCCTGTCGGCGATCACGTCGGAGGACCGCCCCGCGAACGCGACCGTCTCGACGTTCGAGCCGCGGGTGGCGGTCGGCAACCAGTCCGAGGACCCCTACCCCGACTCCGACGGGGTCGTCACCTGCAACGACCGGGGACCGCTGCCGGGCAACGCCGGGCTGAGCGGCTCGCTCGTCGTCGAACGTCCGCTCCGCGACGACGGGCCGCCCGAGCCGTCGTTCCGCGTGAACGTCTCCGTCGACGGCGGTGCGCTCGTCGAGACGCACACCGTCGCGCTCTCGACAGGCGACTCGGAGCGGGTGGTCCTGTTCAGGACTACCGAGCGACCGCCGTCGCTGGACGGCGGCGACACCGTCCCCGTCCGGGCGACCGTCACGACGGAGAACACCACCGTCGCCACGGCCTCGCGCACGGTGGAAGTCGCCGAGCGCGACGTGCCCTGTGCGGACGAGAACTGAACTGACTGTGCGGGCGAGAACTGAACTGACTGTGCGGGCGAGAACTGAACTGACTGTGCGGGCGAGAACTGACCGCACGGAGAAACCGGAAACTGACCGCGAGAACTGGCTGCGGTGGCCGTTCGTTGCCGTCGTCGCGGCGTTAGCTGTCCTCGCCGTCCCCGGCACCCTCACCGGATCCGTCCCCGCCTTCGCCATCATCGTCGTCTTCCTCGAACTCGGCTTCGAGTTCCGCCTCCGCGTCGCCGTCCTCGACTTCGATCTCGAGTTCCTCGGCGTCGCTCGGGACGGACACCACGTACTCGCCGTCGGCGTCGGTCGTCCCGGTCGCGCCGTCGTCGACGCCGACCGTCGCGTTCGCGAGCGCCGAGCCGTTCTCCGTGACGCGGACGGTGACGTTCTCGCCCGCCGAAACGTTGCCGACGAACGAGGCGTCGATGGAGCGGTCGTCGTCATCGTCCTCGTCGTCGACCCGCTCGATGGGGACCTCGGTGCCGGACTCGCTCACGACCGGCTTGAGGATGTACTTCCCGCTGTTGCCCGCTTTGTGGACGGACACGTCGTAGACGAAGTCGACCTCTGAACCGTTCTCGACGGTGAACTCCGTGTTGAGCTGGAGCTTCCCGCTCGGGAGCTTGACCCGCTGGTCGTCGCCGTTCGTCAGGGTCCCCTCGACCTCGCCGACCTCCATGTGGACCTTGTCGTACTCGCCCGCGGGAAGGTCGAACTGTTCGAGCAGCGTCGCGTTCGCGCCGCGCAGCTGCGAGAGGTCGACCGACGTGGCGTTCACGTCCCGGGTGACCCAGCGGCCGTCGCCCTCGCCGGCCCCGTCGTCTTCGCGCTCGTCGTCGCCCATCTCCTCGTCCGCTCGCTCGTCGGCGTCGTCAGCGTCGTCGCCCTCGCCGGCCTCGTCGGCGGCGGTGCCGTTCGCGGGCGTCGCCGTTCCGTTGGCCGTCGCCGTCTCGTTGACGGGCGTCGCCGTCGCGTTCGCGACGGACGTGTTCCCGTCCGCCGAGCCGTTAGCGGCGTCGACGAGGTGGAACCTGACCGTCGTGATCGTGACGTTCAGGTGCTCGAAGTCGTCCATGTCGTTGGGCTCGTCGCTCACGTAGAAGTTGACCGTCCCGGCGTCGCCGCCGTCGGTCGCGCTCCCGCCGTCGGCGCCCGCTCCGTCCCCGGGCGTCGCCGTGCCGACCGTTCCGGCACAGCCGGCGGTGACGACCAGCAGTGCCGTCGCCACGACGGCGACCGCGCGCCTCATCGCGACACCCCCGTTCCCGGGTTCGCTCCTGTTCCCGGGTTCGCTCGTCCGGTCGGTCGCTCCGCGGTCGCAGTCGGTCGGTGGTTCCGTGACATCGTATCCTCCCCTTCCGGCCCCACACCCATATAAAAGGGAGACGCCGAAGCCGGATTTCGACGGTTCAATCCGGATTAACGCGTCCGTCATCCCGCCGTCCGCCGTCGATTCGAAGTCGCCCTCACGGAAGTGGGTCTGAACGGCCGAATGTTTTTTATATGAGAAGCCGTCGCGGGCCGACCCCAACGAACGTCGGTACGGCCCCTATGTGGCAAGCGGGCACATGGTACGATGAGGTCGCTTCGCTATGGTCGCCGAAGGTTCGAACGCGAACGGGGACGCGGGGGACGGAGACGGGTCCGGGGAGCGCGGCGTGGAGGCGACGCCGGACGCCGTCGAGCGCTACGCCGCGCTGACGGGGCGGTTCGTCCGCGGCGTGGAACTCGCGGCGGCGGCCGTGTTCGCGGTCCTGTTCGCCGTCGGCGTGCTCGACCTGACGCTGGGGATCGTCGAGGCGGCGCTGTCGGGCGCGATCACGGACCCGCTGGTCGTCATCGGGTTCATCGACACGGGCCTGCTCCTGCTGATCATCGTCGAGGTCTACCAGACCGTCGTCGCCTACATCCAGGAGGACGACACCCGGCGGATCGTCCGGCTGGTCGCCTACACCGGCGTCATCGCGATGGTGCGCAAGGCGATCATCTTCCGGACCGGGGAGTACGCCTCCGCGACGGAGGCGCTCTTTGCGGCCGTCTCCTACACGGTCATCCTCGTCGGGCTCGTCGCGTTGCTGTACGTCGAGGGGGCGTACCTCGACGAGCTGCTCGAGCGGGTCTGACGGCCGGTCGGCGCCCGATCCGACACGCGTTTACCGGGCGCCCGCCGAGGAGCGGACATGCGCGTGACGTTTCTCGGCACGAGCGGCGCGGTCCCGACCACCCAGCGCAACACCAGCGCGCTGGCGGTCGAGCGGGAGGGTGACCGCCTCCTGTTCGACTGCGGGGAGGGCACCCAGCGCCAGATGATGCGCTTCGGCACCGGGTTCGGCGTCGACCACGTCTTCGTCACGCACCTCCACGGCGACCACGTCCTCGGCATCCCCGGCCTCGTCCAGACCTTCGACTTCAACGACCGCGAGCGCCCGCTCGCCATCCACGCGCCTCACGGCACCCGCGGCCAGGTCGAGGACCTCGTCCACGCCGCCGGCAACGACCCCGCGTTCCCCGTCCGGATCAATCAGGTCGGCCCCGGCGACACCGTCCTCGACCGCGAGGAGTACGAGGTCCGGACCGTCCGCACCGACCACCACACCAACTCGGTCGGCTACGCCCTCGTCGAGGACGACCGCAAGGGCCGCTTCGACCGCGAGAAAGCCGAGGAAGAGCTCGGCATCCCGCCCGGCCCGAAGTACTCGAAGCTCCACCGCGGCGAGCCCGTCGAACACGACGGCCGGACCGTCCAGCCGGAGGAGGTCGTCGGCCCGCCCCGGCCCGGCCGGACCCTCGTCTACACCGGCGACACCCGGCCGACCGACGCCGTGGCCGCCGCCGCCGAGGACGCCGACCTGCTCGTCCACGACGCCACCTTCGCCAGCGACTGGGCCGACCGCGCGAAGGAGACCGCCCACTCCACCGCCCGCGAGGCCGCCGCCATCGCCGACCGCGCCGGCGCAAAACGGCTCGCCCTGACCCACATCTCCACGCGCTACGCCGGCGACCCCTCCCCTATCGAACGCGAGGCCCGCGAGCACTTCGACGGCGACGCCTGGATCCCCGACGACGGCGAACAGCTCGAAGTCCCCTTCCCCGATGACGGAGACGCCGACGACTCCGAAGATTGACTTTTCGAACTGGCGCGCGCTGGAGCGCGCGTTCATGCGCGCGACCGTAGCCGCGCGAGGGATGAGAAGCGCAGCCTGCGAGCATCGCAAGAGGTTGGGGAGGTGTGAGGCCTCTGCGGTGCTGTGCGGGGCGGTCTGCGGTGCTGTTCCTGGTGGACTGAAAGGGCGAGGCGCGCTCGCGTCCAGTTTAGTCGTCTGAGCGGGCCACTATCCGCGCGGGCGGTGCGGAGAGCGCGGATATCCCGCTCAGCGACCGCGAGCGCGCCGAGGGCTTTCACCGCCTGCTGTCGAATGTGGTCGATCCAGATCCCAGCGAGCGCGCCGAAGACTTTCAGGGCTCACCGTCGACTGCGACGAGCCCGGTCACCGATCCGACTCCCACACCAACTACGACGGATCGGTGGACACATGGGCGACGGCGGAGCATCCACCCACGAGATGGAAATCGACTGGCGGGCGCGGGCGGGCGAGGTGTGGACCGTCCCGAACCTGATCTCCCTCTTCCGGCTGCCGCTGGTCGCGGGGATCGTCCTCGCCCCCGAGTCGCCGGTCCGCTACGTCCTGTTCGCGCTGGTCGTCCTCTCGGACGGCGTGGACGGCTGGGTGGCCCGCCGGCTCGACCAGACCACCGAACTCGGCGCCCTGCTCGACCCGGCGCTGGACAAGCTCACCGCGCTGGTCCTCGTCGCCGCGCTCTACCCGGCGACGGGGCTGGACCTCGCGTACCTCGTCTTCTTCTTCGCGCGGGACGCCTTCGTCGTGGCGCTGGTGCCGCTCGTGCCCGTCCTCGCCTTCGAGACCGAGAAGGTGAAAGCGCGCCTACCCGGAAAGGTCGTCACGAACCTGCAGTTCCTGGCGATGGTGGGGATGCTCGTCCCCGCGGCGACCGCCACAGAGGCGCTGCTGTGGGCGCTGGGCGTCGCCTCCGCCGCCGCGGTCGTCGACTACACGGTCTTCATCGCGCGCGAGCAGACCGACCGCGCGTGGGTCCACGACTGGCAGGGGGTCGCCGTCGCGGCCGTCGCCGTCACCGCGGTCTTCGCGGTCGTCGTCCGGCTACTGCTGGCCGACCAGTTCGCCGAGGCGCTGGCGGCGCTGACGGCGCTGGCGGCGTGACCGTGCTGGCGACACTGGCGTGAGGAGAGGGGTTAGAGGAGCCCGCCGTCGGTCCCGTAGGCGTTCAT
Source organism: Halosimplex halobium (assembly GCF_051414055.1). NCBI lineage: Archaea > Methanobacteriati > Methanobacteriota > Halobacteria > Halobacteriales > Haloarculaceae > Halosimplex > Halosimplex halobium. Next base: position 242,210 of record NZ_JBLKNX010000001.1, read on the forward strand.
GTCGGCGAAGCGGTCGGGGTAGTCGCCGGCGGGGTGGGTTGGTTCGTCGCCCTCGACTACGACGCGTTTGAACTTGTCGTAGGAGTTCTCCCAGCCGAGGTGGGCGAACTCGACGCGCCGTTTGAGCGCGTGAGCGAGGCCGCTCCGGTGGTACATCCGGCGGCGCGCGCCCGACTGCAGCGCTTCGACGAGGTCGCCCGCGGAGTCGATGGGCCGGTCGAACTCCACCCAGGCCTCGCCGATGGTGGTCGTGAGGTGGGCGTACGAGGAGAGGTACGTCGGCAGGCCCGACTCGCGGGCGATCTCGCGGGCGCGGCGGTCGTCCCACGGCCAGTGTTTGGGGTTGTACACCTCGACGGCGTCGACCGCGTCGGCGTGGGCCTCGATGTCCGACTCGGTCATGCTGAGCGTGAGGAACTCCGGGTGGGGGACCAGAACCGCGGCGTCGTGGTCGGCGATCTCGGCCATGGTGTCCTCGAGGGTGAGGAAGTCCGGGACCGGTTCGTCGGGGTCGACGGCGAGGACGTGCTTGCGGGCGGACCACCTGTCGGTAAAGTACTCCCGGCCCGGCACCACCAGGAGGTCGTCGTCGGAGAAGCGGGCGGCGCGCTCGCGGATCGTCGAGAGATGGGTGAAGTGGGGGGCGTAGACGATGGCGTCGAGGCCGACGGCCTTGGCGCGGCGGACGACCTCCTCGTCTAAGACCTTGACGTGGAGGTCGACGCGCGACTCCCCGTCGGTCGACGCGCCACCCTGAGCCATGCCACGAACTACGCAAGCCGGACTTTATGTGTTACGAAGCCCGGAGGCGCGCCGTCGGGCGACTGTGCGGTGGGGGGCGGGACAGGACGGGACGGTCGGCGCGGCGTCGTCGCCGCGGCTACCGGAACTTCCCGAGGAGGTCGGTCAGCCCGGCGGCCTTGCGGCCGGCGGCGAGGAACGAGCCGAGGACCACCATGAAGACGTAGAGACCGAGCGTCGAGAGCCAGACGACGAGCATGGCGGCGACGGCGGCCCAGTTGTTCAGGTAGTAGAAGGCGCCGACCGTCATCGCGGTGCCGTAGAGGAGCACCAGGTAGGGGCCCCAGCCGGTCGCGTGGCCGCGGCGCTGGCGCTTGCGGACGTACCGGCGGAGCTCCTCGCGGATGTCGTCGCGGTGGACCGTCTTCTCGTCGATGCGGGTCCGGAGCGACTCCAGCTCTTCACGCAGCTCCGCGACCTCCGCGTCGACGCCCGCCTCCTCCGAGCCCGGGCTCGGACTCGCGGTCGGGCCCGCGGAGGCGGTGCGCTCGTCGCCCGCGGCGGAATCGTCGTCGGCACCGGTGTCGGCGGTCATGGGCGCGTACCTCCACTGTCGCCTGGCTCCCCCTTGGTGTTGGTGGTCCGGCGGTCTGCCAGCACCGCGTTCAGCGCCGCCCCGACCAGTAGCACCGTCGCCCCCGCGTAGTACCACGTCACCAGCAGGAGGACGACACCCAGTACCCCGTACATGTCGAACTGCCCCGCCATCCCCGCGTAGAGCCGGAATCCGGTCCCCAGCAGCGTCCAGCCGACCGCGGCGAAGACGGTCCCCGGCAGCGCCTCGGCGAGCCCCGCGTCGGTGTCCGGGAAGACCACGAACAGCGGGAAGAAGACGACGGTGAGCACGACCGCGAGCGCGACGGTCCCCACCAGCCCCACGAGCGCGACGCCGGCGAGGCTGACGGCGACGCCGACGACGACGAGCGCCGCGAGGCCGACCGCCACCGCGCCCAGGGCGACCGCCGCGTCGCGGACGCGGCCGACCAGCGAGTCCGCCGGGTCGGTGCCGTAGATCCGCGAGAACGCCACGTCCAGGCCGCGGAACACCTTGAGCGCGCTCCAGGCCAGCAGGCCGACGCCGACGAGCGTCGCCGGCGCCGCGCCCGCGGCGTCGACCAGCGTCGACCGGACGAGGTCCTGCCCCACCGGCGAGAGGGCGTTCCCGGTCGCGGCCACGACCTCCGCGGCCAGCTCCGGCCCGCCCACCGTCGACGCGACGACCAGCAACAGCAGCAGCGACGGCAGCAGCGACACGAACGCGTAGTAGGCGATGGCCGCCGCCAGGAAGGTCACCTCCCGCTCGCGCACCAGCGCGACGACCGCCCGCCCGACTGCGACGGCTTCCCGACCGCCCGCTCGCGCCCGCTGGCCGACCGAGTCCGGTTGCACGCTCCCGTCTGCGTGCCTCGCGCACTAATAGCCGCGGGCTCCGGTCGTCGGTCGCGGCTCCCGTGACGGAGCGTTCCGGCGCGCCGGCGTCGCCTGACTCGCCGCGACGCCCCGGACATCGCGTGACGAAAGGACCAAGACGCGCCCGCCGCCCCTACCGGTATGGACCGGGGACTCGACGCGGTCGTGATGCGCGGGACGGTCGTCCTGCTCGCGGCGGGCCTGTTGCTCGTCGTGGCCGGGACGGCCGGCGTGGCCGGCTCGTTCGCGCTCGTGGCCGCGCTCGTCGCCGTCGGCGTCGCCCTCTTCCTCGTCGCGGAGCGGTTCGACGCGACCGGGGACGCGGCCACCGACGGCGGCCGCCTCGACCTGCGCGCGGTGGTCGCGGACCTGTGGCTCGGCCCGTTCCTCGCGGCCGCCGTCGGCGGGTTCTACCTCGGCGCGAGCGCCGGCGAGGTGCAGGCGCTGGGCGGGCTCGTCGGCCTCGTCGGCATGCTCAACTACTTCCTGCGCCCGTTCTACCACCTGGTCTACGGCCTCGCCCGCCGCGTCGCGTCGCTGTGAGTCGCGCTCACTCCTCGACGGCGGCCGCGCGGATCTCGGTCACGTCGGCGTCGGTCTTGAACGTCGTCCCGCCGTAGTGGGTCCGCGAGGCCGAGTGGCCGGCCGCCCGCAGTCGCTCGACGAACTCGTCCATGGCGACGGCGCCGACGCCCCAGCGCTTGCACAGGCGGTGCTGGTCGTAGTGGGTCGGCTCGTCGACCTCCGCCGCGACCGTCTCGCACAGCTCCCGGGCCTCCTCGGCGGTGCCCATCCCGTCGTCCACCGCGTCGCGGACCGCCCCGGCGAATTCGGGGTCGCAGGTTCGCCCCAGCCAGATGGGACCGGCCGTCTGGATCGCCTCGCCGCACTCGGGACACCAGTCGAGCGGGTCGGCGATGAGGCCGGGCGTCGCCTCGCGGTAGAGGCAGTGCTCGCAGTGGTCGACGTGGCCGAGTTCGTCGACCAGGGCGTCTGCGGCCTGCGCGCCCGAGTCCAGCCGGAGGTAGGTGCGGGCGTAGTGTTTCGTGGCGTGGCTGAAGACGGGCCGGGCCGCCAGGTCGTAGCGGGCGGCGGTCCGGACGAGCGCCGAGAGCAGTACTCTGAGGCCCATCTCGGCGTGGTACTCGGTGTTTCGCGGGACCGTCGAGTAGTTGCGGACGCCGCTCTCGAAGTGGGCGCCACAGAGCGGCGCGGTGTCGGTCGCGGTGATACAGACCAGCCGGCTCGCGCCCCGGAAGGCGGCGTCGGCGAAGGGGATCGGCGTGCCGAACGGGTCCACGTCCACCACGTCGAACCGCTCCTCGTGCATGAGGGCGTTGGCGTCGCGGTGGAGGACCCGCCCCTCCAGATCGTTGCGCACGAGGTTCTCGCGGGCGAGTTCGACCGCGTCGGGGTCCACGTCACAACAGGTGGCGTCCCAGCCCTCGGCCGCGGCGCGGACCCCCCTGATGCCGGAGGCGGCGGTGGCGTCGAGATAGCGGGGGGTGCGGTCGGCGTCGCGGTCGATGTCGGCTTCGAGCGCGCGCAGGACGGCGACGGTCAGGTCGCGGTTGAGCTCCTGGACCGGGTTGAAGAACACGTCCTCGCCGACCCCGGCGTCGGCCTGTTCGGGAACCTCGACCGTCACGTCGCCCTCGGTCACGCGCATACCCGGACAACTCCGGCGACGGCGAAAAGCCATGCGTTTGCCGGCGACCACCCGGCGGGCGCCGGCGGTCACCGTGGCCGTTCGGTCACTCCGCGTCGCCCACCGCGTCGACGACCGCCTCGGCCAGCGCCTCGAAGTCGGCGACCTCCGGGACCACGTCGACGGCGACGCCGGCGTCGGCGGCAGTGTCGGCCGTGGGGTCGCCGATGACGCCGACCACCGCGTCGGCCAGTCCCTCGATAGCTTCGGCGCGGACGCCTCGCTCGTCGGCCGCCGCGAGGAAGTGCCGGACGGTCAGCGACGAGGTGAACAGGGCACCGTCGAGCCGTCCCTCGGCGGCCAGCTCCGCGGAGTCGCCGGCGTCTGCGGGCCGCTCCAGCCGGTAGAGCACCGTCTCGTGGACGTACGCGCCGGCGTCCTCCAGTCCCGTGAGCAGGACCGCCGAGCCGTGGTCCGAGCGGGCGACCTCGACGCGGGCGCCCGCGACCTCGTCCTCGAGTTCCGCAACGAGCCCCGACGAGGAGAACTCCGCGGGCACCCGGTCGACGCGGTAGTCGCGCGCCCGGAGCGCGTCGGCGGTCGGCTCGCCGATGGCGCAGACGGTCGCGTCGCCGGGCTCCCAGCGGTCGGCGGGGCCACCGTCGTCGGCCCGCTCGCCGGCCGCGAGTTCGACGCCGGTCTTGCTGGTAAACACGACGTGGTCGGCGTCCGTCCGGGGGGTCGCGCCGGTCGGATCCACGGTCAGCATCGGGTCCGCGACGGCCTCGGCACCCAGCGATTCGAGCAGTTCCACGGCGGCGTCCAGCCGCTCGTCCGGCGGCCGGAAGACGGCGACCCGCGGACGGTCGGCGGCGCTCATCGATCGCTCCCCCCGTTCGACTCGACCCCGTCCGCCGCCCTCGCGGCGTCGCCGTCAGGCACGCCGTCGTCCTCCGCAGGCGCGTCGCTCCCGTAGCCACGGAGGAACTCGACGACCCGCTCGCGCTCGCCGGCCACCTCCCCGATCACGGTGACCGCGGGCGGCGAGATGTCGGCCTCGTCGCGGGCGTCGACGATAGTGTCGAGCGTGCCGGTGGCGACACGCTGGTCCGGCCAGGTCGCCCGCTCGACCAGTGCGACGGGCGTGTCCGGATCCATCCCGGCCGCCCGGAGCGCGGCGGTGTAGTCGGGCAGCTTGCCGACGCCCATCAGGACGACGATGGTGCCGCCCGTCGCCGCGAGCGCCTCCCAGTCGACCGCCGATTCGTCCTTCGTGGGGTCCTCGTGACCGGTGACGAACGAGACCGAGGAGGCGTGGTCGCGGTGGGTCGCGGGGATGCCCGCGACCGCCGGGCCGGCGATCGCCGAGGTGACGCCCGGGACGACCTCGAAGGGGACCCCGTGGTCGGCGAGGTAGGCGGCCTCCTCGCCGCCGCGGCCGAAGACGAACGGGTCGCCGCCCTTCAGCCGGACGACGGTCTGCCCCTCCTCGGCGAGTTCGACCAGCCGCTCGTTGGTGACCGACTGGGGCGTCCGGTCGCCGCCCGCCCGCTTGCCCACGTCCTCGCGTTTCTCCTCGGGGATCAACCCGAGGATCTCGGGACCGGGGAGCTTGTCGTGGAGCACCACGTCGGCCTCGTCGAGGAGTCGACGGGCCTTGACGGTCAGCAGGTCGGGGTCGCCCGGGCCGGAGCCGACGAGGTAGACGGTGCCGGTCATTCCTCGTCACCCGCGCCGGCGTCGGCGTCTCCGTCGCCACCGTCGTCGGCGGCCGTCCGGTCGCCGGCGGGCGTGTCCGGCGAGGCGCTGGCGGCGCCGCTCTCCTCGCCGGCGTCCCGGCGGGCCTGCTCGATCAGGTCGGCCGCGCCGGCGTCAGCCAGGTCGGCCGCGAACTCGCGAGCGGCCGTCGCGTGGCGCTGGACGGGCAACTCGCGCGTCTCGCGGATCTCCTCGTCGCCCTCGCGGTCGAGCACCCGGACGGAGGCACGGACAACCGACCCCTGCAGGACGGCGTAGATCCCGATAGGTGCGACGCAGCCCCCGCCGAGTTCGCCCAGGATGGTGCGCTCGACGGTCGCCTCGACGCGCGTCGGCGAGTGGTCCAGCACGCTCCGCAGGTCCTCCGCGAGGTCGCCGTCCACGGCCGTGACTGCCAGCGTCCCCTGGCCCGGCGCCGGGACGAACTCGTCGGGGTTCAGCTGCCGGTGTTCGACGTGGTGGAGCAGCCCCGCCCGCTCCAGCCCCGCCTCCGCGAGGACGATGGCGTCGTACTCGATGTCCGGGTCGCGCTCCAGCGCCCGCCGCTGGAGTTCGGTCAGGTCCTCGAACCACTCCTCGACGGTGCGGTCGTACTCGGAGTCGTCGTCTTCGTCGGCCCCGTCGTCACCGTTCTCGTCGTCACCGTCATCGCCGTCGTTCAGGTGCTTGTACTCCGCCATGTCCTCGACTTCCTCGTCGGCCTCGGCGACGACGCGACGTTCGTGCTCGGCCAGCAGCGGCGGGGCGAGCAGCTTCTGGATGCGCGTGTCGACGTTCCCGCGCAGCGGCTGCACGTCCAGGTCGTCGCGCTCGGCGAGCAACTGCGCACCCCGGCGGAGGCTGGAGGTGCCCACCGTCGCGCCCTCGGGCAGTCCCGCGAGGGAGGCCCCGTCGCGGGTGACCAGCACGTCCCGCGGCGCGGCCCGCTCGGGGACGCCCGCGACGACCATGTCCTCGGGCATCTCGGTAGGCATGTCCTTCATCGAGTGGACGGCCGCGTCGCAGTCGCCCTCGATCACCTCCTCGTCGAGCGCGCGGACGAACGCGCCGGTCTTGCCCAGTTCGTGGATGGCCTCGTCGGTGATCTGGTCGCCCGTGGTCTCGACCTCGACGAGTTCCACGTCGAAGCGGCGGTTCTCCAGCCGTTCCTTGATGGCGGCCGCCTGGCGCAGCGCCAGGTCGGAGCCGCGAGTCCCCAGCCGGAGCGTCGTACTCATTACCTCTCAGTGGTCGGCCCGCCGTGAAAAGCACACCACTTCCGGGCTCGCTCACCGAGGGCGTCACCACACAGCACAGCCGTCGCTTCGCCCGCACGGCTCGTCCGGGCGGCGGCGGAACTCGGCAGACACTTGCCGGTGGTGACCCAAGCGGGCGGCGATGACGGAGGGGACGTACACGCTGGTCGTCGAACTGGCCGCGCCGGCGACGGTCGAGGTGGGCGCGCTGGGCGACCGGGAGTTCCGGGCGGGGTACTACGCCTACACCGGGAGCGCGTTCGGGCCGGGCGGGTTCGCCCGCGTCGAGCGCCACCGCGAACTGGCCGCCGGCGAGCGCGACGCCCGCCACTGGCACGTCGACTACCTGCTGGGTCACCCCGACGCGGGGATCGACGCGGTCGTCCGGACCGCCGGCGCGGACGTGGAGTGTGCGGTCGGCCGCGCGCTCGCCGGCGAGGACGGGACCGAGCGCGTCGAGGGGTTCGGCGCCTCGGACTGCGACTGCGACTCCCATCTCGTCTACGCCGAGGACGGCGCGGCGCTCCGGCGGGCCGTCGAACGGGCCCACGGGAACGGCGAGCGAGCGTGAGCCGACGGCCCGGGCCCGCTCGTCGTCGCCGATGACCCACCACACCCCCAGGCAACGGACGGCGCGGTCGCTCGCAGGTTTCGCTCTCGCGCGGCCGGTCGCGGCTATCGGCCGGTCGCCTGCCGGTCGACCGACTCCCCGGCGGTCTCGCCGGCGGCGGCCGGGCCGCCGGTGACGGTCACCTCGCCGGACCCGTCGACGACCACGTCGTAGCCGTAGTACGTGAACTCGACCTCGAACTCGCCGTCCTCCCGTCCGGCCGTCTCGACCAGTCGTTCGAGCGCGCCGACGTCTACCGCGTCGTAGAGCGGTTCGTCCAGTTGCAGCGGGTCGACGCCTTCCCGCGCCGCGATCTCCGTGCTCACCTTGGTGCTCAACATTTCACCCATCACCGTGCGACCGTGCGCCAGCGACGGGCTTAACGGTGGCGGTGCGTACGCAAGATTCTGTAGGAAGAAGGGATATTTCTGCGGATTTCGCAGTTTTATCCGGGCGTTGACTCGTGGGATCGGCCACTGGACGGGGAGACGTGTCGCCGCCTCGCGGTCACCCGTCGGCGCCTCGTGGTCACCCGTCGGCGCGCCGCGGTCACCCGTCGGTCGCCGCCGTGCCGAAGTGGTTGAACGGCTGGACGTGGTCCGTCTTGACGATGTCGGAGCTGACGATCTCGATCCCCAGGTCCGTGACCGCGGCGAGGAGTTCGTCGACGGCGCCGGAGTCGGTGGCCACCGCCTCGACGTGGAGGTTCTCGGTCCCGGTCAGTAGCTCGCGGACCCGGACGACGCCCGACAGCTCCAGCAGGTCGTCGGCCAGCCTCGACCGCTCGGCGGGCAGCGCCCGGCAGACGACGAAGACGTACAGCTGGAACCCCGCCCGCTCGTAGTCGATCTCGGGGTGGTATCCCCGAATCACGCCGGTCGACTCCAGTCGGTCGATTCGGTTCCGGACGGTACTGGCAGAGACACCGGCCGCCTCGGCCATCTCGGCGGCCGTCGCCTCCCTGGCGTTCTCCTGCAGCGCGTGGAGGATCCCCCGGTCCACGTCGTCGAGGTCGTGGGCCATACGCCCGTTTGCAGCCCCGGCGCGAAAACCGTTCGGCCGGCGACCTCTCGGATCCGTTACCGAACGCCGTTTCTGCGAGAGCTGAAGTGATGGCCGGTCGACAGCACACGCATGTCCCCGACGGACGACACCGACGTGCTCGAAGCACTCGCGAGCCTGCCGACGGTCGCCCATCCCACCGCCTCGCCCGACGGCGACGAGGTAGCGCTGTACTACGACGCCACCGGGCGCAACGAACTCCACGTGCTCGACGTCGAGACGGGCGAACTGACCCAGTGGTCCGACGGCGAGGTGCCGCGCAACGCCCGCTGGTTCCCCAAGTGGGGCGCCGACGGCGACCGCGTGTTCTTCCACCGCGACGAGGACGGCGACGAGCAAAACGACATCTACGCCATCGACCGCGACGGGACGGTCGAACCGGTCGTGGAGATGGACGGCCAGTGCATGCTCACCAGCGTCGCCGCCGACGGCTCACGCATCGTCTTCGGCTCCTCCCGGGACGGCCAGATGAACGTCTACGCCCGCGACCTGGCGACCGGCGAGACGACGAAGCTCACCGACTACGAGCGGGCGGTGTGGGGCGCACACTGCTCGCCGGACGGCGAGCGCATCGCCTACGCGACCAACGAGACCGACGACTTCGACAACCAGGACGCCTACGTCGCCGACGCCGACGGCTCGAACCCCCGGAACCTCGAACTCGGCGAGGTCGGCGCCGAGTGCGGCCCCGCCGGCTGGGGCCCCGACGGTCGGCGGCTGCTCGTCAGCGACAACACACCGGACCTGGGACGTGTCGGGGTCTACGACCTCGATGCGGACTCGGTGACCTGGCTCGGCGACGGCGAGTACGACGAGGACGCGGTCGCGTTCGTCGACGACGGGCGCGTCCTCGCGAGCCGCGACCGCGAGGCCGTGACGGTTCCCGTCGTCTACGACCTGGAGAGCGGCGAGGGGCGGGAACTCGACCTGCCCGAGGGCGTGGCCTCGACCGGGTGGACCTACACCAGCGCCGACCTCGGCGACGGGCGGGTGCTCGTCGAGCACACCACGCCTACCCGCCGCACGGAACTGCTGGCCTACGACCTCGATTCGGACAGCCACGAAGCCCTGCTGGAGGCCGACCACGGCCCCTTCGAGCCCGACGACTTCGCCGACGCCGAGTACGTCACTGTCGAGTCGGACGGCGTTCCGGACACCGAGCAGGCCGCCGTCGAGCACGACCCCTACGACGAACTCGAGATCGGCGCCCTGCTGTACGACTCGGGCGAGCGCCCCTCGCCGCTGATCGTCAACCCCCACGGCGGCCCGATGGCCCGCGACGCCAAGCGGTTCGACCTCTACACGCAGGTGCTCGCGATGCGCGGGTACTCCGTCCTGCAGGTCAACTACCGCGGCTCGACCGGTCGGGGCCGGGAGTTCAAAGAGCGGCTGCTGGACGACTGGGGCGGCGCCGAACAGGGCGACGTGGCGACCGCCGCCGAGGCCGTCGTCGAGGAACGGGACTGGATCGACGACGGCCGCGTCGTCGTCTTCGGCGGCTCCTACGGCGGCTACTCCGCCTACTGGCAGGCCGTCCAGTACCCCGACCTCTACGACGCCGCGGTCGCCTGGATCGGCATCTCCGATCTGGAGGACATGTACGAGAACACGATGCCCCACTTCAGGACGGAACTCATGGAGAAGTACCTCGGGACGCCCGACGAGAACCCCGAGCTGTACGCGGAGCGCTCGCCGGTGACCCACGTCGAGAACGTCGATTCGCCGTTGCTGGTCGTCCACGGCGTCAACGACCGCCGGGTGCCCGTCTCGCAGGCCCGGATCGTCCGCGAGGCGCTCGACGACGCCGGCTACGAGGAGGGCGTGACACCGGAGGCGTCGCGGGAAGGCGGCGGCGCCGTCGAGGGCGCGAACGGCGACTTCGAGTACGTCGAACTCGGCGAGGAGGGCCACGCCTCCTCCGACCAGGAGCAGAAGCTCCGGCTGTTCCGCCTGCTCGACGGCTTCCTCGACCGCCGGATCGGCGCGCCCGCCGCGGCCGAGGCCGACGACTGACGCTCGCCGGGACGGCGCGGTTCAGATCCCCAGCGTCGACCGGATCGCGTCGACCGGGCCGCCCCGGTCGAAGAGCCGCTCCATCTCGTCGGCCGCGAGTTCGAAGTCGAAGACGTCGAGGTTCGACCGGATGTGCTCCGGGTCCGACGACATCGGGATCGCCGAGACCATCGGCTGCTGGACCAGCCAGCGGAGCGCGACCTGGCTCGCGGTCTTCCCGTAGCGGTCGCCGATCTCGGCGAGGTCGCCGTCGTCAGCCAGCCCGCCCACGTCGAGCGGGCTGTACGCGGTCAGCATCACGCCCTCCTCGACGCACAACCGCAGGAGGTCGTCCCGCCGCTGCCGGACGTGGTACTCCACCTGATTCGTGAGGATCGGGGCCTCGGAGGCGTCCATCGCCTCGCGCGTCTCTTCGACGGAGAAGTTCGAGACGCCGACGTGGCGGACGAGCCCGTCGTCGCGGAGGTCGTTCATCGCCCGCAGCGTCTCGGCGTGAGGGATTTCGTCGTTAGGCGAGTGGATCAGCAGCAGGTCGACGTAGTCGGTGTCGAGGCGGTCGAGGCTCGCGCGGGTCGACGCGACGGCGTCGTCGTACGCGCGGTTGTCGCTCGCGAGCTTGGTTGTGAGAAACAGTTCCTCGCGGTCGAGTGCCGCGTCGCGGACGGCCTCGCCGACGGCGGGTTCGCTGCCGTAGATCTGCGCGGTGTCGATGTGCCGGTAGCCCGCGTCGAGCGCCGCCGAGACGGCGCGGCGCTGCTCGTCGTGGCTGTCCATCCGCGCGGTCCCGAATCCCAGGGCCGGCACGTCGACGTTCGCGGCCGTCACGTACTCCATACCGCGATATCGGCGGAGGCGGCGAAAAGGCTTGGGCAGGTGTTCGCAGGCGCTCGCCGGGCGAGCCTCCAGCCGAGCGATCCGACGGACGGGTCGCGTCGCGGTGTCAGTCCCGAGCCCGCCGGGGTGTCAGTCCAGGCGTTCCCAGTCGGGCGCGTCGGCGAGGGCGTCGCGGGCCGCGACGAGGTCGGCGTCGGCGACGCCGTAGAACAGTTCGCGGCCGACCGGCGTCCGGACGCGGAGGACGGCCGTGTGGTCGGTCACGTCGAAGACGGCCACCGCCCACAGCGTCGCGTGACAGCGCCACTCGCCCGCCAGCGTCGCGTCGGCCCCGGTCGTCACCCGGTCGCCCAGTTCCCAGCTGAGCCGCGTCGTCCGGTCGAGCGAGACGGGGACGGCGTCGGGGAGCCCGCCCTCGCCGCGCCCGGACGCCCCGTCGCGAGCGCTCTGTGTCGACATACCATAGCCCACGGTAGACCCCATCAAAAATCATCCGCTTCGCTCGCGGTACGGGCCGTCGACGGGTCGACCGCGAGCGGCCCCGCACCGAACGTCACCGGCTGCGACGCGATAGCCCCGCGACGGCGGTCAGGACCCGGTCGGCGTGTCCGTCCCGCTGTTCGTCTCCGTCCCGCCGGTCGCGGTGTCGTCGCTCGCCGTCGTCCCGCCGGTCCCGGGAGTCCCGTCGCCGCCCGCGATCCCCTCGGGTAACTCGACGCGTTCGAGGTCGGTCGTGACGAGGTTGCCCCCGGGGTCGGTCACGTCGAACTCGCTGGTCATCCGGTAGGCCTGGTCCTCCTCGACGCTGGCGTCGCCGGCGGGGTAGATCTGGAAGGTCCCGCCGTTGATCCACCGGGCGAAGCGGGTGTTGTAGTCGGAGAAGATGTCCGAGCCGGCCACGTCGTCCCTGGGCGTCCACTCGACGACCTCGGAGGTGATCTCCAGGATCGCGCCCGGTCGGTAGTTCGACCACCGGACGAGCGCCTTGCCGCCGCCCTCGTCGAAGACGTTCACGTCGTCGGGGTCGAAGACCCGCTCCTGGTCGAGTTCGCTGAACCGCACGTCGACGACGCCCTGGTCGCCGGCGTCGTCGCTCAGCCACGTGAAGTTGTCGTGGAGTTCGTACACCCGCCCTTCGGTGACCTCCGCGTCGTGAGCGGGGAACAGCAGCACGTCCTCCTCGGTGTTGACGTACTCGACGACACGCGTGTTGTAGTCGCTCCAGACCGAGCCGTCCTCGACGCCCTCGACCTCGGGCTGTTGCTCGATGACCGGCGACGTGACGCGGAACTGCGCGCCGGCGCGGAACGCGTCCGCGAACATCAGTGCCTTGCCGCGGCCGCCCGCGACGGCGCCGTCGCCGTCCGTCTCGGTTCCGTCGTCGGTGTCGGTCCCGTCGCCGAGCACGTCTGTTCCGTCTCCGTCAGTCTCCGTCTCGGCGGCCGGTCCCTCCTCGCCGTCGAGCGCGGCACAGCCGGCGAGGCCCGCCGCCGCGCCGGTCGCGAGCGCGCCTTTCTTGAGGATCGATCGCCGTGTCTCGCCAGTAGTCGCGTTCTGATCGGACATATTCGTACTCACTCACCCTCGCGGGTGGCCCGATTACGGGAACTCTGGGGGTGAGTCTGTGGGGCGCGACGCAAAGCCCGGGAAAAGGACCGCCCGGCGCGAGCGCCCCGATCGGCCTGCACACGAAACCCCCGGGGAGTTGCGAGAACTGCCAGCGACGGACACGTCCCGTGATCTGTGGACGTATCCCACGCGACCGGCCGGCGAGCGCAAGCCGTTCAGAGGACGCCGTACTCCTCGTAGACCTCGTCGATGGGCATCCCCTCCTCGATCTTCCGGCGTTCCGCCTGTTCCTCCTCGTGGATCGATTCGACCCGCAGCAACACCTCGTCGACGACCTCGCGGGGGATGAGCTGGGCGCCGTCGAAGTCGGCAAACACGAAGTCACCCGGCCGGATCGTCACGTAGTGGGAGAGGTGGCCGGGCACGTGGATCGGCTGGTCGACCTCGATGATCTCCCAGCCGCCGTGCCAGTTGGGGACCGTCCCCTGCGTGTAGACGGGGAAGTCCTCGAGTTCGCTGATGTAGCGCGTGTCGCGGACGTTGCCCGCACAGAGCATCCCGCGGGCGCCGTGGGCCTTCGCCAGCGTGCAGGACATCTCGCCGAAGTGCGCCGGTTGCATGTCCCCGCCCGTGTCGAAACAGAGGACCGTCCCGTCCTCCTTCTGTTCGACGGTCCGCATCATCCGCTTCTGGGGGTGGACGCCGTCGTTCTCCTCCTCCCACTTCTCCTCGAGGTATTCCTCGACCTCGTCGGTCTTGGGGTAGGTGTGGAGCTTCACCGGCAGCGCGCGCCCGGCGAGGGTCTGGCCGCGGTTGACGCCGAAGAAGTCCTGGTCGAAGACGAACCGGCGGACGCCGACGTTGTACAGCGCGTCGGCGACGCTGCCGCCGTATCCGGCCTCCTTGAACCGCTCGATGCGCTCCAGATCGGTGATGTCCAGCGTACGGGGCTCCTCGTCCAGGTCGAAGTCGTACTCGGGACCCATGAGTTCCGTTCTCACGCGGCCGACGCTTGACTCTGTGGGTGGTCGAAACCCTCTCCGGAGTCTCGGGATCTGGTGTGTCGACCGTTTGAGCGACAAATGGAACCGACAGCACTGCTACCGCGGGAACGACTGAGACTGCGAACAGCGTGAAAGCCCCGACGCGTTCGACTCGGGGGCTTCGCTGCGCTCCTCGGCCTGCGGCCTGCGGTGTCTGAGGGCCACGGCCTCAGATTAGCGGGACCTCCGGTCCCGCGTCACTTGCGTCAGCCGCCATCGTCGAACGCGTCGCCCCTTTCATTCCCACCCGCACAGACTGGCCGATCAGCCGATGCGGGCGGGAATGAAAGGGGCCGTCATCGGGCGGCAGAGCCGCCCGATTGCTCGGGAGAGCTTCGCTCTCCCGGCGCCCGCTCCGGGAAGACGGGCGACGCAAGTGACGCGAGACCTCCGGTCTCGCTAATCTGAGGGCGTAGCCCTCAGACACTGGAACGAGCGGAGCGAGCGAAGCGCGTGGTTCGAGAGAGCAAAGCTCTCTCGTCATCTCGAAAATCTCCGATTTTCGGTGACAGCGAGCCCCTCGACCGGAGCGGGCGGGGGCTTTCACGCTGTGTGCGGTCGCGGTAGGTCGAGCGGTCGAGCACGCGGTCGCTGTCGTCACGAGCGGACCGCTGCGACGGGACCACCACGAACGTCACCACACTAAAGCGGGCAGAAACCGACACCTCGCACATGGAAGTCGTCAACGTCACCGCCGACGCAGAGACGTTCACGAGCAACGCCTACCTCGCGCTCGGCGAGTCGCCGACGCTGGTCGACGCGGGCGCGATGCCCGGCGTCACCGACGCCATCGCCGAACACACCGACGACCTCGACCGGGTGGTCCTCACCCACCAGCACGGCGACCACGTCTCGCAACTGGACGCCGTGCTCGACGCCTTCGACGCCGACCTGTTCGCCTATGCCGACCACCCGCGGCGCACCGACGAACTCGCCGACGGCGACACCGTGCCCGTCGGCGACGAGACCTGCGAAGTCGTCTACACGCCGGGCCACGCCGACGACCACGTCTCGCTGGTCTCGGAGCACTCCCTGTTCTCGGGCGACGTGGTCGTCCACGACGACGGGGCCTTCGACGACGGCAGCTTCGGCCGCACCGACATGGCCGGCCAGTCGCGCGAGCGACTCATCGAGTCCATCGAGGATCTCCTCGATCGGATGCCGGAGGGCGTCGAACACATGTACAGCGGCCACGGCGGCGTCTTCGAGGGCGACGTGCGCGCGGTCGTCGAGCGGGCGCTCGAACGCGCCGAACGGCGCGAACCGAAGTACCCCGACGAGTAACGTGGAGAACGGATCCGAATCGACGGCGGACGGTTCCACTCGAAACGGTGGCGTCGCTGGCCCGGTGAGAGAGAACGGAAGAGAGACCGGCCGAGTTACGCGTTGCGGCGCTCTTTGCTCTTGCGCCGGAGGTTCTTGTAGCCGCACTTGCGGCAGCTCTCGGCCTCGACGGAGTTGCGGGCGTTACAGCGCATGCAGATCTGCTTCTCGAGCTCGCGGTGTTCGGCGGGATCGAACTTGGGCATACCCGCCTTTCCTCGTCACCGCGTTTAAGCGTTGCTTCTCCGGGACGGGCGCGAACGGACACCTCCCCGGGGGGTCGACCGCGAGCGCCCCCTGCCGGTTGAACCAGGGTTAACCGGTTCCCGTCCGAAGCCGCGGTATGAGCGACCTGTACGACCGGATCGCGGACCTGCCGCTGGCGGTCGAGGGCTTCGAGCTGAGCCGCCACGAGATGGACACCTCCGCCGGGTTCACGCGTGTGACGACCGCCGTCGAGCTACGCGGACCGGACGGGACGGTCGGCCGCGGCGAGGACGTGGCATACGACACCGAGGACCACGACCGGCTGCGCGACGCACACGAGAACGACGACCTGGGCTGGGACTTCGCCGGCGAGTACACCTTCGACGAGTTCTCGGCGACGCTGGACGGCGCCGGGTTGTTTCCCGAGCCGCCCGAGCGGGAGGCCTCGCGGCACTACCGCCGGTGGGCCGTCGAGAGCGCGGCGCTGGACCTCGCGCTCCGGCAGGCGGACACCACCTTCGCCGCGGCGCTCGGCCGGAGTTACGACCCCGTCCGGTTCGTCGTCTCGACGCGGCTCGACACCGACGGCGACCCCTCGGCCGACCGGGTTCACGGGTGGCTCGACGTCGACCCCGACGTGGAGTTCAAGCTCGACCCGACCGCCGAGTGGACGCCCGAACTGATGGACGAGTTGGCGGCGACCGACCGCGTGCGGGTCCTCGACCTGAAGAGCTACTACGAGGGAACCGACGTGGACACCGACGCCGACCCCGAGCGCTACCGGCAGGTCGCCGAGGCGTTCCCCGACGCCGTCCTCGAAGACGCGAAGTTCACCGACGAGACACGCGAGCTACTGGACGGCGTCGCCGACCGCCTCTCCTGGGATTACCCGATCACGGACGTGGCGAGCGTCGAGGCCCTCCCTGTCGAACCGGAGTGGCTGAACATCAAACCCTCGCGGTTCGGGACCGTCGCCGACCTGCTCGACACGGTCGAGTACTGCCTGGAACGGGAGATTACGCTGTACGGCGGCGGCCAGTACGAACTCGGCGTCGGGCGCGAACACCTCCACGCCGTCGCGTCGGCGTTCTACCCGGACTCGCCGAACGACATCGCGCCCAGCGCCTACCATAGCCCCGAGCCGCACGCGGACGTACCGAAGAGTCCGCTGGCGGTGCCCGACGAACCGGTCGGGCTGCGGTGGCAGCGCGAGTGAGGGCCGGAACGACGCTGTGGGGCGTCACTCCGAGATGCCCTCGACGCGGACGACCTCGGCCTCCACGTCCTCGGCGACGGCGCCCCAGCCGCCGACCTCGACCTCGCCCTCGTCGGTGTCGAGGACGATAGCGACAGTCCCGCCGAGGCGGTCGTAGGTGGGGTCGGCGACGGCCTCGTCGTCGGGGCCGAGACGCACGTCCACCAGGTCGCCGCGCACCGCGACGGGGTCGCCGGTGTCGGTGTCGCGGCCGCGGACGCGGGCGGTGACCGTCGCCCCTTCGTGCCAGCAGACGGCGGCGTGGCGGACGAACTCCTCGATGCTGATGTAGGCGCTCTCGTCGCCGTCGGCGACGTGCAGCCGCTCGGCGGGGACCCACCCGCAGGTGAGAAACGCCCAGTGGAACAGGAACGTCAGCAGGTCGTCGCCGACCTGGACGCCGTACTCCTCGTCGGTGTGGACGTTCGGCGAGAGAAAGCCCTGCCGGCGGTCGACGACCGTGAGGAAGGAGCCGGGCGAGTGGGAGTGGCGCACCTCGGTGATGGGGCTGTCGGCGAGGCGCTCGGCGGACACGTCGGTGTCGGCGACGGACCCGTTGACGGAGGCGTGGACGACGACGCCGCGCTCGGCGGCGGCCTCCAGGGCGGGCCGGAGGTCGGCGAACTGCGCGGCCGTCCCGCCGAACTCGACGGACACCTCGGCGTCCTCGACGGCGGCGCGGGCGTTCTCGACGACCGTCCGCCGGCGCTTGACGACGCTGACCCGGTGTTCGCTCGGGTCCGGCCGCTCCCAGCGGTCCTCGATCTCGTCGGCGGCGTCGGCCAGCAGCTCCCCCGTCGAACGCAGCTCGTCGAGCACGTCGCCGGGCTCGTCCGCGCGGGCGTGCAGGCGGTCGCCCTCGACGGTCTCGACGAACCCGCGGTCCTCCAGCGTGCGCACCACGTCGTACACCTGCGAGGTGGGCACGCCGGCCCGCTCGGCCACGTCGACGACCGGCGCCGTCCCCTGGTCGAGCAGCCCCAGATAGACGGCCGCCTGGTACTCCGTCAGCCCCGCGCGCTCCAGCGCCTCGCGGAGTCGATCCGTCTCCATGCCGAACCCTGCTCCCGGCCGGAGTAAAGCGTTACCCTGGCCGCCCAGGGTCGTCCTCCGCGACCCCGCGACGGACCGCGAACTCGCATCCGCCCCACCGCGCGTCCGTCGGACTGTGACGACGACGCTACACAACAACGCGCTGTAAATTTCTCGACGCTCCTGTGGGCAAATTATTAGTCGGTGCTCCGGTAACACCGTTCGCTATGGTGGACGACGGCGAACGGTGGACATCGAGGCGAGCGTTGCTCGCCGCGGGCGTGGCGGGCGCGGCGGCGGTCGCGGGCTGTCCCGGCGGGAGCGGGTCGACCGCGACGCCGGACGACGAAGGGTCGAGCGACGGCGACGCAAGTGCGCGCGGTGACACGCCGACGGCGTCCCCTGACAGCGAGGGCGACGGCGAGACAGCGACCGACGACGCGGAGACGGACGCGTCCGCGAGCGACGGCGACGCGGCGGAACCGGGGCAGGCCGTCCTCGTCGACCAGGTCGGCTACCGGCCCGACGACCCGAAGGAAGCCGTCGTGCGCGCCGACGAGGCGACGTTCGAGGTCGTCGACGCCGCGAGCGGCGAGACGGTGACGAGCGGCGACCTCTCGGCGCCGACCGACGACGACGCCTCGGGCGACACGGTGCGCCACGCGACCTTCGACGTTCGCGAGCCGGGGACTTACCGACTCGCGGCCGGCGACGGAGCGGCCCAGTCCCGCGAGTTCGAGGTCGGCGCGGGGATCTACGGGCGGACCCTCGCGGAGATCTGCCGCCGCTACACGCTCCGGCGGGCGAACACCCGGATCGAGGACCCAGTGACCGACCTGGCGTACGGTCCCGGCCACCCCCAGGACCGGGAGGCCCGGCTGTACTTCGACGGCGAGTTCCGCGACGAGGGCGAGCGGGTCGACGTGCACGGCGGCTGGTACGACGCCGGCGACTACGGCAAGTACGTGACGCCGGGCGCGGTCACGGTCGCGCAGTTGCTGCTGGCCTACGAGCGCGACCCCGACACCTTCGAGTCGGGGCAGCTGTCGCTGCCGGCGGGCGTCTCGACGGCCGAGCGCGAGGCCGGGCTACCGGACCTGCTCGCGGAGGCGAAGTTCGAGCTGGAGTGGCTCGAACGGATGCAGCGGCCGGACGGCGCAGTCTACCACAAGGTCGCCGGGCGGAGCTGGCCGGCGATGGACACCCGCCCGAGCGAGGACACCCAGCCGCGGTACGTGTTCGGCCTCTCGACGTACGGGACGGGGATGGTCGCCGGTGCGATGGCGATGGCCGCGCGCGCCTACCGCGAGTTCGACGCCGACTTCGCCGACCGGATGCTCGCCAGCGCCCGCGACGCCTTCGCGTTCCTGGAGGCGAACCCGGACCCGGTCTTCCGGCGCGACGACGGGCAGAACGCCGGATCCGGCGGCTACGCCAAGGAGACCGACCGGACCGAGCGGTTCTGGGCGGCGGCGGAGCTACTGAAGACCACCGGCGACGCGCGCTTCACGGAGTACCTGGAGAGCGAACTCGCCCCGCAGTTCGAGGCGACGCCGCCGGCGGTCTCGTGGGCGAACACGCTCCTGCTGGGTCACTGGGCGTACTACACGGCCGAGGCGGCCGACCCCGGGCGGCGGGCGGCGGTCGGCGACCGGCTCGTCGCCGACGCCGACCGGCTGGTCGAGCGCGTCCGCTCGGAGGGGTACCGCGTCGCGCTGTCGACCGACCAGTACTACTGGGCGTCGGCGAAGCTGGCGGTCGCGCAGGGCGTGAAACTCCTGCTGGCGAACGAGGTCGAGGCGCGAGAGGCCTACGTCGACGCCGCGCTCGACCAGGTCCACTACGTCCTCGGGCGGACGCCGACGGCCCGCTCGTACGTCACGGGGTCGGGCGAGGCGGCCCCGGAGAACCCCCACAGCCGGACCGTCGAGAGTACCGGGGTCAACGTCCCCGGGAACCTCGTCGGCGGCCCCAACGCCGAGGGCGGCGACCCGGCACTCGACGAGCTGATCGCGACCGAGGACCCGCCGCCGGCGAAGTGCTACCTCGACGAGACGGCCTCCTACGCCTCGAACGAGCCGGCCATCGACTACGCCGCGCCGCTGGTCGTCGCGCTGGCGCAGTTCACCCCCGCGTCGGCCGTCGGCGTCGAGTAACGCCGCCGACGCTGGCGATCACGCCACTGACCGGTCCCGCGCGAGAGTTTCAGAAATATCATCCACCAGTGAAAAGTATTACAAGCGGTGCATTCGCCCGTGCTGACATGGTTGGGAAGCACCGACCGAGGGAGACGGGGTATCGACGGGTTCCGCACGCCGCGGAGGTGGAGCGATGACGGACGACGAGTCCGCCGACGCAACCGACGAGAACGGGCAGTCCGAGGGAGCGTCGGTCGACGGGCAATCCACGAGCGGCCAGTCGACCGGTGGGCAGTCGACCGGTGGGCAGTCGACCGACGGGCAATCGACCAGCGGACAGTCCGCGGGCGGCCAGTCGACCGGCGGGCAGCCGGCTGGCGGACAGTCCGCGAACGGGACATCCCCCGACGGCGAGTCGGCTGACGGCCAGTCCACGAGTGGTCAGTCGGCCGGCGGCCAGTCCGCCGGCGGGCAGTCGACCGGCGGGCAGTCGGCTGGCGGCCAGTCCGCGGGCGGGGGATCGTCCGGCGGACAGCCGTCCGGTGGTCAGAGCGGCGGCCAGCCCGCGGGAAGGACGAATGCCCAGTCGGGCGGGCAGGCCAGCGGACAGGCCGGCGGACAGGCCAGTGGTCAGGCTGGCGGACAGGCCAGTGGTCAGGCCGGCGGACAGGCCAGTGGTCAGGCTGGCGGACAGGCCGGCGGACAGACCGGCGGGCGGTCCGCTGGCGGGTCCACGGGCACACAGCCGAGCGACGAGATGACCGGCCCGGCCGCGGGCGGGACGGACCTGGAGCCGAACGTCGCGGCGGCGATCGCCTACCTGTTCGCGCCGCTGACGGGCATCGTCATGCTGCTGATCGAGGGCGACGACGACGACTTCGTGCGCTTCCACTCGATCCAGAGCATCGGCTTCGGCGCGGTCGCCATCGCCGCCTGGGTCGTCGTCGGCATCGTCATGGGGATCCTCACGGCGATCCCGTACGTCGGCGACATCTTCGCACTGCTGGCGCTGCCGCTGAACGCCGTCGTCGGGCTCGGCGCGTTCGCCGTCTGGCTGCTGCTGGTCGTCAAGGCCTACCAGGGTGAGCGCTACGCGCTGCCCGTGATCGGCCCGTTCGCCGCCTCGAACTAGCGGCCCCTGACCGGCCACCGTCCCCGGGCTACCGGGGGCGCGGTTCTGCCGTCGAACGACCTCCAGCGGTCGCTCCGACCGGGTCTACGCCTCGCTCTCGTCGGCGAGGTAGTCGTCCTGCACGGCCAACACCTCGGTCGAGTCCGCGCAGTCGGCGTAGCGCCGGAGCGGCTCCTCGTTGAGTTCGAGGAACGTGTGGCCCCAGGAGAACCGGTCGAGGATCCGTTCGGCCTGCTCGCGCTCGCCGAGGATGCAGAGCGCGCCGGCGAACGCCTCGACGGTGTTCAGCCGGAAGGCAGTCCCGTAGTTGACGGGGTTGCCCGCGACGAGGAAGGGCAGCGAGCGGTGGACCCCCTCGAGGTCGAACGCCTCGCGCTCGGCGGTCTCCCACGAGCAGTCGAGCGCGACGAGGCGGTCCCGCCGACTGCCCGTCCCCTCGCGGTCGGCCGGCGAGAGCGCCCGGTCGGCGAAGGGGTTGAGGACGATCCCCGGCGGCGTCGCCCGCGTCGAGCGGTGGAGCTCGGCCTCGTCGAACTTCGCGAGCCGGCGGGCCGAGCACTTCTCGGGGTCGTCGTCGCCCTCGTAGCGGACGTGTAACTCCACGGCCTCCAGTACTCGCCGGGGTGGCAAAAGCCGCTCGGGTCGGATCCCTTCGGGACCCGATCCGGCGTATACAACTCGTGAAAACGCTGGGAAGGTCTAAATACGATAAATTCAGTGTGTGTACCAATGCTCTCGGAGGGTGCGGCGGCGCCGGCGGTCGAGCTGCCGGCGTACGTCGACGGCGAGCGGCGGCGGGTGGACCTCGACGACTACCTCGGGGAGGGGATCGTCGTCCTCGCCTTCTACCCGGCGGATTTCAACCCCGCCTGTACGATGCAGGAGTCGGACCTGGGCGACCTCGACCTGTTCACGATGCAGAAGGACGTGTCCGTCTTCGGCGTGTCGCCGGACAGCACCTACAGCCACGAGGCGTTCGCCGACCGGTACGGGCTGCACGTCCCGCTGTTGAGCGACCGCGAGGGGCGGGCCGCAGAGGCCTACGGCGTAGCGACCGAGAACGGGGTCGGCGAGCGCCTCGTTCGGCGGGCCGTCTTCGTCGTCGACCACCGCGGGACCGTCCAGTACGCGCAGGCGGCCGACGACCTGGCGGCGTCGCTGGACGTGGCGCCGGTCAAGGAAGCCGTCGGCGACATCGGCGGCGACGACACCGCCCTGGAGCGCTACCGGGTCGGCCACGACCACTACGCCGAGGGCCGGGCGGCGTTCCGGGCGGCGATGGCCGACTACGAGGACCGCGAGTGGATGGACGCCCGGAGCGGGTTCGAGGACGCCGAGCCGGCCTTCACCGCGGCGGCCGACCACTTCGACACGGCGGTGCGGTTCGCCGAGACGGCGGACTTCGAGACGGTCGTCGACCGGGGGGAGGAGAAGGCCGACACGCTGGCCCACGCGGCCAGCTGGCTGGCCGACTCCGCCGACGCGCTCGCGAGCGGTCGCGGCAAGCAGGGCGCGCAGTACCGCGAGGACGCCCAGCGGCTGCTCGACGCCGCGACGGACCTCCCGGAGCCGCCCGACCGCGACGCCTTCCGGCTGGCCGCCGACGGCGTGGAACTGGGCGACTCGGTCGTCGTCGACCCCGAGGCGGACGAGGGGTACGACTGGCGGGCCGACGACGGCGACGGCGGCGCCGACACCGGACTCGGCGTCGACGACGCCGACCTCGACGCCGCGGTGGCCGGCGACGCCGACGACTACGAGCGGAGCGACGAACCGGACACCGTCGAGGGCGACCTGGAGATGGACTTAGACGCCGTCGACGCGGCCGAAGCTGACGACGAGGACGACTCCGAGCAGTCGAACGTCGAGGGCGACACCGTCGAGGGGGACCTGGAGATGGACCTCGACGCGGTGGAGGCGGCCGAGCAGGCCGATGACACCGAGAGTGGCGAGTCGAACGCGGCGGACAGCGAGTCGGACACGGCGAGCGGCGGATCGACGGGGGCGGGCGACCCCGACGCGGACCCGGTCTCCCGCGGGGGGTCGACCGGCGACCGGGAGACGCCGGCCGAACCCGATTCGAGGGCCGAATCGGGTGACGAGGAGGCAGACGACGGGGAGCCGAACGAGACCGGGGAAGCGTCCATGGAGGAACTCGACCTGGCCGACCCGACCGAGGGAGAAGACGACGAGGACGAGGAGGACGAGCGCGCGGACTGGGACATCCCCGGGCGCTGACGCCCGGGACCGCCGTCCTCTTGTCGCGGCCCCGCCAACCGTCGGTATGACCGACCGTGCCGCCGAGCGCGCCCGTTCCTACTACCGCGCGCTCGACGAGGGGGACTACGACGCACTCGCGGCCCTGCTGGCCGAGGGGTTCGTCCACGACCGGCCGGACAGGACTATCGAGGGTCGCGACCGCTTCGTCCGGTTCATGCGCGAGGACCGCCCGCAGAAAGACACCGGCCACCGCGTCGACGCGGTGTTCGAGGCCGGCAGCGGTACGGGCGACCGGGACGCCGACGGCACCGCCGGGACCGACCGCGAGCGCGTCGCCGTCCGGGGTCGCCTGCTCGCCGCCGACGGGTCGGCGATCACCGGCTTCGTCGACGTGTTCTCACTGGTCGAGGGCCGGATCGAGCGGATCGAGACCTACACCGACTGAGCGCGGTTGTCGCGCGGAGCGCTCCGGGGCGCAGACATCGACTCGCTCTCTGCGTCACTCCTTCTCGCCGGCGCCGACCGCTGGGTATCGCCGGCGAGCCCGACGCGCTCTCTGCGTCACTCCTTCTCGCCGGCGCCGACCGCTGGGTATCGCCGGCGAGCCCGACGCGCTCCCGTGCGCGTCACTCCTTCTCGCCGGCGCCGACGGCGCTCTCGCCGACCGGCTCGCGGCCGTCGATGACTTCCTGGCCGTCCATGTAGGGGCGCAGCGCCTCCGGGACGGTGACGGTGCCGTCGTCGTTCTGGTAGTACTCCAGGATGGCGACCATCACGCGCGGGACTGCCACGCCGCTGCCGTTGAGCGTGTGGAGGTACTCGGCCGACTCGTGGCGCTCGGGGCGGTAGCGCAGGCCGGCGCGGCGCGCCTGGAAGTCCTCGAAGTTCGAGACGGACGACACTTCCAGCCAGCGGCCGCCCGCGTCCGGGCCCTCGTCCATGTCGTCGGCCGGCGCCCACACCTCGATGTCGTACTTCTTGGCCTGGGTGAACCCCATGTCGCCGGTGCACATGTCGAGCACGCGGTATGGCAGGCCGAGCCGCTGGAGCACCGCCTCGGCCTCGCTCAGCAGGCCCTCCAGCCGGTCGTAGCTGTTCTCCGGGCGGACGAAGTTGACCAGTTCGACCTTGTTGAACTGGTGGACGCGGACGTAGCCGCGCGTCTCGGTGCCGTGCTCGCCGGCCTCCCGCCGGAAGTTCGGGGAGAACGCCTGGTGTTTCAGCGGGAGGTCGTCGTCCAGCAGGATCTCGTCGCGGTACATGTTGGTGACCGGTACCTCCGCGGTGGGGAGCAGCCACAGGTCGTCGTCGTCGTAGTCGTCGTCCTGGCGGGCCTCGACGCGGTAGGCGTCCTCGGCGAACTTGGGGAGCTGACCGGTCCCGCGCATCGACGCGGAGTTCACAGGTATGGGGGGCATCACCTCGACGTAGTCCTGCTCGCGGTGGACATCGAGGAAGAAGTCGACCAGCGCCCGCTCCAGGCGCGCGCCGTCGCCCTTGACGAACTGGAAGCCGCCGCCCGACACCTTCGCGCCGCGTTCGAAGTCGAGGATGTCGAGTTCCTCGCCCAGGTCGTAGTGGGGGGTCACCTCGTCGGGGTCGACCCGCAGGTCGTCGAACCCCTCGCGGTAGCGCTCGACGTTGTCGCTCTCGTCCTCGCCGGTCGGCACCGACTCGTGGGGCACGTTCGGGATTTCGAGGAGCCGTTCTTCGAGTTCGGCCTCCAGTTCGTCCGCGCGGTCCTCGACCTCCTGGAGTTCGTCTTTGAGTTCCTGGGAGCGCTCGATGGCCTCCTGGGCCTCCTCGTCTTTTCCTTCCTGTTTGAGTTCGCCAATTTTGCTGGAGACCTCGTTGCGCTCGTGGCGGAGGCTGTCGCCGCGGGCCTTCAGTTCGCGCCACTCCTCGTCGATCTCGAGGATCTCGTCCAGGTCGACGCCCGTGACGCCCTTGCGCTCGATGGCGTCCCGGACCGCCTCGGGGTTCTCCCGGACGAACTGCCTGCTTAACATGGTCGCCGGTTCTCGATGGAGGGAAGTAGGCGTGTCGGTCCGATGTGAATCCGTGACGACCGCGGGAGAGCGGGGAGTCGGCACGGTGAACGCTACCGCGACCGCAGCGCGAACTGGACCGCAGAACAGCGTGAAAGCCCCGACGCGTTCGACTCGGGCGCCTCGCTGCGCGCTTCGCTCACTGCGTTCGCTGCAGTGCTTGCGTCGTCGGCCGTCGTCGAACGCGTCGCCCCTTTCATTCCCGCCCGCACAGACTGGCCGATCAGCCGACACGGGCGGGAATGAAAGGGGCCGCTCGCTCCGGGAAGACGGACGACGTAAGCACCGCAGCCGAGTGGAACGAGGCGAGGAGCGCAGCGAGGCCCTCGACCGGAGCGAGTGGGGGCTTTCACGCTGTTCGCGGTCGTCGTGGAGTTCGCGGTCGTGGAGTTCGCGGTCGTGGAGTTCGCGGTCGTGGAGTTCGCGGTCGGGGCAGTCGCGATCGGAGGGATCGCATGAGGAACCGGTACACCTCGGAGCGATACCCGTTTGTGTACAGACCCGTACCTACGAACACATGACCGAGCCGTCGACGATCGAGTTGCCGGACGGCCGCACGCTCGCCTACGCAGAGTACGGCGACCCCGAGGGGACGCCCGTGTTCGCCTTCCACGGCGTCATCGGGTCGCGGCTGATGTGGTCGCTGTGCGACGAGGCCGCTCGCGAACGGAATATCCGACTGGTCGCCCCCGACCGCCCGGGGTTCGGCGCCTCGGCGTTCCAGCGCAACCGGCGGCTGCTCGACTGGCCGACCGACGTGTGCGCGCTGGCCGACTCGCTGGGCGTCGACCGCTTCGGCGCCGTCGGCTTCTCCGGCGGCGGGCCCCACGCGATGGCCTGCGCCCACGCCGTGCCCGACCGGGTCCGCGGTGTCTCGCTGGTGAGCACTGTCACGCCACCCGAGACGCGGGACCGCGCGGACCCGTTCAACGAGGCGGTGCTGTCGGCGACGCGGTTCGTGCCGGGGTTCTCCCAGGCGGCGTTCGCCTCCTCGGCGTGGCTGGCGGAGAACGCCCGGTCGCAGTTCCGCACCGCGCTGAAGGCCGGCTCGCCGCCCGAGGACCGGGCGGTGTTCGACAGTCCGGCGGGCGAGACGCTGTTCGCCGACGGCGTCGAGGCGTTCCGCAACGGCGCCCGCGGCCCGGCCCACGACCTGCCGCTCGTCGGCAACGACTGGGGGTTCGACGTCCGGGAGTGTCGGGTCCCGGTCGACCTCTGGCACGGTCGCGCGGACGCGACCGTCGGTCCGGACCTGGCGCGGGCGTTCGGCGACCTGCTCCCCGAGGCCGACCTCTACCTCGGCGACGGGGCCCACTACTCGACGTACGTCGACAACCGCGGCGCCCTCCTCGACGCGGCCGCCGCGTGCTGACCGACGAACTGCCTCGCGGAGTGGCGTTCAGGACCGGCGAGCGCTGTTGCAGTTGCGGTGAGCGGTTGCAGTGCGGTCGGCGCGCGCTGGAGCGCGCGTTCATGCGCGCGACCGTAGCCGCGCGAAGGCTGAGAGAGTGAGTGGAACGAACGAGCGAATCGGCTGGGGTGGTTCGTGGCTGTCTGCGGTGCTGTGCGGTCGCGGTCCCTGGTGTCCGCGCGAACGTGTGAGCGCGGGCTCGGGAGAGCTTGCTCTCCCGGTGGACTGAAAGGGCGAGGCGCGCTCGCGTGCAGTTCAGTCGCCTGAGCGACCCCTACCCGAAGCGGCCTCCGGCCGCGAGGGTATGTCGCTCAGCGACCGCGAGCGTGCCGAGGGCTTTCACCGCCTGCTGTCGAGTGTTATCGAGTCGATTCAGAACGAGCGTGCCGAGGGCTTTCAGCGCTTTCCGTTTCCTGCGGTTGCGGTCACTGCTAGCGAGCGTGCCGAGGGCTTTCACCGCCTGCTGTCCCCTGCAGTCACCGATACTGCTATGGGCCGAAGACTCTCATCGTCGACTACGCTGGCCGACGGTCCCGCGGCTCGGCGGCGGAAACAGTGGATTCGGAGGGGCCAAAACCGGCTACCCGTGGTGCTCACGGGGCCGCGAGGGTGGTCAGGCGACGTTGAAGCCCTTGTCTCGAAGGAAGTCCTCGACGCGTCCAGTGTGGTTGCCCTGGAGTTCGATGGCGCCGTCCTCGACGGTCCCCCCGCAGGCGAACTTCGACTTGAGGTCCGACGAGAGGCTGTCCATGTCGACGTCCTTCGGGTCGAATCCCTCGATGATCGTTACCTCCTTCCCGTATCGGCGCTCGTCGATGCGGACGCTGATCTCCTGGGAGTCCTTGGCGACGTCCTCGCAGACGCAGAGCTCCTGGGGCAGCCCACACGTGGAGCAGACCTCAGACATGCTGACCCGTGCGCTCGGCTTCGGTGGTTGACGGGCTGTGACTGAGGTCGTGCGGCGTACTCGCCTTGTTCAGCGAGCAGACTTCCGACATTACGCATCCGCCTACGAAATCGACCTATTAAACACTGTCGGGACTTCCCACGGGCGCCGTCCCGGCGGCCGGTCCGGCGGGTGCCGTGTCGTCGCGGAAACCCCCGCCGGAACCCGGGCGCCGCGCCGGACGTTCAGGCACCGCGCCAGCCGACCATCTCGTCGACGATGTCGACCGCCCGGTCGGCCTCCTCGCGGGTGACCCGGCCGGCGTACTTCGCGCGTTCACGGACCGCCGCGACCTGCGCGGCGCGCTCGTCGGCGCCGATGGCGGCGAGGTACTGCCGGGGCGTCTCCTCCGGGCGGCGCGGGCGGTGGCGCTCGGCGAGGACGTACTCCAGGCGCTCGAAGGCCCGTTCGGCGTCGGTCTCGGGGTCGCTCGTCGGCTGGTAGCGCAGCCACACCGCCCGGTAGACCCGGCCGGTGACGCCCGTCCGCCGGAGCGCGACGACCGCGCCGACCAGAACGATGACCGACAGCGCCGCCTCCGCGCGGGTGGGCGGCCGACCGCCGAACGGTCCGGTCGCCCCCTCGTCGTCGCCTCCGCCGTCGCCGGCCTCGCCGCCGGGCGGGTTGGTCGGCGGGGACGTGATGGTCGGGCCCGAGACGTTCACGTCCTCGGAGGGACCGCCGCCCGGGCGGGTGATCCGGTCGGGGACGGTGACCTCGCCGGGGGCCTCCTGGGCGGGTTGCTCGGCGCGTGGGGTCAGCGGCGCGGGCGTCGCCGTCGGCGTCGGCGTCCACTCGCCGTCCCCGGTCTCGTTCGTGTCCACGTCTGTGCGGTTGTTCGCGCGGGCCTCCGCGAGTTCGCCCTGTTCGGCGCTCAGCCGGGGGCCGGCCGGCGTCGGGTCGAAGCGCACCCAGCCCACGTCGGGGAAGAACACCTCGACCCACGCGTGGGCGTTGTAGCCGCGGACGACCCACTCGTCCTCGGCGACGCGCTCGCCGGGCGTGTAGCCGACGGCCATCCGCGCCGGGATGTCCTGGCTCCGCAGCATCGTCACCATCGTCGTCGCGAAGTACGTGCAGTAGCCGGCGTCCATCTCGAAGAGGAACTCGTCGGCGACGTTGCCGCGGGGCCGCTGCACGTCCAGCGAGTAGTTCTTGTTGTTCTCCAGCCACCGCTCGACGACGCGGGCGGTCGCGTAGGGGTTGTCCGCGCGGGCGGTGATCCGGGCGGTGCGCTCGCCGACGCGGTCGGGCGTGCTCGACGGCAGCCGCGTGTACCGCTCGGCGACCGCCGAGGGGTAGTCCGTCCCGGCCGACCGCAGGTCGCGGGCGCTCGCGACGGGGACGCGGCTGGTGACGCTGTAGCGCTCGCCGCTCGCCAGCGTGCCGTCCAGCGCCAGCCCGTCGAGGTCGGTCACGCGCGTCCGCTCGGCGACGCTCCCGTCGACCTCCACGGGCTTCCAGGCCGCCGGCAGGACCCCGATCTCGTCGATGGCGGTGACCGTCTGGCGGACCGTCCGGCTCTGGCCGGCCGGCCCGCGCAGGCGGCCGCTGTAGGAGTGGCTGCTCCCGGTGCGGACCCAGCCGTCGCCGGTGTATCGGTCGTAGCTGCCGATCCGCCAGTAGGACTCGGCGTCGCTCTCGACGCGGAACCGCACCGCCGGCGACAGCGAGAGGTTGCCGGCGACCCCCAGCTGGCTGTCGGCCCGGACGAGGTTCGCCTCGACGGTGCCGCCGGCGCCGGGCCCGCCGGTCTGGAAGCTCGACCACGTGTCGGCGGTCCGCGAGGGACCGGCCGGGACGACCGGCGCGACCGCCGAGAGGACGATCAGCGCCGCCAGCAGGACCGCCAGCGGCTCCGCCGCCTTCAGGGAGTCGCCCCGGCGGTCCATGTCGCCGACCGCGACGGCCGCGATCGCGCCGACGACGCCCAGCAGCGTCGTCACGTTCGCGGCGTCGCCGGTCAGTACGAGGAAGCCCAGCGTCGCCCCGCCGGCGACGACGCTCCCGACGTAGCGGCGCCGCATGGCGAGATACCACGTCAGGAACAGGGGGCCGGGCGAGACGCCGAGCACCCACAGGTCGACGTTGGTCACCTGCAGCAGCGACCGCCCGGTCATCAGCGCGATGGCGTCGGTGACCAGCGGGACCAGCGGCGGCTGGCGCGGCAGGCTGAAGATGTACAGCGTCAGCCCGCCGGCCAGCAGGCCGACGGCGACGACGGCCGCCCAGCGCAGCCGCAGCGACCGCGACAGCGCCGTCGCCGCCCCCAGCGCCAGCGCCGACAGGACGAGAAAGCCCGTCGGGTCGCCCGTCACGTCGATGAACCGATAGAAGACGGAGCCGTAGGCCGCGACCAGCAACCCCACCCCGCCGAGCGCGACGGCCCTGACGGGGTCGACCTCGTCGAGGTCGAACGCGGCGTCGGCCGCGCGCGTCCCGACGCTCACGACTCGACCCCCCGCGTGGTCAGCGGGTTCTCGCGGCTGACCGTAATCTCCTCGAAGTCGCGCTCGTCGGCGCCGAAGGTGATCGAGACGCCGTCGCCGGTGGCCCGGACCACCACGTCGGCGTCGGCGAGGACGTCGTCGTCCAGCGCGTACGACTTGAACGGCGAGGTGAAGTCGGTGTCCGTCTCCGCGAGCGCGGCCAGCAGCCGCTGGCGGTGGCCCTCGCCGCGACCCAGCCGGACGTGGGCGTCGGGCAGCCGCAGCTCGACGGCCAGCCCCGCGTCCAGCGCCATGACGGCCACGCTGGCGGCCGCCGCCGCCATCCCGTCGATCGACCCCGCCGCCCCCGTCGCCGCGACCGTGATGTCGTCGTCCTCGACGCGGTTGTCGGCGAACTGCGTCACGTAGATCTCGTCGGGGGACTTGGCGGTCGACTTCCAGTTGATGTCCCGCAGCGGGTCGCCCGGCGCGTACTCGCGGACGGAGTCGAACTCCTGGCGCTCGATCTCCGAACGTTCGAGGACGTGTTGCAGGATGACCTCCCGCCCGGCGACCTGGTAGACGGGCGGGTAGACGAGCACGCGCGTCGCCGCCCCCGACTGGGTGGTCCGCTGGACCAGCCCCAGCATGTCGCGGACGCGGATCTCCAGCGGGCCGAGCCTGTGGCGGCCCCGTTCGACACAGGTCAGCGTGTAGGTAAGCGTCGTCGGTAGCGACGCCTCGGCGCTGGCGCCCTCCGCGGCCAGCCCCTCGGGGATCGTCTCCTCGATCTCGGCGACGCCGCCGCCGTCGACCGCGACGCTCACCTCGCGGGTGTCGCCCGGGAAGGCGGCGGGGACGTGGTCGCGTTCGACCGTCGGCGCCGGCGTGCGCCACAGCTGGACCGTCGAGGCCACCAGCGCGAGGACGGCCGGCGCGGCGACGGCGTTGAGCGCGCGGGCGCCGTAGGTGAGCGCCAGCACCTCCGCGAGGACGACCACCCCCAGGACGCCGTAGCCCCTGCGTGTCAGCTGCATCACTCGACGCGGACTGATTCGAGCGCGTTCTCGACGACGGCCCGCGGCGTCGTCTCGTCGGTACTCGTCCGGATGCGGTGCGGGAAGACGACCTCGGCCTCCGTCTGCACGTCGTCGGGGATGACGTAGTCCCGGCCCTCCAGGATCGCCCGGCCCTGCGCGGCCCGCAGGACGGCGAGCCCGCCGCGGGGGCTGACGCCGAGTTCGGCGTGGCGGCGGGTGAACTGCGACAGCCGCGTCACGTACGCGCGGACGCTCTCCTCGACGGTCACGTCCGCGGCCGTCTCGCGGGCCCGACGCAGGTCGTCCAGCGTCGCCACCGACCCCAGCTCCTCGATGGGGTGGTGGCCGACCATCCGGTCGAGCATCTCCGTCTCTTCGTCGCGGCCTGGGTAGCCCAGCTGGAGCTTCTTCATGAACCGGTCGAGCTCGGCCATCGGCAGCTCGTAGGTGCGGTCGCGCTCGACGGTGTTCTGGGTCGCGATGACGGTGAACGGGTGGGGCAGGCTGTGGGTCTCCCCGTCGACAGTCACCTGGTCCTCCTCCATCGCTTCGAGCAGCGCCGACTGGGTCTTCGGCGGCGCGCGGTTGATCTCGTCGCCGAGGACGACGTTGGCGAAGACGGGCCCGGGGCGGAACTCGAAGGTCTCGGTCTCCTGGTTGTAGACGTTGACGCCGGTCACGTCCGACGGCAGCAGGTCGGGCGTGAACTGGACCCGCTTGAAGGATCCGTCGAACGACCGGGAGACCGCGCGGGCGAGCATCGTCTTGCCGACGCCGGGCACGTCCTCCAGCAGGATGTGCCCGCGCCCGAGCAGGGCGGTGAGGATGTGCTCGACCTCGTTGTGGTGGCCGACGATCACCTGTTCGACGTTGTCGACGACCCGCGAGGCGACCGTCTGGGCGTCGTCTACGTCTTCGACCGTGCTCTCCTGGCGACCGGAGACTGGGGTGTCTGTGTCTGTCATTGGTGGCTACGGCTCCGACCCGCCGCGGCGCGGTCGGCGGCGCCGGCGGCGACCGGTGGCGTGGGACGCTCCCCCACGGACGGCGTGGGACGAACCCCCACAGGGCGTTCAGTATCGTGCCTTATGGCCGGAGATAGGTAACTTTGCTGGCTGTGCACACCCCGTACACGGGCACGCTCGCGGCATCCCGGTAGTCGCCACCCCCGAACCCGGCCCGGGTACGGTTGCATCGCGCCGGACCCCGACGCTACCACTCCTTGCAGTCCGGACAGACCAGGCCGGCGTCGCTCCGCCAGCGCCGCTCGACCGTCTCGCCGCAGGCCGCGCAGGTCCCGCAGTCGCCGCTCCAGGCGTAGGTCGACTCGGCCGGCTCGACCGTCGACGGGTCGACGCGGACGCCGTCCTCTGTCTCACCGCCGTCCTCGTCGGCCTCGCCGGCTTCGGCGGTCGCGGCCGTTTCGGCGTCGCTCACGCCGCTGTCGTCGGCGTCGATATCTCCCTCCGGGGTCATCTCCCCGTCCGAATCGCTCGATTCGGTCGCGTCGTTCGACTCGCCGGAGCCGCCCGTCTCGGCGGCGCCGTCCGAGTCGCCACCGTCGGACTCGCTCTCCCCGTCCAGAAAGTCGTCGAGCGACCGGTCTCCCATGCGTCGTGGTGGTCGCTCGCCCCTCTTAGCGCTGGCGGCCCGGGCCGTGTCGGCGGCCCGCCGCGAACTATCGGTTCGACTACGACCGCACGCCGACCGCTACGACCGCGCGTCCTCGACGGCCTCGACGAACGCCGCCGCCGACTCGCGGACGCCGTCCCAGTCCCCCCGTTCGATGGCGTCGTAGTCGACCAGCGCCGAGCCCGCGCCGACCGCGACCGCGCCGGCCTCGAAGTAGTCGGCGACGTTGTCCGTCGAGACGCCGCCGGTCGGCATGATCGGCACGTCGCCAAGCGGGCCCTGGAGCGCACCGATGTGGCCCGGCCCCACGGTCGAGGCGGGGAACATCTTCAGCATGTCCGCGCCGGCCTCCATCGCCTCGGCGGCCTCCGTGGGTGTCATCACGCCGGGGATGCAGACGACGCCCTCGCGATTGCACACGTCGACCACGTCCTCGTTGAGGTTGGGGGCGAGGACGAACTCCGCGCCGGCCTCGATGACGTTGCGCGCGGCCGCGGCATCCATGACCGTCCCCGCGCCGACGATGGCGTCGGTCCCCTCCATCGCGCGGTCCACGTCGGCGATCATCTCGCTGCAGCGCGTGGCGTCGGCGGTCACCTCCAGCGCGGTGACGCCGCCCTCGTGGACCGCCTCGGCGACCGGTACGATGTCGTCCTCGTCGATACCCCGCAGGACCGCCGTCACGCCGCTGTCGACGATCTGTCGCTGGATCTCGTGTTTGTCCGTCATGGCCGGACCTGCGGTCGGCGAGGTCAAAAGGGTACACGGTCCGGCCCGCCGTGGGGCACCACCGCTCGCGGCCATTCCGCCGCCGCGGCCCTCTCCGTCGAGCGGTTTATCCTCCGCCGACACTTAGGTTGAGCATGACAGACGCCCCCGACCCCCGCACGACGATGGCCCGCGACGGCTTCCCCCGGATGCCCGGCGCCCTGCTGGTCGGCCTCCTGATCCTCCTGCTCGTCCTCTACGTGCTGTTCGTCGGCTGACCGGTCGGCCGCTTCCGCTCACGCCTCGTCCTCGGGCTCGTAGGGGTGGGCGATGTCCGATTTCGGCGCGCCGGTCCCCAGTACTCGCACGGACCCGTCGGCGTTCTCGGGGTTGTACGCGCGGTGGGGACTCTCCGGCTCGGCGACGAACACCTCTCCTTCCTCGACGACGAACTCCTCCTCGGGCGTCTCGACGTGGAGCGTCCCCGAAATCACGTAGAACGCCTCCTCGCGGTTGTCGTGGTAGTGGTAGGTCCGGGGCAGTTGCTCGCCGGGGTCCATCTCGTAGGTCGCCAGGTGGAGCGCCGCCAGTTCCGCCGCGTCGGAGACCCCGCGGCGGTCGCAGGGGTAGTCCGGCGTCGAGTCGAGGTCGTCGGGGTCGACGTGGTGGTAGCCCATGGCCGTCGATGGGTTCCGGGTGCTGATAAAGTCGGTCGGCGAGCGACGGCCGGCTACCCCATCACCTGCAGGATGACGCCGACGGTTCCCAGGGAGGCGAGCGTCGTCGCGAAGACGTTCAGGGAAGCCAGCTGCGCGTCGCCGCCGAGTTCCGTCGCGTAGACGTACGTCGAGACCGCGGAGGGCATCCCGAGCATGACGACGACGGCGGCCGCGGCGGTGGGGTCGACGGCCAGCAGGGTGAACACCACCCACGCGACGGCGGGCATCAGGCCGATCTTCGTCGCGACGACCGAGCCCGTCAGCCCGTAGTCCACGTCGGCGTCGACCACCTCCAGCGAGGCGCCGACGCAGAGCAGGGCGATAGGCAGGGCGAGCTCCGAGACGGCGCCGAGCCCGGTCGCGGCGGCGCCGGGGACGCCGAGGCCGGCGGTCGAGACGGCAAGACCGGCGACCAGGGCGAGCAGGACGGGATTGGTGGCGACGCCGCGGAGTTCGTCGGCGACCGCGGCGTCGGCGTCGTTGATGGCGATCAGCGAGCCCACCGTGAGCGGCGTCTGGACGAGGACGCCGACGCCGAGGACGACCGCGGCGGTTCCGCTGGCGGCGCCGCCCAGCGTCGCCTCCACGAGCGGAAGGCCCAGAAAGCCGAGGTTCGAGTGGTACGACTGGACGACTGCGACGCTGCGCCGACTGTGCGAGGCACGGCGACCGTGAACCAGCCAGGCGACGCCGATCACCGTCGCGAACACCAGCAGGACGCCCCCGACCAGCGCCGGCGAGACGAGCTCGCCCAGCGCCCGGTCGTACGTCGAGGAGAAGACCAGCGCCGGCAGGGCGACGTAGAACGCGATGTCGTTGAGCCAGCCCGTCCGGCGCTCGGTCAGCAGGCCGACCCGGCGGGCGGCCAGGCCCGCGAGCAACAGCGCCAGCAGGTAGCCCAGCCGCGCGTACACCTCCATACCCGGGTGGAACCGATCGGCGCTTTTCAGGGTTCGGATCGCCGCCGAACTCGCCGGGTTCTCCCGCCGGTCACTGCGAGTCGCGGCCGCCGCCGGGAGTCGCCGGCCGGTGCCGGAAGTCTCGGCCCGTGCTGGGAGTCGCCGGCCGGTGCCGGACTACCGACTCACCGCAGCGCGTCGCGGCGCTCGTCCTCCGAGAGCGCCACGTCGCCGGCGACGTGGGGGCTGCAGCGCTCGCACTCGTAGGAGACGCCGCCGTCGTCGTAGGTCCGGACGGCAGTGCCGAACAGGAAGAAGGCGTCCTTCTGGCGGCGCGCGATGACGGCGTCGGCGTCCTCGCCGCAGTTGGGACACCAGTCCTTGTCGGGCGCCGGCTCCTGCCAGGTGATGCGGTGGCGGCCGATGGTGGCGTCCGAGTGGGCCTCCGCCTTCGAGGTCTGGACGACGGCCTCGGGCGGGACGGGGTCCGACTCGACGACGTTGTCGAAGCCGCTCTCGGCGGCGGTCGTGACCGAGACGTACGGGCCGACGCTGACGCGGTTGTCCCGGCCGACGAAGAAGACAGTGGCGTCGACGCCCCGGCCCTCGATCCGGACCTCGTTGTCCCAGCCGACGACGTAGACGGTCAGGTCGTGTTTGCCCTCGGCCACCTCGACGGTGTTTTTCGCGCCGCGGACGGCGACGCCGTCGCGCGGGTCCCGGGCCTCCCGGGCGTGGTCCCATCCCGTGACGGTCACGTCGTAGCCCGCCGGGTCGTCGGTCGGCGTCGCGGCGCCGTCGTGGAAGACCTGCTCGGCGCCCGCGGGGTCGACCGCCTCGGCGGCACCGGCGGCGACGAACACGTCTTCGACGCCCCGGACCGCAACGTCCCCGTCGACGTTCTCGACGTAGCCGTCCTCGATGTCGCCGGTGACCTCGGTCGCCACGTCGGGGTCGCTCCCGTCGGGGTCGGCGCCCCCCTCGCCGGGCGGCGTCACGTCCGTGTAGACGTACTCGGCGTCGGCCAGCCGGAGCGTGCCCGCGACGCCGTCCGGACCGACGAACACGTCGGCGGCGCCCCGGAGGCCGACCGGCGTCTCGTGACTGCCGGCGAGCCGCACGTCGCCGGAGTAGCGCTCGGTCGTCCCGTCCCAGGTGTCGCTCATTGTCAGTTACCGTCTCCCTACCGCGGGTCCCCACTTGAATCCCGGGCCACGATCCGTCGCCGACGCCGCCCGTCGCGGTCGGCTCCGGTCCCCGTCGCTCGGACCCCCGGCCGGCGGCCCCGCGAACGTTCGCCATGGCTGAAACTATGATATAAAGATACTTATTCGATGCCCGTTGCGGTAGTTGGTATGAAGCGCAGACGCTTCGTACGCGGCAGTGCCGGGCTCGCTGCGGGCGCGGCGCTGGCCGGGTGTCTGGGAATTGGTGGGAGCAGTTCCCCGCCGCCCCGACGGTCCAGAGTGTTCGACGACGTCGCCCTCCAGGGAACGACGCTGCAGATCGAGCTGCTGTCCGACGTCGAGGTCGAGACGCGCCGGGAGAACAGTAGCAGCCTCGGCGGCGGCGCCGTCGCCGGGCTCGTCCCGGTCGGACGCGCCCGCGCGGCGAAGGGCGCCGGCGGCCGCGGCACCGGCGGCTACGCCTCGGCGCCGAAACACCCGCGCCACGGCTGGGCGGTCTGGCACGGCGGCGCCTACAGCGACGACTGGCGCGACGACCACGACGACGAACTCCGGATGGCCGACGCGACGGTCGCAACGCTGGGCGTCGCCTACCTCGGCACCGACAACGAGTACGAGAACGACGCGCCGGGCCCCGGTCCGGGGTCGGTCTCCTGGGACGAGACGTGGGACGACCCCCAGGACGGCGCCGACCTGACGGCCAACGTGGCCTCGCTCTCCCCGGGCGACGCCGTCCGCGAGGGCTGGTACCGCGTCGGGACGGAACTGGTCTCCGAGGACGGCTCGACGAACTTCGGCTGGCAGTCCGTCGACATGGAGGTCGACAGGAGCCTCGGCGACCCCCAGATGGACAAGGCCTGGTACGTCAAGCCCAGAGTGTGAGCCCCTGACCGCCGATGGCCCGCGACAGCGACGACGCCGCCGGCCGGGCGGGCCCGCCGCCCGACCGTTCAGCCGACGAGGAGCCGCCGGTGTCGGGAACCGACGGGGGCTCGCCGAGCGACGCGTCGCCGCTGGTGACCGACCGGCGGCTCCTGCTCGCGCTCACCTTCGTCGTCGCGTTCTGTTCGATCGCCTACGAGCTCGTCTACTCCGAGCTGCTGACGGTCTTCTACGGCGGGACCGTCCTGCGGTACTCGATCACCATCGGCCTGTACCTGTTCTCGATGGGCGTCGGCTCCTTCCTCTCGGCCCATCTCGACGACCCCGCGGGGAACTTCCTCCGGACGGAGGTGTACCTCGCGCTGGCCGGTCCCGCCGGCGCCGGGTTCATGATCGTCCTGAACTCCTTCCCGGACGCGACGCTGACCGTCGGCCGGCTCGCGCTGAAGGAGCCGCTCACCCTCGGGCTCGCCCACGTCCCGATCCTGGTGGTCGGCGTGCTCTCCGGCTTCGAGATCCCGCTGCTGAACGATCTGGTCGAGCACCGCGAGCGGACGCTGTTCGCCGCCCTCGGCGGGATCTACCCCCGGCGGATCGTCCGCGGCGTCCTCGGCACGTTCTTCTCGCTCACCGAGCCCGAGGGCCGATCCGTCTCGGAGGTGCTGGGCGTCGACTACCTCGGCGGGCTCGCCGGGACGGTCGTCTACGCGCTGGTGCTGTACCCCAGCTACGGCCTCGTCGTGTCCGTGCTCGTCCTGGGACTGCTGAACGGCGTCGCCGCCCTCGCGTTCGCCGCCTGGTCGGCGCGTGCGCCATCCGCGCGCGGCGCCGACCGGTCGTTCTCGCTGGCGCGGTGGCGCGCGGTCGTCCTCGCGGGACTCGTCCTGACGGGCACCTACGGCGGGCTGGTCGCCAACGCCGGCGCGGTCGACCGGGCGGTCACCGGCGCCTACATGGGCGACCGCATCGAGAGCGAGTACCAGCCCGGGAAAGCGGAGGTGACCGTCACCGGCTTCGAGCGCACCCGCTACCAGCGGATCACCACCTACCGCCGCGACGTGGCCGGCGACCCCGGCACCGAGACCTGTCTCCGCCTCGACAGCGCGATCCAGCTCTGCGAGAGCTGGGTCGACTCCTACCACGCCGGCCTCGTCGACGTGCCGCTGTCGGCCTACGTCGACAGCTCGGGGACCGTCCGCGCGGACCCGCGGGCAGACGCCCGTGCGGCCGACGCTCGCACCGACGGCGACGCGGCCGGCGGCGCCCCGACCGGAGCCGCCGCGGCCGGCAACGCCTCGTTCGACGTGTTGCTCGTCGGCGGCGGCGACTACATCGCCGTCGACCGGCTCCGGGAGTACGGCGTGAGCGTCGACCAGGTCGACATCGACGGGGAGTTCCTCGCCTACTCCCGCGAGGAGTCGGCGTTCGCCCGCTACAACGACGACGCCTACGCGTACGACCGGCTGAACACCACCGTCGGCGACGCGTACAACTACCTCCGCGGCACCGAGCAGCGCTACGACCTGATCCTGCTGGACGTGCCGGGCGCCCGCAGCGACGACGCCCTGGCGCTGTACTCGACGGAGTTCTACCGGCTGCTCCGGGACCACCTGTCCGACGACGGCGTCGTCGCCACGTGGGTCTACTCGAAGTACTGGTACGCCCAGCACCACAAGGTGTACGTCAACACCGTCCGCGAGGCCGGCTTCGACCGGTATCTCCCCTACTCGGTGTACGAGGACCCCGACGGCGACGACCGGCTAGAGCGCGGCGAGCGGTTCTACCTGCTGTCGGACGGCCCGACGCCGAGCCCGAACGTCTCGCGGGCCCGCAGCGACTACCTCGACGCCGTCGCCGGCCGCTACGAGGGGCTGGAGTGGCGGCGGGTCCCCGCCTACCGCGGCGTCGAGCCGAACAGCGTCTTCGACCCCAACTACGACGTGATCGTCGACCCATGACAGAGACCCTCCAGTTCGTCCACGGCGACGCTCCCCCCGCCGACGACGTGCGCGTGTTCGACTCGCTGACCCGCGAGTTCCTGGGCGCCGAGTTCACCTTCCGCGTCGTCGGCAGCTCCCACTACGTCAGCGCCCCCGCCTACGGCTTCCACGAGCTGTCCACCTGCGACCCGGTCGACGCCGACGGCGCGACGACCGTGCGGCTCGACGGTCCGACAGTGGACGGTTCCGGGGGGTCGGACCGCTCCACCGACGGGGGTCGTCGCCGCCTCACCTACGCGGCCGACGGCCTCCGCTGTGCGACGCTCGTCGAGCGGCGCCCGCTCGCGGCATTCCCGGCCGACGAGGACTTCGACCTCGCCTACCGGTTCGCCGAGGACGCCTACACGACGGTCGATATCGGCGCCGACGGCTACGAGACCTACCATACCTACCCCGAGTTCGACCTCGCGCTGTTCACGCGGACGACCTTCGCGTCCGTGCCCGGCGGCGCGGTCGCGGAAGCGCTCGACGGCGACGCACAGCGGCGCGCGGACCGGACCGGCCAGCCGAC
This sequence comes from Halosimplex halobium, assembly GCF_051414055.1. Classification (NCBI taxonomy): domain Archaea; kingdom Methanobacteriati; phylum Methanobacteriota; class Halobacteria; order Halobacteriales; family Haloarculaceae; genus Halosimplex; species Halosimplex halobium. Next base: position 281,912 of record NZ_JBLKNX010000001.1, read on the forward strand.
GGACTGACCCGCCCGCGAGGACCCGCCAGCGTCAGCAATATTTATGTTCTGCCCCTCTCCTGTGAGAAAATATGACAGATAGAGGGGACGGGAGCCCGGACTCCGGCGCGGTCGAGGCGCCCGGAGCGGCCGCAGACGCCTGGGAACCGGGGGACGGTCCGGCGGCGGCCGCCGCGGTCCTGCACCTCTCGCCCGACGAGCGGGCCGAGCAGGGGATCGACGACGACGACGTGCGCGAGGCGTTCCTGACGGTCGTCCGCGAGGGCGACGCCGACGCGAAGGACCTGCGGGGCGTCGAACTCCCCGCCATCGAACTGGACCGGTTGACCGTCGAGGGGGCCGACCGCCACCCGGTCGACCTCCGGGGGGCGACCGTCGAGTCGCTGTCGGCGACGTTCGCGACGATCCGCCTGCCGCTCCGGCTGGACGAGGCGACACTCGGCGAGGTGACCCTCGACGAGGCCCACGTCGAGGAGGCGATCCTGGCCGACGGCGCGACCGTGACCGGCGACTTCGAGGCGTTCGAGGCGACGTTCGCCGGCGACGTGGAGTTCGAGGGGGCGACCTTCGAGGGGCGGTTCGACGTCGACGAGTCGACGTTCACGAACGACGTGAGCTTCGACGGCGCGACCTTCGAGGGGGTCGCCGAGGCGCGGGGCGCCGAGTTCTACGGCGCCTCGAACCTGCTGGACGACAACACCAGTTTCACCGGCGCGACGTTCGCGGACCTGGCGGACTTCCGGCAGACGACGTTCGGCTTCACCCACTTCGAGCGGGCGACCTTCGCCGGCGAGGCGGACTTCCAGGAGGCCCGCTTCGACGGCGACGCCGAGTTCGACGAGGCCGTCTTCGAGGGGTTCGCCGACTTCGACGAGGCCCGATTCGACGGCGACACCGGGTTCGCGGACGTGCAATTCGAGGGGGACGCCGACTTCCGCGGGGCGGCCTTCTCCGGCCACGAGCGCGCGCTCGACGAGGACGTGACCTTCGAGCGCTCGACGTTCGCCGGCGACGTGGACTTCCGCCACGCCCGCTTCCGGTTCGTCACCTTCGCCGAGGTGGCCTTCGAGGGCGTCGCGCACTTCGAGGAGGCGGAGTTCGACGCCGACGCCACGTTCGCCGACGCCCGCTTCGCGGCGGAGGCGGACTTCGACGAGACGCGCTTCCGCGAGGACGCCGACTTCTCGGGCGTCGAGTTCGCCGCGCGCGCCGTCTTCCGCGGCGCCGAGTTCGCCGGCGGCGCGAACTTCCTGGAGGACGACCTCACCTTCGAGGCGGCCCACTTCGGCGCGGACGCCGACTTCCACAACGCCGAGATCACGTCGGCGAACTTCGTCGACACGGCCTTCGGCGGGGAGATCGACTTCAGCGGCGCCCGCTTCTCCGAGCGCATCGACTTCGAGGCCAGCCAGGTCGAGGGCGACGCCTGGGTGGACTTCACCCGCGCGAAGATCAGGAGCGGCGAGATCGCCCAGCCCGCCGACGACTGGGTGCGCTACGACCTGACGCTCGCTTCCCTCGGCGACGTGGACCTGGTCGCCGCCGACGGGGACCACCGCCGCCTGCTCGATTTCTTCCGGTTCTGTCGCACGGAGTTCACCGAGTTCGACGGTCACGAGTTCGACTTCAGCGGCCACCGGCAGTACCTCGACCGCAACGCCTGGGCGATCCACGAGTTCCACGAGCCGCCCGACGCCGACCCCGACTACGCCCTGGAGATGACCCCCGAGGTGATCGAGACGACCTACCTCAAGGCCAAACAGAGCGCCGCCGCGGTCGGCGACATGAAGGTCGCCGGCGAGTTCCGCGTCAAGCGCCAGCAGTTCAGCCGCAAGGAGAACCTCTCGGTCGTGCGGGACTCGTCGGCGTCGACGTGGACCCGCGTGAAGAACCTCGGCCGGGCGGCGGAGAACTACTTCCTCGGGGTCACCTGCGGCCACGGGATGCGCCCCATCCGGATCGGCTTCACGTTCGTCCTCGCGCCGCTGCTGTACGTGCCCCTCTACGCGTTCGGCGGCGACCCGTTCCGGACCGCCGCGGGCCAGCTCTCCGTCGCCGAGGCGGCCACGGCGGAGGGGCTGGCCACGCTGTTCGAGGTCGCGCGGTTCAGCTACATCTCCTACACCACCATCGGCTACGGCTTCCTCGGCCCGGAGGGGCGGGCCGCGGAGGTGCTGGCCGCCAGCGAGGCGTACCTCAGCGTCGTCCTCTCGGCGCTGCTGGTCTACGCGCTGGTCAAGCGCTCGGAGATGTGATGCTCAGCTCCGGGCGACGAACACCGTCCGGCGGTCGTCGGGTCCGTAGCCCTCGCGGGTCTCGACGGCGAGTCCTTCGTCGTCGAGCGCCGCGGCGACCGCCTCGTCGTCGAACGGCGTCATCGGCCGGCTGTTCGTGAACACCTCGCCGTCCTCGGTGAACACGACCGACACCCAGTCCAGCCGGCCGTCCGCTCGCGACTGCATCTGCGCCACCCGGACGTAGCGGCCGCCGTCGTACTCGCCGACGTGGTGCGCGGGCTCGTTGCCTCCGGGCGGGAGCGGCGAGTTGTCGAACACGAGGACGCCCCCCGACGCGAGGTGGTCGGCCAGCGCCGCCACCGCGGGACCGAGGTCCGCGGGCGGCAGGTGGTTGACCACGCCCCTGACGGCGACGACGGCGTCGAAGCGCCCGTCGACGGCGAGGTCGGGGAGCGCGTCCCGACGGAGCGTGACCCCGTCCCCGCACTTCTCGCGTGCGCGGTCGAGCATCCCCTCGTGTGGGTCGACCCCGGTCACGTCGAACCCCGCTTCGGCGAACCGGCGGGCGTGTTCGCCCGTCCCACAGCCCACGTCGAGGACCGACGGGTCGCTCGCGGCCACCCGCTCGTCGACGAACGCCACGTCCCGGTCGTAGTCCCACCCGCGCTGGATCGCGTCGTACAGGTCGGGGTAGTCGGTGTACAGCCGCTCGCTCATCCTGTCGGTCTGTCGACCGGCTCGGCGGTAGTTGTTTCGGCGACCGTGTTCGATCGGTCGGCGTTTCGGCGACAGCACAAGCGGGTAACGCCCGACGATTACTGAGAGAAAACCGGGCCGCGGTGGCCGCTCAGTGCTCGGCCTCGTGGGGGTTGAGTTCGGTCCCGTACTTGTCGGCGTGGTCGGTGTAGTCGATGAACCGCGGCGCGTCGGGATCGAACGGGCGTTTCAGCGAGTCGAAGGCCTTCTTCTTGTCCCAGGACTGCAGGCCGCCGATAGCCGACCGGTCTTCGAGGTCGTGGTAGTCCAGATCGTCCTTGGTGAGGTTCCAGGCGTCGAGGCCCTGCTCGGTGCGGACGATGACGCTGGAGTACTCGTCGCTGGAGCCGACGGAGCCGACGGTCAGGTCGGCGCAGTAGCCGGTGAAGTCGGCGCACTCGTCACAGCCTTTGAGCGCGGCGTCGTGGAACTCCTCGACGTCCTCGTCGACGATGAGCTCGCCCTCGTGGTCGTAGGCCATCATCCGGCCGTCGAGCACGTCCATCTTGCCGACGTTATCGAGGTCGATGTCCCGTTCCTCCTCGAGTTTCTCGCCCATCAGCTTCTGGTAGTTGAAGTTCTTCGTGCACATCAGGGCGATGCAGTAGTCGATCGAGCGGACGCCGTCCTCCTGGCTGGCGTAGTCCCACTCGAAGTCCTGCAGGGCGCGGATGCCCTCGATCTCGCAGGGGGTGCCGACCAGCGCCAGGGACGCCTCCTCGACGGGCACGTCGAGTTTGTGCTCCCACTGCTTGAGGTTCAGGTTCCCGAGGGCCATCGTCTGGTTGTAGAAGCTCCCGGCGTTGTCGATGCACTCCTCGGGCGTCGTGGCGAGGAACGACTCGGCCTTCCAGGGCTCGTCGTCGCTCTCGGTGGCGATGAGTGCGCCGTCGATCTCGCCCTCCTCCAGGAGCGTGCAGAGGACGGCCGTCACGAGCCCGCCGTCCTGCGCGTTCTCGCGCCAGTCGTCCTCGACCTTCGCGGAGAACTCGGTGATGGGGTCGCCGGCGCCCTTGACGTTGTCGTCGCCGCCGGTGATCTTCCACTGGCGCTCGTAGCGCAGGCCGCCCCGCGGGCAGAAGTCCCAGCACAGCGAACAGCCCGTGCACATCTTGACGAGTTCGGGCAGGCCGTCGTCGCCGATGCCGATCGAATCGGAGGGACAGGAGGCGACGCAGGTGCCACACTGGATGCAGCGGCCGTCGTCGATGACCGCCTCGTCCAGTTCCATGAACCAGGTCTTGTCGTCGGGCGTCTCGATGTCGTTCATCCGCGACCGGATCTCGTAGGAGGGGGTGTCCAGCGCCAGGTCCTCCTCGCCGGGCCGCTGGACCCGCTGGTCGGCCGGCGTCTCGTAGACGTCCTGGCTCACGTCCTCGGCGGGCTCGGTGAACTCCACGTCGCGGAGCTTGCCGTGCTCGTCGACGTTCGCCGGCGTGGCTCCACCGTCGGGCACTGGGGGCGAGCCGCCGTCGGACTCCCGGGACTGCCCGTCGGCGGCGCCGTGGGCGTGGTCCTCCCCGGAGTGGCCGCCGCAGCCGCAGGAACTCCCGCAGCCGCAGTCGTCGCCGCCGTCGCTCCCCACGTCGGGGACGCCGGGCATGGGTTCGTCGCGGCCGCCGTCGGTCAACAGCCGGGAATCGTCGAGTTCGGACTCCGCGGTCGCGTCGCGGGTCTCGTCCGTCTCGGCGAGTTCCGGCGCCACGTCGGCGGGGGCGGTCTGTCGGTCCGTCCGGTCGGTCGAGTGGTCCTCAGTCATCGTCGGCCCTCCCGCGACCGCCCGTCTCGTGGGCGGTCCCACCGGCGACGTTCGCGTCGGCGCGCTGCATGATCTTCCGCAGACGGTTGTTGCCGACACGACGGGTCCACTCGTAGAACCGTTCGCCGTCCTCGCGCTCGTCGGTGTAGACGGCGAATAGCTCCTCCAGCGCCGGGATGACGGCGCTTGCGGGCACGGCGTTCTCGACCCAGTCGATGAACTCGTTGTCGGTCCCGAGGGCGCCGCCGAGACCGAAGTCCATCCCCTCGACGATGTTGTCGCCCTCCTCGTTGGTCGTCGTCTCGGGGTCGTCGACGTTGACCGTCTCGCCGCGGAAGCCGATGTCGGCGATCTGCGGCTGGGCGCACGACGCGGAACAGCCGGACATGTGCATCCGCACCACGTCCAGGTCGTCGGGTGTGTCGATCCGCCGGTCGAGCGCCTTCGCCCAGCGGTAGACGCGATTCTTCGTCTCGATGATGCCGTAGTTGCAGAACTCCGAGCCCGTACAGCCGACCGCACCGCGGGAGAACGGGCCGGGGTCGGGCTCGTACTTGCGGGCGAACGGCTCGTTCAGCAGGTCGCCGACGTTCTCCGCCGGGATGTGGGTGATCAGGAAGTTCTGGTCGGTGGCGAGGCGGATCGAGGCGTCGTCGGTGCCGTACTTCTCGGCGGCGCGGGCGGCCTCGGCGAACTCGTCGCCGCCCATCCGGCCCGCGATGACGTTGAATCCGACGTACTTCAGGCCCTCGCCCTTCTGGTCGTGGACACCGACGTGGTCGCCGGTGTACCCCTCGGTGAGGTCCGTGCCGGCGGTCGGCAGGTCGACCTCGCAGCGCCGGCGGACGGCCTGCTCGAACTCCTCCGTTCCGAGCTGCTCGACCAGGTAGCGCATCCGGCAGACGCCGCGGTTGTTCCGGTCGCCCAGTTCCTTGAACGTCTGGGCGATGGCGCGGCAGAACTCCACGGCGTCGCCCGGCGGGACGAACACGTCCATCTGTGTGGCCATGCGCGGGCCGTCCGAGAGACCGCCGCCGACCTTGCAGTGGAAGCCGTAGATCTCCTCGCCACCGTCGGACGAGTCCGACGAGCCTCCGGCTCCGCCGGAGACGTCCACTTCCTTCCGGGCCGGCGTCATCCCCACGTCGTTGATCTGCGACTGCCCGCAGTCGTGTTTGCAGCCCGTGATGGTCATCTTGAACTTCCGCGGGAGGTTGGCGTACTCGCGGTTGCCGGTGAAGTAGTCCGAGACGGCGTCGATCACCGGCTGGGCGTCGAAACACTCGTGGTCGTCGAGGCCGGCGGCGGGACAGCCCAGGACGTTGCGCGCGCCGTCGCCACAGCCCTGGACGGTCGTCAGGCCGACCTCCTCGTAGGTCTCCCAGATGTCGGGCACGTCCTCGACGCGGATCCAGTGTTTCTGGATGTCCTGGCGTGTCGTGATGTCGAGGAAGGCGTCGCCCCAGATGTCGTTCTGGTCTTCCCCGCCGTACTCCTCGGGCGCGACGGCGTACTCCTCGGCGACCTCGCCGATGACCTCCGCCTGTTCGGGGGTGAGGTAGCCGCCGGGGACCTTCGTCCGCATCATGAAGTAGCCCTGCTTGCGGCCGTGGGAGTAGAGGCCGGCCCACTTGAGCCGCTCCCACTCGCCGTCGCCGGCCCGCTCCTCGATCTCGTCGAACGACAGCCCCTCCTCGGCGTACTCGGCGACATCTTCGATCACGTCCAGCGGGTGTTTCTCCTGTTTGTGCTGCTCGACCGTGTTCACGGCGACCACCTCCAGTGGTCGCCGTGAGCTCGAGAGAGCTCCGCTCTCTCGGTGTTCATGTCCGATCCCCCCGATCGCCGGAAGCGTGTGTGTCTGTCCCGTTCATAAGTGAGAATCACGCGGCGCTCGCGTTGTGTCCCACTCACAGCGTGGCCCACCGTGTAAGTCTCCCTCACGGACAGCCCTGCCACGACTGCGGGAAACCCCACACGGGTTGCCGCTACCACGGACGAGCCGGTCGAGCCGGTGGCACCTCCGTTTCACCTCCAGCGACACATCGAACCGGACTGCGTCCGGAGCGAACGGTCCCGTGGCCGTCATTTCCCGCCGCGGCGCGTCAATGGCGGATTTCACGACGCAGTCCGGCGGTCCGGTCAACGACACCGGTTCGACGACCCGGATAATGTTGCCTGTTTCAGGCAGTGACGGCGAGGGGTGCGGCGAGGTGGTCCTTTATATAGAGCGGGGCCGTCCGGTAGGACAATCGAATGAGCGACACGAAGAACGTGCAGGCGGCCGACGACGAAGCGCAGGTCGAACAGGACGACGAACGCGAGGTCGACACCTCCCACCTCGACGGGGTCGAGGACGGCTGTGGCTGTGCCGAGGTGTGGGAACATCTCTCCGACGAACGCGACGAGTAGGTCCACACGGTTCCTTCTGCAGTAGTACGGGACTGTGGTCCGCGTGTCACCGATGGGATCAGGGGACCACAGCGGCGACGCTACTCGGAGACGTGTCGCGTGGCGACGAACGCCCGCGAAAGCCGCGTCGGTGTCGGCCGCTGACGCACGCTCCCGCGGGCGGATGCCACGGCGGACGACCTACTCCTCGCCGAGCAGCCGGTCGACGATCTCCTCGGGGTCGAACGGTTCGAGGTCGTCGTAGTCCTGGCCGGTGCCGAGAAAGAGGATCGGCTTGCCGGTCACGTGGGCGATGGAGATGGCCGCGCCGCCCTGCGGGTCGGCGTCGGCCTTCGTGAGGACGGCGCCGTCGATCGCCGCGGCGTCGTCGAACTCGCGGGCGCGGTTGACCGCGTCCTGGCCGGCGACGGCCTCGTCGACGAACAGCGTCATGTCCGGGTCGATGACCCGGTCGATCTTCGACAGCTGGTCCATCAGGCCGTCGGAGGTGTGGAGCCGGCCGGCGGTGTCGCCCAGCACCACGTCCACGTCGTTGGCCTTCGCGTACTCGACGGCGTCGTAGATGACGGCCGCGGGGTCCGACCCCTGCTCGTGGGAGATGACCCGCTTGTCGAGTGCGTCGGCGTGTTGCTGGAGCTGCTCGTTGGCGCCGGCGCGGTAGGTGTCGCCGTTGGCCAGCACCGTCGACAGCCCCCGGTCCTCGAAGTACCGCGAGAGCTTGGCGATGGTCGTCGTCTTCCCGACGCCGTTGACGCCGGTGAAGATGATGACGACCGGCGCGTCGGCCTCGGCGACCCGCTCGTCGAAGTCGAACTGCCCGACGCTGATCACGTCGTACAGCGCCTCCCGGAGCGCGTCGCGGGCGAGGCTGCCCGTCGAGGACAGTCGCCGACGCGTGTCGCCGACGAGGTTCTCCTCGACGCCGTCGAGGATCTCCTGTGCGACGCCCATCTCCACGTCGCTCTGGAGCAGCGCCAGCTCCAGGTCGTCGAGGTGGTCCTGCAGGTCGTCCTCGTCGATGACGGTCTTGCCGGTCGCGAACAGCTTCGCCCGCTCGCCGAGGCTCCGGCCGTCGTCGTCCCCGTCATCACCGGGCTCGTCTCCCTCGGTGTCGCCGGGTTCGGCGGCCGCGTCGTCGTCGGCGCCGCTCGCCCCGTCCGCGTCGGGCACCTCGGAGTCGGCCCCGGGTTCGTCCGGCTCGGCCGGTTCGGCCTCGGCCGGGTCCGCCGCAACGGACTCCTCGTCCTCGGCGGACGCGTCGCTGGCCTCGGGTTCGGCGTCCTCGGCCGCTTCCTCGTCGACCGCCTCGTCGTCGACGTCCTCCTCGACGTCGTCGCTGAAGCGGCCGAGTTTCTCCTTCAGTCCGTCGAACATCTGGCCTTACTCGTCGTCGTCCTGCTGCTGCATCTGCTGCATCTGCTGCATCTGCTGTTGCTGCATCTGCTGGGCCTGCTGTTCGAGCTCCTCGCTCTCGGCCTCCAGCTCGGCGATGTCCGAGCGGATCTCCTCGATGCGCTCGTCGAGCGTGTCCTGCTTGTTCTCGAGGATGTCGATGGCGTCGTCCTGCTCCTGCTCGGCGGCGTAGCCGGCGCCGAACTCGACGATGACCTCGTCGATGTCCTGCACCTCGGCGCGGAGGAACGCGTCGCCGCCCAGCGGCACCTGCACGGTGTCGCCGGACTCGATGGCCTCGATGGCCTCCATGGCCTCGTCCATCTCCTGCTGTTCGTCCTGGAGCCCGCTGATCTCCTCCTCCATGGCCTCGATCTGCTCCTCGATCTGTTCGATCTCCTGGGCGATCTGCTGCATCTGCTGCTGACCGCCGCCGCCACCGCCGAGGCTCATGCGTCTACCCCCTCGATCTCGACCTGCGTGCGCTTGAGCCCGTGCTTCGACCCGAACTCGGCGAGGACGTGCTCGCGCGCCACGTTCTCGTTCTCGGCCTCGATCTGCTTCTCGAACGACTGCCAGCCGTCGCGGGCGCTCCACTGCCCGGTGACTGTGAATTCACTCATGTGTCCCGCTGGGAGAGCGAGCGGGAAGTACCTTCCGCAACGCAGTCTCGCCCCTCCCGCCTTTCCGGACGGGAGGGGTGTCGTGTCGTGTCGCGTCGCGATGCGTCGGAGCCGCCGAGAAGCGGTTACCTTCTTTTGAAACAACAATTATGTACACCCGTCACGAACGGAGGGGTATGATGGGGGCTTCGAAGGTGTTCGGGATCCTGTCGAACGACCGCCGACGGCGGGTGTTGCTGTTGCTGTGCGAGGAGGAGTCGGTACGCGTGCCCGACGCGGTGCTGACGCGGGGGGCAACCGCGCGAACGGCGGGCGACGGCGAGGCCCGGTCGCGGTTGCGGCGCCAGGCGATGGTTCGGCTGTACCACGTCGACCTGCCGAAGCTGGACGCCGAGGACCTCGTCGACTGGGAGCGCGGCTCCGAGGTCGTGCGGCGGGGACCGCGGTTCGAGGAGGTGGAGCCGGTACTGGACACGCTCGCCGACAACGCCGCCCGGATCCCGCAGGAGATCTTCTGACCGGCTCCGGGAGTCAGTCGATGTAGCCGAGCGCGGATTCGATGCGGCCCAGCTCCGGCCCGGTCGTGTCCTGGCCGACGACGTAGCCGTGGTCGTTGGCGACCAGCCCCGACCCGACCAGCGGGGCGCCGTAGTTGACGGTGCCGATGTCGGCGGGCACGTCCAGCAGGTCCTCGAGGAAGTCGAGTTCGGCGTCAGTCGCGTCGGGGTGGCAGAGCACGCCCTCGTCGGTCGCGACGGCGGCCGTCCCGACGGTTCGCGTCCCGGCGAGGGTGCCCTGCTCGACGGGCACGTCCAGCGCGTCCTCGACGGCGCGGACGGCCGACTCCGAGAGGTCGGGGTGGACGTACGCGCCGCTGTCGTTGGCGAGGACGACGTTGCCGGCGGCGTTGATCCGGCCGGGGAGTTCGCCGACGGCGAGGCCGGTCGCCTCGGTGATCGCCTCGCGCTCGCGGTCGCGGACGCGACTGCTGACGAGCAGGCCGTTGCCGTTGCCGGTCGCCAGCGAGCCGACGGTGCCCGAGCCGCCGACGGTCGTCGCGACCGCCGGGGCCTTGAGTTCGTCGCTCAGGTCCTCGCGGAGGTCCTCGTCCACGTCGGGGCGGACGAGCACGCAGTCGTCGGTAGCGCGTGCGAAGACACCGACGTACGCCGATCCGGAGAAAGCCGCGCGGAGCAAGTTTACTCGGCCGTTTCGGCTTCGACGACGGCCTCGCCCTCCTCCTCGAAGCGGGCGGCGCGGACCCGCAGCTTGCGCGGCGGGTTCGACCGACCGTTCGCCCAGACCGCCTCGTTGATCGAGGGGTCGAGGCGGACGGCGTCGCCGTCGACGGCGAAGTGCTTGGCGAGGTGCTCGCGGACGATGGAGACGGCCTTGTCGGCCTGCTCCTCGTTGGGCGCGGCCTTCACGTCGCGGAGCGGGACGGTCACGACCCGCTCCTCGAAGTCGCCGGCGCTCATTCGTCCGTGTCGCTACGGCGCCAGTGGCGCCGCTTCGGGTTGCGTTCGACGTTGCGGTCCGTCTTGAGCATGACCCACGGCGGAACGCGCGTGTTCTGGCGCTCGAGTTTCCCCAGGCGCTTCTTCTTCGACTTCGACTTCTTGCCCATAGTGTCACCTCCTTCCGCCCCGGCGCTTAAATTCCTGTTCCTTTTGTCCGCGACCGCCCGTCGCCCGACCGCGCCGCCGTTCCACGACACGGCCGACCCACGGCCATTCGACCGCTAGTTTCGAAATATCGGATCTGAATCTCAGAGGTTTCCCCCAGATCCCATTTCCGGCCGTAATAGCTCTTTTTGCGCGCATCTACGCCGAACGGCTATATCCAGCCCTTCCGTATCAGATCTGATTCTCTAGTGCGAGTCTCTTTATACGAAAATTCGTGTCTGGTAAGTATGCAACGGCGAGCGCTGCTGTCCACGGCCGCGGTCGCGGCAGCGGGCGGCGCGGTCGGCTGTGTCGGCGGCGGTGGCGAGGTGGTGGCGACCGTCCAGCGGTCGGTGTCGGTCCGACCCGGTCAGGGGTGGATCGAAGAGATCCCCGACGTGTCGGACCCGGGCGGGGCGATCCGTTACCGCGCCAGGGCCGACCGACCGTTCGACGTGTACTTTTTCACCTCCCGGGAGTCGTTCATGTTCTACGATACCTACACCGACGGGGGCGAACCGGCGCGGATGCCGAGGGGCGACGGCGACGTGAGCGCCGGCGCCGAGAAGGTCGGCGAGGACACCTACGCCGCCGAGACCCGAAAGGGCGGCGCCCGCCAGCCGATCGACGACTCCGGGCCGTACTACTTCGTCGTCGACCACTCGGGCTACCGCGGCAAACACCCGCCCGACCCCGAACAGCCGTCGCCGCTGGAGGTGTTCGTCGACCTGACGGTCACCCGACGGAAGCTGATCTGAGCGGCGACCGGGTTCGGCGGCGGTGTCCGGACGGTCGCCGCCGGGCAGTCCCCGCCGTTCAGGCGAACGCGAGCGGGACCATCACGAGCACGCCGGCAGCGATCCCGCCGACGAGTTCCCGCCGGCCGCCGCCGGGCAGGTCTGCCCCCCGCTCCAGTGCCTCCGGGACGAACTCGGTCGCGACGAGGTACACCATCGCGCCCGCGGCGAACCCGAAGCCGAAGGGGAGAAACCGCTCTGCCAGCGTCACGAAGTAGTAGGCGATCACGGCACCGAGCGGCTGGGGCAGGCTGGAGAACACCGCCCACCACACCATCCGCCACTCGCCGACGCCCATCGACCGCAGCGGGATCGAGATGGCCACCCCTTCCGGGACGTTGTGGATCGAGATGGCGACGGTCATGAACACCGCCAGCACCGGCAGCGTCAGCCCGGCGAGCGTGACCGTTGCAAGGCCCGGCTCCTCGATCCCCAGCTCGGCGAAGGAGACCCCCACCGCGACGCCCTCGGGGAAACTGTGGACCGTCAGGATGCCGAGGATCAACACGAGCTTCCGGAAGTCCGCCTCCTCGTAGTCCCGGGCGTCGAACTCCGTGTCCGCCAGCACCTCGTGGGCGACGACCACCAGCAGGACGCCGACGACCACGCCCGGCCCGACCGCCGCCGCCGCGTCGACGACCCCGCCGTCGACCACCGCGACGCCCTCCCGTATCAGGCCGAACAGCGACGCGGCGACCATGATGCCCGAGGCGAGGCCCCACAGCACCACGTTCCACCGGTCGGAGATATCCTCGACCAGGAAGAAGGGGATCGCCCCCAACCCCGTCGCCAGCGCCGTCAGTAGCCCCGCGACGAACACCAGCGCGAGGTTCCCGAGATCGACCATCCGTACCCGAACCTACGCCGACCGCGCCCTTAACAGTTATCACGAATCTGACTATTTTTGGGAGACCTAAAGCGGACGGTCGGCGATGGGGAGCGAGCGACGAGGCGTCACAGTGCCGTCGGTCCGGCGTGTCACGCCGTAGTTAATGCACCTTATATGCACTATGAACGTTCGAACTCCTATGCGGGAGGATATAAATACAGGTTCGCTGAATAAAACGATATGTCAACGACCGAGATGCGCACGACCGACGCGGACGCGGCGGAGGGGGAGCGAGGGGCCGAGCCCCACCGGGTGGTCAACCCGATGGGCGCGACCGGGCGGATGACCGTCGAGACGCCGTCGGGCGAGGAACGCACCGTCGTCGGCTGTCTGGACCGCCTCGTCGCGGAGCGGCTCGACGGGACGCCGCCCGGCACCACCGTTCGGATGGAACTCTCCCCCGCCACCGACGGCGAGGGGTACGTCGCCGCCCGCGTCCTCCCCGGCGGTCTCCCGGCGCTCTGAGTTCCGCCCGTCGCCGCTGACTGGCGCTTTCCGTCCCGCTACAGCGGGAACCGCTCGACGGTGTCGTAGGTCGGCCCGTCGGGCCCCAGCACGCTCTCTTTCAACCGGATCTCCTCGAGCGCGAGCGTCCCCACGTCGGGGTCGTCCTCGCGGACCCGTTCCTGCACTCGTTCCTTCCCGCCGGCGTGTTCCATCCGCGCTATCGTGACGTGGGGCGTGAACTCGTGGTCCTCGGCGTCGAACCCCATCGCCGTCGTCCGCTCCTCGACGGCCTCGTGGAGCCGTGTCAGCTCCTCGCCGCCCGAACGTGTCCCGACCCAGACGACGCTGATGTAGTCGAGGCTCGGGAACACGCCCAGGCCGCCGAACTCGCAGTCGAAGGGGTCGACGCCGGCGTCGTCGACCGCCCCCGCGAGTTCGTCGACGAGGTCGTCGAGCCGGTCGGGGTCGGTGTCGCCGAGGAACTTCAGCGTGACGTGGGCCTGCTCGGGATCCGTGAAGTTCAGTCCCGACGCCCCTTCGAGTCGCTCCTGGACCGCCGCCACCTCGTCGGCCAGCCCGTCGAGGTCGACGCTGACGAACAGTCGCTTGCCCATACCCGTCGGTCGGCCCGCGCGGGCCTTCAGCGTTGCCGCCGACGAGGAGTGCAGATCGCCGACCGGTAGTGCGCGGGGTCGCCGACCGATAGCGCAGCCGGCGGCGCCGCGGTCCCGAGCCGCCGGGCGATCCTTCATGTAGTCGCTGCCCCAACAGACGGTCGTGTCCCGCAGTCCGACCCTGACACTGGTCGCCGTCTTCGTCGTCGTCTTCCTCGCCCAGCGCGCCGTGGCGCTGCTGCAGGTCCCCTTCACGTTCGCGCTCGCGCCGCCGGCCGGCGCCCGTCCGTGGACGCTGGTCACGAGCGTCTACGCCCACGTCTCGGTCGGGCACCTGCTTGCCAACGTCGCCGTCCTCCTGCTGGTCGGGCTCTACCTCGAACGGCAGACCTCCCGGTGGCGCTTCCACGCCTTCTTCCTCGCCACCGGCGCGCTCTCCGGGCTCGTCCAGGTGTGGGTCAGCGACCTGTTCGGCCCCGGCGTCGCCGTGCTGGGCGCCAGCGGTGGCATCGCCGGGCTGGTCGGGTACGTCCTCGCGGGCAACCGCATGAGCGACACGCTGCTGGACAAGACGCCGCTCAGCCCGCGGGCGCAGTTGGGCGTGTTCGTCCTCGTCGCCGGCGCCGTCACCGTCGCCACCGCCGGCCCCGGCGTCGCGCTGGTCGCTCACTTCGCCGGGCTGCTGATCGGGCTGGCCGCTGGGCGGCTACACCTGTTGCGGCCGTCACGGGCGGATTCAACGCTGTAGCGGCACGGTCCCGGGGCCGACGGGTGCCCGCCACTCACCGCTTTTCGAGCGTGACCTCGAACAGGTGGTCCCATCCGTCGTCGCCGTATCTCACGTCGGCGACGCGCCAGCCGGTTCCCGCCGTCGCCTCCCGAACGCGGTCGGGCGAGAACAGCCGATAGAGCCACGGCTCGCTCAGGGTTCCGTCGTACTCGAGTTGCATCACCCGGTAGGCGAGGCCGTCCGACGGGTCCTCGTAGTAGTCCAGTTTCCCCCGCGTCCGCTCGTGGTCGGGGTCGAACCCGTCGATCACGGCCGTCCCGTCGGGCGCGGTGACGTAGGCGAGGTCGCCGAGGAACGCCCGCAACCCCCGCATCGACCGGGCGAGACTCGTCTGGGTACCGACGGCGAGCGCCGACCGGAAGCGGTCGCGCTCGAAGTGCTCCCGGAGCGCGAACATGTCGGCCCGTCGGGCGTCGCGCACCCCACGGTCCTCCATCACCTCGACGAGCAGGTCGCTCCGCTCGACCGCGACCGTCCCGTGGCGCTCCTGGAAGGCGAGCGCGTGCCGACCGGCGCCCGCGCCCAGGTCCACGAGCGGCCCGTCGAGGTGCGCGGGCAGCCAGTCGTCGGGTTCGGGCGCGGCCTCGTCGAAGTAGATCTCGACGCCCGGTTCCTCGATCTCCTCGCCGTTCCGGTAGCGGAGCGGTCCGGACTGTTCGCCGAAGTGATGGTCGTAGAGCGCCTGCGCGAACGGACCCGGCATGGCTACTGAACGCCACCGAGCCGCCGGGCAAAGCCGCTGTGGTGGTGTGGGTGTCGTTGGCGCAGATCTGTCGGACGGGCGGAAAATACTTGCCGACAGTGACTGAAACGTCGGCCGGATGCGCCGCCGCCGCTTCCTGCAGGCGGTCCCGGCCGCCGCGGTCGCCGGCCTCGCCGGCTGCGGGGCCATCGGCGGACGGACCGCCACGCCCGACTGCGACGCGGCCTGCTTCGAGGCGGACCTCGAACGCGCCGAGGACGGTCCCGACAGCCTCACGCTCACCCACGTCGCCGGTCGGGACCTGTCCGCGGGGGCGGTCGCCGTCTCCGGAGTCGCGTTCGACTGGCCGCCCGCCCGCGAGTCCGGCTTCACCTACTCGTGGGCCGAGTTGAGCGACCTGGATCCCGAGGCGGGGATCGCCGGTCGGTCCCTGACCGTCGAGCCGGCGCTGGTCGACGCCGTCCGGCTCTCGTGGACTCGCGACGGCGAGCCAGTCGAACTCGGCGCGTTCCGCGTGGCGGACTGCGAGCGCGGCGCGGCCTGCTTCGAGGCCATCCACCGGGGGGCCGACGACGCGCTGGACCGGCTGGCCGTCCGCCACGTCGACGGTCAAAATTTGCCGGCCGACGAAGTGTTCCTGACCGGCGTCGCCGACGACTACCCGCCGGAACCCGAGACCGGGCGGATCGTTCCGTGGCACGAACTGGGCGGTCTGGCCCCGGACGACGGGATCGCCGGCGAGACCGTCCGTGTCGAGATCGGTCTCGTCGAGCGCGTTTCCGTGCTGTGGCGCCGCGGCGGCGAGGAGTCCGCCGTCGAGTCCTTCGAGCTGTACTAGTCGTCAGTGCGTCCGAACGGAGCGATACGAGGCCGACCTCACTGAAACTCCGCCGCCGTCACATTCTCCAGATACGACTCGCCGGCGTATCGGTATTCGATCTGCCCGTCGAAACCGCGTTCGGGCAGAAGTCGTTCGGCGGCCCGTCCCGCCGGTTTGTCCGTCGTCAGGAGGACGACCGACTCCGCGCCACCCTCGTCGAGCAACTGAGCCGCGAGGCCGACCAGCGCCGTGTCCGCCTTCTCGATGCTGTCCTCGTCGCGGCCGGTTTCGTTCGCGATCGCTCGCCGCGCGTCGTCCATCGCCGTCGAGACGACAGGGTTCGCGTAGTCGAGTTCGTCGGCGACGGCGATCCACCCCTCCTCGAACCCGGTCGAGTACGGGATGTCCCCGGACGGGTACTCCTCGGCGATCGGGTCACCGCCGAGTTCCTCGTACACGCGCCGCGGGACCGTGAGCGTGACGCCGGCCCGGCGGACCGCCCCGCGCAGCCGCTGAAACTTGTCGTTGTCCGGACCACCGCATCGGACGAAGACACCCGTATCGGCGACGTAGGCGGTCGTCATTCCTCGACGGCGTACGCCTCGACGACCGGTTCGAGCGCCTGGAGGACGATCTCGGCTTCGAGCGGCGAGATATCGAGTTCGCGGGCCGCGATACGGCTGTTGACCGACCCCTCGACGTACTCGGCGGCGTAGTCGAGCGCCCGCGCGAGGCCGTCGAGGCCGTGGCGGTCAACGAAGGTGTCGATGTCGCCGTCGTCCTCGCGGCGCGCGACGGCCGCGATCAGCGCCGGGGTGATCGTCCGGGAGGCCCCGTCGGTCGTCAGCGTCAGCGAAACCGGCTCTGCGTCGTACTCGTACGGCCGCTGGTCGCGGACCGTCTCGACGAGGCCCGCCGTTTCCAGCTTCTCGACGTAGTCGTACGCCGTCCCCTGGGGCACGCCGAGTTCTTCGACGAGGTCTGCGACGGTCACCGGACCGTCACGGAGGATGTGGGCGTAGATCCGGGCCAGCGCGGGCGTCTCCAGCACGTCCACTACGGTCTGGAGGTGCCGGATCGGCGGGTGATCCGACCGCGTCGGGGACTTCGCCATCTCGATTGTGAATTATCGATAACTCGTGATAAGGGTTCCGGCGGCTTCCGAACCCTGGAGATCCGTCGATCCGGCTCAGTAGAGCTGCTTCTCCTTCTCCTCGCGCTCCTGTTCACGTTCCCCCTCGGCCTTCGACTCCCGGCGGCGGGCGAGCCACCCCTTGAACCCCGGAACGTACGTCCGCCGGCAGTCGCGGACGAACGCCCAGATGCCGTAGACCCAGAAGAAGAAGAGCAGGGTCCCCATCCCGAAGTACAGGAGGGTAGCGGTCGAGACCATCAGGTCTCCTCCCGGGCGCTGCGGTGGCCGCCGCCCATCGCCTCCGAGCGGAGGATGTCGTGGCAGACGGCGTCGCCCGTCTCGGTGTCGAAGACGTGTATCTTCCGGCGGTCCAGGACCACCTCGATGTCCTCGTCGCCGGCCAGGTCGCTGTCCGGTTCGACGCTCATCAGGAGTTCGTCGGCGCCGCGGGCGGAGGCGGCGCCGCTGGTGCCGGCGTCGTCGCCGGCGGCGTCCTCGCCGCGGAGGACGAGATAGACGAAGATCTCGTCGCCCATCGGTTCGAGCACGTCCGTCCGGGCGCGGATGGGACGGGTCGGGTTCGCGAGTTCGTCCGCCTTCGTCGCGGGGTAGACGTCCTCGGGGCGGACGCCGACGGTCACGTCGTCGCCCGCGGCGAGTTCGGCCACCTGCGCCGGGTCGAACTCCACGTCGAAGCCGGCCGTCCGGATCTCGCCGCCCTCGACGGTCCCCTCGACGAAGTTCATGCTCGGCGAGCCGATGAAGCCGGCGACGAACAGGTTGGCCGGTTCGTCGTAGCAGACCAGCGGCGGTGCGATCTGCTGGAGGTGCCCCTCGTTCATGACCGCGATGCGGTCGGACATCGTCATCGCCTCGGCCTGGTCGTGGGTGACGTAGATGATGGTCGTGTCCAGCTCCTTGTGCAGGCGCTGCAGTTCCGTGCGCATGTGGACCCGGAGCTTGGCGTCGAGGTTCGCCAGCGGCTCGTCCATGAGGAAGACGGCGGGCTCGCGGACGATGGCGCGGCCGATGGCGACCCGCTGGCGCTGGCCGCCGGAGAGTTCGTCGGGCATCCGGTCGACCAGCTCCTCGATCTGGAGGATCTCGGCGGCGCGGTCGACCCGGCGGTCGATCTCCTCCTGGGGGAAATCGCGCAGCCGGAGCCCGAAGCTCATGTTGTCGTGGACGTCCATGTGGGGGAACAGCGCGATATTCTGAAAGACCATCGCGATGTCGCGGTCCTTCGGCGGCTTGGTCGTCACGTCCTGGCCGGCGATGGTGATCGTCCCCTCGGAGGGGATAGTGAGACCGGCGATGGTTTCGAGGGTGGTCGACTTGCCACACCCCGACGGGCCGACGAGCGTGACGAATTCGCCGTCGGTGATGTCGAGGTTCATGTCGTCGACCGCCGTGACGTCCGCGTAGCGTTTCGTGACGTGTTCGAGTGTAACGTTTCCCATAATTACTCCTTGAGTGCGCCCGCGGTCAGTCCGCTGACGATGCGCTCCTGGGCGACCACGACGAGGATCACCACGGGGAGGACGCCGACGATGCTCGCCGCCGCCATCAGGTTATAAAAGGCCTGGTACTGGCCCTGGTAGTTGACGACGCCCCAGACGATCGGCGCCCAGTTCTGGGCCTGCCCGTCGGTCATCAAAAACGAGATGAAGAACTCGTTGTAGACGCCGATGAACGTGAGGACTCCGGCTGTCGCGACGCCGGGCGCCGACAGCGGGATGATCACTCTGAATAGCGCGCCGATGCGGGTCGCGCCCTCGACGCGGGCGGCGTCCTCCAGCCCGTCCGGGATCTGGCTGTAGAAGGTGGTGAGGATGAAGATCGACAGGGGGAGGAACAGCGCGCTAAAGGGCGTCACCATCGCCCCCGGCGTGTTGAACCAGTTCGGACTCGATATCGTCCCGACAGCGGGGAGCGTGAGGAGCTCGACGTTCCCGGTGAAAAACTGGAACAGGGGGATGATGAACGCGGCCGGCGGGAAGTAGGAGATTGCGAGCAGGACGAGCAACAGGGCGGTCTTGCCGCGG
Source organism: Halosimplex halobium (assembly GCF_051414055.1). Lineage (NCBI taxonomy): Archaea > Methanobacteriati > Methanobacteriota > Halobacteria > Halobacteriales > Haloarculaceae > Halosimplex > Halosimplex halobium. The sequence goes on from NZ_JBLKNX010000001.1 coordinate 300,995, forward strand.
AACTCCAGGCGGCCGAACGCGTAGCCGGCGAAGCTCGCCACCAGCAGGACGATGACCGTCGTCGTCAGCGCGATGACGATGCTGTTGAACATGTAGACGTGGAAGGGCAGGCGCTGGAACATCTCGACGAACGAGTAGGGGTTGAACCCGTTGGGCACCAGGCCGACGTTCGTCATCCGGTCGCCGGGCGTCAGCGCCAGCACGAGCAGCCAGTAGAACGGGAAGAGAGTGGTCACGAGGAAGAAGGCGGTGACGACGTAGAAGAGGAACTGGTAGGCGTCGTCGGGGTTGCGGATCGCCTCCCGCGTGCGGCGGGCGATGGGGCCGTCGTCGTCGCTCTCTCCCTCCTCGACGGTCTGGGAGGCCATCACGTCCCCACCTCCAGGTCGGCGAACTTGACGATGTACACCAGCGCGACCAGCGCGACGATGCCGGCGGTGATGAACGCGACGGCCGCGGAGGTCGCGTACCGGCCCGCGCGGAAGGTCGAGACGACCATGCAGGTCAGCGACGGCAGGGTCGAACAGCCGCCGGTCGTCTCGATGATCCCGTAGACGCGCATCGACTGGATGGTGCGGAAGAGGAGCGCGACCAGAAGCGCCGGCAACACGAGCGGGAAGGTGATGTAGCGGAACTGCTGGACCTTCGAGGCGCCGGCGACCTTCGCCACGTCGTAGAGGCTGCGGTCGACGCTCTGGAGCCCGGCGAGGATGAGCAGGGCCATGAACGCCGAGGTCTTCCACACGTCGGCGACGATGACGATGATCAGCGTGTCGGTGGTGTTGATCAGCGGGTTCGCCGAGAAGATGCCCAGGTCCTGCATGAACTGGGTGCCGACGCCGATCCCCGGCTGGAAGAACAGCCAGAAGATCAGCCCCTGGATGGCGATGGGGACCGCCCACGGGATGAGGATGGCCACGCGGACCCACCGGCGCCCGCGGAAGCTCTGGTCGAGCACCAGCGCCTGGCCGAAGCCGATGATAGTCTCCAGGGTGACCGCGATGGCGACGTAGACGAGCGTGACCGTCAGCGCGCTCTGGAGCGGCTGGCCGAAGTCGACGAACGGGCTGCCGAGGACGGCGTTGCGCTCGCCGGTCAGCAGCTCGACATAGTTCTCGAGGCCGACGAACTCGCCGACGTACTCCGCCGAGAACAGCGCGTCGGCGCGCAGCGACATCTCGAAGGTGCTGACCAGCGGCCACAGCGCCATCGTCGAGACGAGCAGCAGCGTCGGGACCAGGAGGACGTACGCGAACCCCTGCTCGGAGAGGCGCTCGGTCCAGTTGGCCGGCGCGACGGCCGCCGACCGCAGGCGGCCCCGCGAGTGTTCGTCGCTGGTCGCCATGCTAGACGCTCTCTTCGAGCTCCCGGAGGCTCTCGGCGAGACCCGACATCGCGGGCTCGGGCTCCTCCTGCTGGGCGATCACGGCGTTGACGCTGCCGGCGATCTGCGACGACTGGTCCGGCCAGACGACGGTCACCGGCCGCGGGATGGCGTTCTCGCCGGCGATCCGGAGCGTCTCCAGGTGCGGGCCCCAGGGGTCCACGTCGCCGACGTTCTCCGGGTCGAACAGCCGCCGGTCGCCGGTGAGGTAACCGAGTTCGCTGAACTGGAAGGTCCGGAAGCTCTGCTGCATCGTCGCCTCGATCACCTGGACCGCGGCGTCGACGTTCCCCGAGTTGGGGTTGACCGTGAGGTGCCACCCGCCCAGCGCCGAGGCGGTGCCGCCGATGCCCTCGTACTCCGACTCGTCCTCGGTCACCGCGTAGGGGATCGGCATCGTCCCGAGGTCGTCGGGCGAGAGATCCTCGGACTCCTCGAAGGCGGTCGCCGCCTCGAAGATGCCGCTGGGCCAGTAGCGCAGGGCGACGGCGTTGCCGTTCGTAAAGGGCGACAGCGACGGCCCCTCAGTCCACTCGAGGACCGCGTTGGGCGAGATCTGCTGGTAGCCGTCCAGCGCGAACTCGTCGTCGGAGCCGTGGATGAGCGTCCGGACCATCCGCAGCGCCTGGTGGACGGGCTCCTCGTCGACGGTGACCGGGCGGTCGCCGACGGGGCCGAACAGGGTGTCGCGGCCGCCGAAGTAGGCGCCGCCCCAGGTCGACATGAACTCGTTGAACGTACAGCAGGAGAGGCCGACGTAGTCGGTCCCCTGCCAGTTGAAGCCGTACTCCACGTCGGCGTTGCCGTGGGTCTCGGCGACGACCTCCGAGAAGCGCTGCCAGGTCATCGGCTCGGTCGCCCAGCTCTCGCCCTCGGGGTCGAAGCCGGCGTCGGTCACCAGGTCCTTGCGGTACTGGATCGTGGGGAAGCCGACCTGCCAGGGGACGCCGTACAGCTCGCCCCGCGGGCCGCCGCCCCCGCCGGCCTCGGTGTCTGTGTCGGTCGCGCCGCCGCCGACCGCCTGCGCGGGGGCCCGCGCACTCTCCAGCGGCGCCTCGAAGTAGTGCTCGTCGAGCATCGACTGGGCGTCGTCGGAGAGGTGCTCGCTGAGGTTGACCAGCTGGTCGCGGACGATGAAGGGGATCGTCCACCCGCTGTCCATCCGGAAGATGTCGGGCGTCTCGCGGCCGGCGTTGAGCCAGCTGCGGTACTGGGCCTGCACGTCGCCGGAGATCTCCGAGGTCGAGAGGAAGGTCACCTCGATGTCCTCGGAGAGGCCGGCGTCGTACAGCGCCTGGCGGGTGTCCTCCGCGCGGTCGGTGACGTTCGACGGCATCGCCATCTCGACGGTCGCGCCGTCCCCGCCGTCACCGCCGTCGCCGTTCGTCCCGTTGCCCGCGCCGGGCCCCGCGCCGTCCTGGCAGCCGGCGAGCCCGACCGCCCCGGCCACGCCGACGGCCTTGACGAACCGCCGCCGCGACCTCGACGTTCCGGGCCCGCTCTCCGCTCCCGACGATGAGTCGTGCGACATGTCTTTCACGATCGATGCTTCCAGACTAAGGTATAGTCCGGCATCCGCTGACACGCTCGGAATAATCCCGGGTTACCGCCGGCCCCGCTGTCGAAACGGTCGCCGCCGACTTGATGACGGCAGTCCGACACACCTCATGGAACTCGTCGCCCATCGCGGCTGTCCCGACCACGGACCGGAGAACACCGCCGCGGCCGTCGGGGCGGCCGCCCGTCACCTCCCCGCCGTCGAGATCGATCTCCGGCGCTGCGGCTCGGGCGAACTGGTCGCCGTCCACGACGAGCGCGTCGACGGCGTCACCGACGGGACGGGCCGGGTCGCCGACCTCGACCTGGCCGCGCTACGGGAGTTTCGCGTCGACGGGTCCGACGAGTACGTCGCCACGTTCGCCGAGATCCTCGACGCCGTTCCCGGTGCGGTGACGCTGCAGGTCGAGTTGAAGGTGCCCGGGCTCTGGCGGGACGTGCGGGCGGCGCTGGCGGCGGACGGCCGTTCGAACGTCCGCCTGTCGTCGTTCTCGGCGCCGGCGCTGGCCGAGATCGCACGCTCCGACTGGGACCCCGAGACCGGCCTCCTGTTCGGCGCCCACCCGACGGCGAACCTCGACCTCGCGACCTGCCTGGACTGTGCGAACGTCCACCCGCACGCGCGGCTGTGTCTCGACCCCGGCGGCCGCGCCCTCGTCGAACGGGCCCACGAGGCCGGGTTCGGCGTCTACGCGTGGGGACTCGAAGCGGCGGCCAGCGAACGGGAAGACCCGACGACCGGCGACCGGGAGGGGCCGGCAGCCGACGACCGGGCGGACCGGGCCGCCACGGTCCGGGCGCTGGCCGACCGCGGCGTCGACGGCGTGACGACCGACACCTGGGATCTCCCGCGCCCGTAGTACCCGCCTACGCCCGGTAAGGCGACCGTACCTGTCGAAACCGACGACACCCTCAAACGGGCGAGCGTCGCAGTGTGGGCCATGCAGCCAAACGGCGGCCGCCCGGGCGGGGAGTCGCGTCCCGGCGGCGACGGGGGGACCGAGTCCAGTGACGGTGCGGGGGCCGCTCGCGACGCTTCGAGCGACCGGGCGAGCGGGAGTGACGACCGACCGACACCGGCCACACTCGCCGACGCGACGGCCGCCGACGGCGAGGCGGTCCTCGCCGACCTGATCGACGCGGGTGCCGTCGACGCGGGCGGCGACGACGTGGCCCTCGCGGCCGACTTCGGGCGGCGGTGGCAGGCGGAGATCGAGACGCTGCGGGAGGCCGAGCCGGCGGACCTGGCGGCCGCGACGCTCGCAGCGGCACCGGCCGCGTCGGCCGTCGAGACGACGACCGACCGCGACCGGACCTACGTCGTCCTCTCGGAGGGCGCCGACGAGCCCGCCGGCGAGGTGTGGATCCGCCGGCCGGTGGCGGTCGCCGAGACGGCCGCCGCGCGGGCGCTGGGCGCGACCACCGACCTCGCCCCCGCGCGCCGCGCCGTCGCCGCCCACGGCCTGTCGGTCTTCCTCGATTCCTGCCCGGTCTGTAACGCCGACCTGGCCGAGCGGAAAGCCGGCGGCTGCTGCGGCCCGCCCCGCACCGACGCCGAGGGCCACCCGCTGCGAGCCCTGGTCTGTCCCGACTGCCGGACGCAGTTCGCCGCCTTCGAGTAGGCGCGGCGCCACTCGTCGGGCGTGACCCGCTATCTGCTCGCGACCGCGTCGGTCCACACGACCGCCGCGGCCGCCGACTACCTCGCCGACCGGCTCTCGGCGGACGACGAGGTCGTCGTCCTGACCGTCGCCGAACCCGACCTCGACGGTCGGGACGCCGGCGACGCAGCCAACGTCGCCCGTTCTCGACTGTTGCCCGCGACCGTCGAGGTCGTCGAACAGGAGGGCGAGCCCACCGACGAGATCCGGACCGTCCTCGCCGAGCGAGACGCCGACGTGCTCCTCCTCGGGCCGCGCCGGGGCGACCCGGCGGCGAGCGGCGGGGGCGACGACTCGACCACCGGCGTCGCTCCCGGCTCGACGGTCCGCGCGCTGCTGGGGGACGTGGCCGTACCGGTCGTGGTCGTGCCGGTGCCGGAGCTGTCCGGACCTACCTGACGGCCGCGAACCGACAGCCGTCGGACTGGTTCCCGACCCGTGGAAAACCTTCGCACGAGCGTTTATCCCCGGAGACGGGACCAGGGCCGCCCATGGAGCCACGAGCGCTCGGGCGCGACGAACGCGCCATCGAGGGACTGCCCATCAGACTCGTCATCGCCCTGGTCGTCGGGGTCGCCAGCCTCAGCGTGATGATGAACACGCTCGGCGGCATCCAGACGCTCGGGGTCACCGAACTCGACGTGAAACCCACCCCCGAGGTCGTCGACGAGGCCAGCACCGAGATCAGTGTCGCGGTCGTCGAACCGGAGGGCGGCCGCGTCGCCAACGCGACCGTCGTCGCCACCGGCGGCACCGCGACGCTCGACTCGGTCGCGACCGCGCGGACGAACGCGAACGGGACCGCGACGCTGTCGCTGTCGCCGTCGCTCGGCCCGAACCAGCAGGAGGGGACGATACAGTTCGACGTGAAACCGCCCGCAGGCGGCCAGTACGCCGACGAGCGCGGGAACACGGAGGTGCTGGTGGTCGCCGACGGATAGGCGTCGGTCGGCTCAGCGCCCGACGGCGTCGTCCCAGTCGATCCACTCCTGTTCCCAGCCGGTCCGGCCCTCGGCGTTGCGGCGGGCGAACTCGCGGTCCTCGCGGCGGGTGCGGTTGCGCTCGACCGTGTCGGCCTGTTCGCCCTCGACGAGCATCGGCCGGAAGGCGACGCCGCCGAGCCGCTCGACCACCTCGCCGTCCTCGACGACCGCGAGGTGCTGCTCGCCGGCGCCGTGGGGCATGACCAGCCGGCCGCCCTCGGCGAGCTGGTCGACCAGCGCCGCGGGCGGGCTGACCGCCGCCGCCTCGAGCAGGATGCGGTCGAACGGCGCGTACTCCGGGAGCCCGTCGGCGCCGTCGCGGCGGTCGACGAGCACGCCGCCGTAGCCCGCCTCGGCGAGGTTCTCCCTGGCCTCGACCACCAGCCGGCGCGTGATGTCGATCGCGTGGACGCGCTCGGCGCCGGCCAGTTCCGCGACGACGGCGGCGGTGTAGCCGACGCCCGCGCCGACGACGAGGACCGAGTCGCCCTCGCGGACGTCGAGGGCTTCGAGCAGCCGCGCGACGGTGCTCGGCGCGAGCACGCGCGTCCCCAGCCGCTCGAACGGCCGGTCGGCGTAGGCGCCGCGGTCCTCCGCGACGAACGCCTCGCGGGGCACCTCGCGCATCGCGACCGAGAGGGCCTCGCTGCGGAGACAGCCCTTGCTCTCGTGTTCCAGGCTGTCGACCATGTCGTCGCGCACCACCGCCGGATCCATGCCCGCCCGTCCGCTCTCGACGGTAATGAATGGCGCGGCTCCGATCCCTGCCACCCCGTGTTCGCGGGGGGCGGGTTCGGCCAGCCGGACCCGCCCCCACTTACTGTTAGTTTTTTATCCTTTGAGAAATATCATTCGGGCAGATACATGGTCGACGGAACGACAGGGGTTCGACAGCGTCGAGCGACCCGCGGTCCGGTCCCGAAGCCCCCGGGTCGCGCGGACGAACCGACGGTCGCACTCGACGGGGGCGGCGACGTCCGGAGACAGCGCACACCGTCGGACGGGGGGGACCGGCCGTGTCGGTCGTGAGCGACCCGAACGGATTCTACGAGCGGGGAAAGAGCGGCCTGAGCGTGCGGTACGTGCTCGGGATCGTCGGGCTGGCGGGCGTGGCCAGCTCCCTGTCGGCGATCGTGCTCCTCTACTACCAGCTGCAGATCGTGCCCGGAGCGGCGACGACGCTGTTGCTGACCGGAGGGGTGGTCACGCTCCTCGCGAACGTCCTCTCGGTGTTCGCGTTCTGGTTCGTGTACGCCGTCGTGATCCACCTCCTCGCCATGGGGATCACCGAGGGGTCGATGCTCTCCGTTCCGGAGGGGTCGTTCAGACGGCTCAGTCTGTTCGTCGGATGCGGGTTCCTCCCGGACGTGTTGGCCGGGATCAACAAGGCGGTCGCGACGTTTCTCACGGTGCGAACCGTCTTCGCCACGGCGGAGCCGTCGGAGCTGGACGCGAGCGTGCTGGCGGCGTCGCTGCAGGGCGCGACCGCGATGCGGATGACCGTCGCCGTCACGGCGGTGATCCTGCTCTGGCGGGGGTTCATCTGGGCGTTCGCGGTCAAACACGCCTACGACATCGAGCTCCGGACGGCGGGGGCGATCGCGGCGGTGCCGACGGTCTGTAGCGTCCTCCTGACGGTCCTCGTGTTCAACGCCCGGCTGCTCGGACTCTGACGCCGCCGCGGGTCCGGGCCTCCGCGCGGGTGCTGCCGGACGCGGTCGACAGCGAGTCACAGGACGTGACCGGCCAGCCAGGTCGTGACCGTGGCTTCGACGACCGCGCCGACGACGATCAGCGAGAGCGCGAGCGCCGCGAGCACGCCGAGTTCGCGAAGTTCGGACCGGTCGACCACGGTGTCGCGTCGTTCGCGCAGGTACGACAGGAAGTTGACGGGGAGTCGGAACCCCGCCGCCCCCGCGATCCACAGCCCGGGGAGTTCGAACAGCCCGTGTGGGACCAGCAACGCGGCGACCTCGAGGGGGGCGGCCGGAACCAGCCCGACGAAGTAGAAGTGGAACACCCCGTTGGAGAACAGTACCACGAGCGACACGGTGCCGAACGTCACGGTGCCGGCGAGCAGCGCGACGGCCACTGCGAGGTTGATCACCAGCAGGTCGGCGAAGGAAGCGCCCGCTCCAGCCCCGGCGACCGCGGTGTCGCCGCTGGCCCGTGCCAGTCGCGCGTAGTCGAGCGTCGAACCGACGCCCAGCCCCAGCACCGCGCCGGACAGATAGACGGCCGCCGCGGCGCCGATCAGCCGTCCGTTGGCTCGGACCGCCGACCGGAGCACCGCGAACCGACGCGTCAGCGCCCCCGCGACGACCGGCCCGTCAGTGACCGTCATCCGCTGGTACCGGGCTAGGCTCCGGGACCGTACTGGTAGTACAGGTACCCGACCCCGTAGCCGGTGCCGTTGCACAGGACGTACGCGAACAGGTATCCGTTGGCGGCGAGCAACACGTTCGCGGCCAGCGCCGGAACGGCCAGCGCGATGCCGGCGGCCGCGACTCGGCCCGCGCGCTGGTTTTCGGCCGGGAGGCTGTGGTTGTGGGCGACGACGGCCCCGAAGGCCAGGCCCAGCACCGCGACGACGCCGGCCCAGACCGGATCCAGCGCGAGTAGCGACACGCTCTCGGGGAGGACGCCCGCGAAGGAGAGCCCGAGCGCGTCGAGCGGTAGCGTCGCGAGCACCACGACGACGAGCAACTGTACCAGGTCACCGCGCGCGTTGTCCGGGTCCGACGACGAGCGGACTGTCTCTTTCGAATTCATATGTTTTTCTGATTGATGTAACTTCATTATCGGTTGTCGTGTGACGGATAAAAAAGTGTGGGTCACCCGGCGGTCAGAGTCCGATCAGGATGGAGGCGGCCCACCCGTACGGACCGCCGACCAGACTGGCGAGCGTCGTGTACTTCGTGACCGTGGACGCGCCGAGCAGGACCTGACAGGCGAGTTCCGCCTGGAAGGAGTCGGCCTTCTCACACGCTTCGCCGACGAGGATCGACCCGAACTCCGCAGTCGCGCCCTCCGCGCCGCTGACGGCCGCATCCGCCGCCGCCGTCGTGTCGGCGGCGGCGGTCCCCGCCGTGAAACTGGTCGCGATCATCGACAGTACTACCAGCGATGCCAGGAACCGGCCTGCGGTTTTGTACTCCATAACTCCAGTTTCGGTTACATATGCTTTCTACATAATTGTACCGTTAATTCTAATTTATTCTAGAATACACTACTGAGAGATGAGAACGAGGTCGGGTCGAGCGTGACGCGCTCGTCGGCCGTCGAGAACCGTCGTCGAGGAAACGCCGGGCTACTGCAGCTCGACGAACCGGACGCCGCCGTACTCGTTCCGGTCCAGCGAGCCGTCGGCCCGGCGGCGGGCGCGGACGAGCGTCTGCTGGCGTCGACCGATGGGGGCGAGCAGGATCCCACCGGGACGGACCTGCTCGACGACGGCCTCGGGGAACTCGGGAGCGGCGCAGGTCAGATACGCGCGGTCGTAGGGGGCGTGCTCGGCCCACCCCTCCTTGCCGTCGCCCGCGCGGACCGACACCGCACCGTAGCCGAGGCGGTCCAGCCGCTCCCGAGCCTCCCCGGCCAGCGAATCGTGGTACTCGACGGAGTAGACGCCTTCGGGGCCGACGACCTCGGCGGTGACGGCGGCGTGGTAGCCACAGCCGGTGCCGACCTCCAGCACGTCGTCGCCGGGCGAGAGGTCGAGCAGGTCGGTCATGACCGCGACCATGTGCGGGGCGCTGATCGTCTGGCCCTCGCCGATGGGCAGCGGCGTGTCGCGGTAGGCGTCCTCGCGCTGGGCCTCGGGGACGAACTCGTGGCGGGGGACGGTCGCCATCGCCTCGCGGACCCGCTCGTCGTCGATCCGGCCGCGGTCGTCGAGCCGTTCGACTAACCGCTCGCGGGCGGCCGCGAAGTCCATGCTACCACGCCGACCAGGCCGACGAGGACTCGTCGCGCGCGTACACCCGGTTGATGTCCTTCGCGAAGGCGCTGTCGCCGTCGAAGTCGAGCTTGGCGTGCTCGTAGCCGACGGCGTCGTCGCGGACGTGGATGCCCTCGACGGTGAACTCCTCGTCGCCCAGTTCCTCCGTCTCGCCGACGACGAACTCGTAGTCGCCGGGCACCTGAACGGTCAGCGACTCCGTCTCGTCGTGCGTGCCGTCCTTGGGGTGCAGCGTCAGGTCGACGCTGACGTTGCCGACCGCGCGGGTCCAGATGGTCCGGACCTCCTCGGCGGTCGTCTCCTCGGCGCGCTGCTCCTCGCCGAGTTCGAGGCTGGTGATCCGGACGGTCATGATCGCCTCCTCCGTCTCCAGCAGGAACTCCTCGCCGACGGCGAGCTGTTCGCCCTCCGGCACGTCGGCGGTGGCGGTAAAGGACTCGCCGTCCTGGGAGACGACCACGTCGCGCTCGTACTCCGTGGTCGAGGGGAGCTGGTCCTTGTGCGTGTGGCCGCATTCGGTACAGCGGATCGTGGCGTGGCCGCCGCCCGTCGCGAGCACCTCGTGGACGGTCTCCAGCGAGGGCGAACACGAGGGGCAGGCGACGGCGACCCGCTCGGCGGACTCGGTCATACCCCCGTGTTGCCCCCGAGCGCGTAAAAGTCCGCTGAGTCGGCCCGCGGGCGGCCGCGGCCGGTCGGCCGCCCGACCGGTCGGCGGAGGGAACGGACCCGACCTCTGAGACCCCGGGACGGGGAGAATATTCACGTGGGTCGGCATCGAACGAACGGGGCATGCACACCGGATCCGAGCGACCGGGGGGCGAATGGGAGGGCCGACCCCGGACTGGGGAACGGCTGCAGCGCCGCCGGATCGCCGTCTTCCTCGGCGTCACGTTCGCGGTGTCGTGGGCGACGGCGGCCGTCATTTACTGGCTCGGGGGGATCGACGGGGGACCGACGCTGGCGCTGGGGATCCCGCTGTGGCTGGTCCTGCTCGCCGGCCCCTACATGTGGGGACCGGCCGTCGGTCACGTCGCGACCCGGTGGGTGACCGACGAGGGGTTCGACCGCGGCGAGCTGCTCCTCCGCGTGCGGACGCGGCCGCGCCCGTGGCTCGTCGGGTGGGTCGGCCCCCTCGTCCTGATCCTCGCCGGCGCGGGGCTGTACTTCCTGGTGTATCCGGATCTCTTCGGCGGGATGGGGGCGGTCGCGGACCTGCTCGCGGCGGTTGAGGAAGAGACGGGCCAGGCGGTCCCGCTCTCGCCGACGGCGTTTCTCGCCGTCCAGTTCGTCCAGGCGCTCGTGGCCGCGCCGCTCGTCAACAGCGTCGCCACCTTCGGCGAGGAGTTCGGCTGGCGCGCGTACCTGCTGCCGAAGCTCGCGCCGCTGGGCTGGCGGCGAGCGCTGGTCGCCCACGGCGTCGTCTGGGGCGTCTGGCACTGGCCGGTCATCGCGATGGGGTACAACTACGGCCTGGCGTACACGGGCGCGCCGTGGCTCGGCCTGCTCGCGATGACCGTCGCGACCGTGGGACTCGGGGTGTTCCTCGGCTGGGTCACGCTCCGGAGCGGGAGCGTCTTCCCCGCCGTCGTCGGCCACGCGATGATAAACGGGGGCGCCGGCCTCGCGACGCTGTTCGCCACCGCCGTCCCCAACCCCGTGTTCGGCCCGACGCCGGTCGGCCTGGTCGGCGTCGCCCCGTGGCTCGCCGTCGCCGCCGTCCTGTTCGTCCGGACCGACTGGCTCTACCCCGGCGAAACGGGTCGGTCGGATTCCGGCACCGAAAGCGTCTGAAACGACCTACTCGGTCGACGGCAGTTCGATCTCTTCCCCGTCGGCGTACACCGTGGGCCCGGTGATGATCCCGTCGAGGTGGACCGGTGCGTGCGTGTCGCCGCCGATACCGTGGTCGTCGCCGACGGCGATGTGGACGGTGCCGGCGGCCTTCTCGTCGAGCAGGACCGATCCCACGAGCTCCTCGACGGCGAGGTTGGAGCCGATACCCAGCTCCGCCAGGTTGTAGGCGTCCCTCCCCACCTCGTCGGCCGCGGTCTCGAGCTCCTCGCGGACGGCGTCGTCGGAGACCTCGGTGACGTAACCGTCCTCGACCTCGAACTCGAGGGTCTGTCCGTCGTCGAGCCTGCCGTGGGGCATCATCGTCCCGTCGACGACGAAGCGGCCGTTCGCGTCCTCGGGGCTGACGAAGATCTCCCCGGCCGGGAGGTTCGACATCTCGCCGGGCTCGTGGACGATCCCGGTGTCCAGTTGCCACGCCCGGTCGCCCAGATCGAAGGTGATGTCGGTGCCGCGGTCGGTCGTCACGCGGACCCGCTCGCAGCCGGCGACCTGGTCGAGCAGGCGCTCGGACTCGGCGGCGATGGAGTCGTAGTCGGCGTCCAGCCCCATCAGGAAGACCCCGTCGGTGATCCCCGGGAGGGTCGCGACCCGGGCGCCCGCCCCGGTGGCGTCGGTGCGGGCCTCGGTGTGGGTGAGACTCTTGGTGGTGGGCGCGAGCACCACGTCGGCGCCGGCCATCGCGGCCGCGACGGGTTCGGGCGGCTCCTCGCCGTGCTGGTCGCCCGGCGGGTAGCGGACGATGGCGGCGTCGTCGGCGATCTCGCTCGCGACGGCGTGCAGCGCCTCGCCGATGGCCTGTCGCTCGTCGTCGGTGACGACGGCACAGGACTCGTCGCTCCCCAGGTTCATGCACTGCCTGACCGCGGTCTCGGCTGGCGCTCGCAGGGACGAATCGCTCATGCCCGACCCGAAGCGCGGCCGGCTGTTAGGTCTTGTCCTCGGGCGGGCGGCGCCAGGACGGTCCGTCGGCGACGGCGGGCGATAGGTACAACGGCTCTTTGAGTCTCGCGAAGGGGTTTAAGCTGGTGGTGTGTAGCACGGGACGCCTTCCCATCCCTCCCCGCTGTCGGCCCTCCACCCACATCCCGTCCCCGTTCTTCCCGCTTCTCCCCGCCCCGTTCCGGATCGCGTTGCCGTCGGACCGCGAGCCCGCCGTTCACTCGTCGGGGTCCGCGTCGGCCGCCAGCCCGTCGAGGAGGTACTCGGCGGTGGTCCGGGTCGTCGCCAGCGGCGTGTCGTGCACGTCGCAGATCCGCAGGAGCGCGCTGATGTCCGGCTCGTGGGGCTGGGCGGTCAGCGGGTCCCGCAGGAAGATGATCCCGTCGAGGCGCTCCTCGGCGACCTCGGCGGCGATCTGCGCGTCGCCGCCGATCGGCCCCGACTCCTTGCGCTCGACCGTCAGGCCCGTCGCCTCGGCCACCCGCTTGCCCGTGGTGCCGGTCCCGACCAGGTCGAACGTCGACAGCAGCGACTCGTAGGTCTCCGCGAGGTCGATCATCTCGGGCTTCTCGTCGTCGTGGGCGATCAGCGCCAGGCGCGTCATACCCGCGGCTTCGCGCCCCGGCGGGTTAGGCCTGTCCCGCGGCCCCCGGTCCGGCGGGTGCGCCGAGTCGAGTGACGTGGCCGCTCACTCGGGGTCGACGGTGACGTGGCCGCCGCCGTCGATGGTGACCTCGTGGCCCTCCACGGTGAAGGTCAGCGACTCCTCCTCGCCGTCGCCGTCGAGCAGCGCCGCGACCGCCTCGAGGTCGACGTACGACTCGGCCTCGTCTATCTCGTCGGGGTCGGTGTCCGTCGCGTCGGCGACGGCTGTCCGTACGGCCCCGTCGATCGGTCGCGGACTGACCCACCCGTCGCTCTCGTCCTCGCCCTCCCCTGGGGCGAGTACGTACAGGTCCTCGCTGGCTGGCATACCCTGTACGTCACCGGAGCGCTATATAGTACTACGACTGCGATTTCACGCTCTGAAAGAACTGCCCCGGCCCGTCCGCCGACTCCGGGCGGCGCCCCGGTCGCCGGGACCGGCGCTTTTTACGCTCCCCGACGACCGCTATCCGCGTCCCGACCGGCCGGAGTCGCCGCTGTCGGGGATGTCCGGCACGCGGGACGGGCGCGATCGAAATCGGGGATGCCCCGATACACCGGTGTTGGAGGCGTCGTCCGGAAGTCGGATGTCAGAGGCACGGTCCGGCTGCTCCCCCCAACACCGTCCGTATCATACTCGACAACCTCGATTAATCTTTTGGCATGGTAGAACAAGTGTATTTAAATACGGCCGCCGCCGCGCCGGCGACCGACAGTTCGGGGCGGTGGCGGATAGCGGGCCGGGACCGGCGGCGGCCGGTCCCGGGGGGGTCGGACCCCGGTTTCTGACCGGCGGGCCGGACCGCCGAACCCGCGGGTCAGATGCCCTCGCGCTGGTAGGACCCGTCGTAGGTGTCGGCGTGGTTCGCCTCGGCGAGGACCAGCTGTGCGATCCGGGCGCCGGCCTCGAGTTCGACCGGGTGGTACACCTCCAGCAACCCCTCGCCGCGGCCCTCGTAGCCGGCGTCCCAGACGGCGGTGTCGAGCATGCAGGAGTTGCGCAGCAGCGACGACCGCGGGTAGAGGAACCCGACGTGGCCCTCCGGGATCCGGACGGTGTCGGCGTAGGCGACGACGTACCCGCCGGCGTCCAGCCGGTAGACCGCCGTCCCGTCCGCCTCGTCGGGGTCGAGCTTCCGGCGCTCGCCGACGGTCTTGCCGTCGGTGCCGACCCGGCCGGGTTCGACCTGCTCGTAGACGGCGCCGAGCCGCAGGTCGACGCCGTTGGGCTGTACCTGCTCGTCGTCCACGTCGCCGAGCGCGTCGGCGACGAACCGCCCGCTCCTGAACATACCGGCCGTGGACACCTCGCCCGCATAGCCGTTTCGTTCCGGAAAGCGTCCGCGGACCCCCCGTCTCTCCCCCAGAGCGCCCGTGCGACCGCTCGTCCGGTGACCGCGCGCGTCGCCCCGCCGACCGAACGCGTTCACCGAAGCCGAACGTCCGACGGCGACGTTAGTCGTGACCGCGAACGACGATGGTCGAAATCGCAGGACTGCGCGGCTGTGGCACCTGACAACACTCGCGGCGACTCGCGGGTTTTATATCCGCTCGTGTGCCATTGTGGGACGTTATGGGACAGACACTCACCGAGAAGATCCTCGACGACCACCTCGTCGAGGGCGAACTCGAGCCCGGCGAGGAGATCGGGATCGAGATCGACCAGGTCCTCACGCAGGACACGACGGGAACGCTCGTCTGGCTGCAGTTCGACGCGCTCGATCTGGACAACGTCCAGACCGAGATCGCCGCCCAGTACTGCGACCACCAGACCTACCAGTTCGACTTCAAGAACACGGACGACCACCGCTTCCTGCGGTCGGCGGCCGGCAAGTTCGGCGCGCACTTCTCGCGGCCGGGCAACGGTATCTGCCACAACGTCCACAAGGAGAACTTCGCCGCGCCCGGCAAGACGATGCTCGGGTCGGACTCCCACACGCCGACCCCCGGCGGCCTGGGCGAACTCGCCATCGGCGCCGGCGGCCTCGACGTGGCCGTCGCGATGGGCGGGGGCGCCTACTACATCGACATGCCCGAGGTCGTCAACGTCCGCCTGGAGGGTGAACTGCCCGAGTGGGCCACCGCCAAGGACGTCATCCTCGAGTTGCTCCGGCGGCTGTCCGTGAAGGGCGGCGTCGGCAAGATCTTCGAGTACACCGGCCCCGGCGTCGAGAGCCTCTCGGTGCCCGAGCGGACGACCATCACCAACATGGGCACGGAGCTGGGCGCCACCTCCTCGATCTTCCCGACCGACGAGCGCACTGAAGAGTACCTCGAAGCCGTCGGTCGCCCCGAGGACTTCGAGCAGGTCGAGCCCGACGAGGACGCCGAGTACCACGACGAGATCGTGGTCGACCTCTCGGAGCTCGAGCCGCTGATCGCCGAGCCGTCGATGCCCGACAACGTCGTGCCCGTCCGCGAGGTCGAGGGCACCGACGTCGACCAGGTGATGATCGGCTCCTGTACGAACGGCGCCTACGAGGACATCCTCCCGGCCGCGAAGATGCTTGAGGGCCGCGAGATCAACAAGACGACCGAGATGATCGTCGCGCCCGGCTCCAAGCAGGCCTCCGAGATGCTGGCCCGCGAGGGCTGGACCGCGGAGATGATGGCTGCCGGCGTCAACTTCTCCGAGGCGACCTGCGGCGCGTGTATCGGCAACGGCCACGTGCCCGCCTCCGACTCCGTCTCGCTGCGCACCTTCAACCGCAACTTCGAGGGCCGCTCCGGCATCGAGGACGACTCCGTCTACCTCTGTTCGCCGGAGGTCGCGACGGCGGCCGCCCTCAAGGGCGAGATCGTCGACCCGCGTGACCTGGCCGACGAACTCGGCGACCTCGAGGACCCCGGCTTCGAGCTCGGCGACAACTACGTCGGCGTGAGCGGCTCGGACCTCATCGCGCCCGACGAGGCCGTCGACGACGAGCTCATCAAGGGCCCCAACATCGGCGACGTGCCGCTGAAGGACCCGCTCCCGGCCGACCTGAAGGGCGAGGTCCTCCTGAAGATGCCCGACAACATCACGACCGACCACATCAGCCCGGCCAACGCCGACGTGCTGATGTACCGGTCGAACATCCCGAAGCTGTCGGAGTTCACGCTCACCCGGGTCGACGAGACGTTCCCCGAGCGCGCCTTAGAGGCCGACGGCGGCGTCCTGCTCGCCGGCGAGAACTACGGCCAGGGCTCCTCCCGGGAGCACGCGGCGCTGTGCCCGATGTACCTCGGCATCGACGCCGTCCTCGCCCAGAGCTTCGCCCGCATCCACAAGGCGAACCTCTTCAACTTCGGCATCGTGCCGCTGACCATCGACGAGGACACCTACGAGGACATCGACCAGGGCGACTCCGTCGAGATCGTCGACGACGTCGCCGAGGCCGTCCGCTCCGGCCAGGAGGAGATCACGGTCCGGATCAACGACGACTGGGAGGCGACCGCCAACCTCGACGCCTCCGAGCGCGAACGCGAGATCCTCGCCGACGGCGGCAAGCTCACCCACGTCAAACAGCAGTACGAGTCGGGCGACGGCGCCGCGCCCGCCGACGACTGACCGGCCCGCCACACCTTCGCATTTTTCGCGCGCAACTCGGTGAGCGGCGGCGCCGCTCAGCTATGGAACCGCGGAAACGGAAAGAGAGTGGGTGGGGTGGGGAGGGTGGGGTGGCACCCATTGCGGGTGCGTTCGCCGGTGGGTGGGTCGCGGTTATGAATTTTCTGATCACCGCGGCGTCGCGTGGTTTTTCGTGAGGGATCGGCGGTCGGCGACGCGTTCGGGCGAAGCGCGGGGACCGGGCTCGTCAGCCGGCAGTAGACATTTGTAGGGCCGTCGCCTACCCGGCGGTAGTGACGACCGTCCCAGCGGACGAGGAGTCGGGCTCGGACGTGCACGTCCGTGAGGCCGAACGCGCGGACCTGCTCGCGGTCTTCCACATCGAGCAGGAGGCGTTCCCCCAGCCGTGGCCGTTCTCGGCGTTCGAGCGCTTCCTCGACGAACCCGGCTTCCTCGTCGCGCAGGTCCGCGACGATGCCGACTCCCGCGAGACGGCGACGGTCGGCGACGACGGCCGCGTCGTCGGCTACGTCGTCGCCGACGTGGTCCCCGAGCACGGCGACTCGCTCGGGCACATCAAGGACATCGCCGTCGCCGAGGAGTGTCGCGGCCGGGGCGTCGGCCGCCGGCTGCTCCAGCGAGCGCTGACCGTCCTCGCGACCGAGAGCGTCGGCTCGGTGAAGCTCGAAGTCCGCGAATCCAACGACACGGCCAGGCGACTCTACCGTGGCTTCGGCTTCGAGCGCCAGGGCCGGCTCCCCAGCTACTACTCCAACGGCGAGGACGCGCTCGTGATGGCCCGGGAGTTCTGAGCGACCGTCGCCGTCGCTGGGTTACTGCTCGTCGTCTCGGAGCGCCTCCGCTATCGCCTGCAGGTCCGCCTTTCTGAACGAGTCGCCGCTGTCCTCGCCGTCGCCGCCCAGCCCGTCGACTGCCTCGCGGATCGCCGTCCGCATCGCCGGTTTCGAGGGCTGGCTGTCCGTGTCGATATCGGCGTCGACGGCGTCGCAGATGGCCGCGAGCGCCTCCTTCGTGAAGGCGCTGGAGACCTCCCGTTCGAAGCGGCCGACCG
Organism: Halosimplex halobium; assembly: GCF_051414055.1. Lineage (NCBI taxonomy): Archaea > Methanobacteriati > Methanobacteriota > Halobacteria > Halobacteriales > Haloarculaceae > Halosimplex > Halosimplex halobium. The sequence goes on from NZ_JBLKNX010000001.1 coordinate 318,604, forward strand.
AGACGCGGATCTCGTTGCGCAGCGCGTGGACCGTCGGTGACATGGTGTGTCCGTCGTCGGGGTCCATAGTGTGCGTTGTGGTCGAGGGGTTGGAGCGGCTGTCGACGACGACGGATCCGCGGCGACGGACAACTCCGCGACCGAGTACAGCGTGAAAGACGCTCGAACAACCGTCGCTACCGCGACCGCTCCCGTTGCTGGAACCGCAGACAGTGTGAAAGCCCCCGCGCGCTGCGGTCGAGGGGCTCGCTGCGCGCTTCACTCGCTTCGCTCGTTCCAGTGCTTACTGCGCCCGTCTTCCCGCAGCGCGCGGCCCCTTTCATTCCCGCCCGCATAGACTGGCCGGTTAGCGACACGGGTGGGAATGAAAGGGGCGACCCGCTCGACGAAGGCGGACGACGTAAGTGACGCGGGACCGGAGGTCCCGCTAATCTGAGGCCGTTGCCCTCAGACACCGCAGGCCGAAGGCCGAGGAGCGCAACGAGGCCCCCGAGTCGAGCGGGTCGGGGCTTTCACGCTGTTCGCAGGAGGAGTAGCGGCAGTCGCGGTACCGATTCCGATCGCCCTACCGAATCCTCGTCACCACGCAGCGAGGGCGTCGCGGCCGTGGCTGTACGAGAGGATGCCGAGGAAGGCGAAGACGCCGGTGAAGGCGAACGCGCCGCCGAGGAAGAACACCCAGCCGATGCCGACGTTGCTCGTCAGCCAGCCGCCGGCCAGCGGGGCGAGGACGGAGCCCGGCCGCCAGACCAGATCACGGACGCCGAAACTGGAGGCGACGCCCTTGCCCTTGCCCTCGTCGGCGAACAGCGCCATGCTGGCGGGCTCGCGGATCGAGTCGGCGACGCCCAGCAGGGCGTTCAGCGCGACCAGCGGGAGGAAGGCGGCCGAGAGCGTCCCGAGGAACGGGAAGGCCGCGGGCAGCGCGAGCGCCTCGCCGATAGCCGGGGTGAACGGGACGACGACGGCGACGGTCCCGTAGAAGAGGCCGCCGATAAAGACGAACCTGGCCCGGCCGAACCTGTCGGAGAGGCCGCCCATGTAGGGCTGGCCGAGCATGTTGGTGAACTTCTCGGCGGCGATGATCACGGAGACGGCGGTCGCGGCCTCGAACCCGAGGCCGCCGCGGGCGGCCGCCAGCCCCGCGTAGATGGGGACCCACGTCCGGACGAGCGTCACCGCGACGGCGTACTGGGCGCGGAAGCTCGTCATCGTCAGGATGCGCCTGTTCAGCGCGAGGTCGGTGAACGGGAACCCGTGGACCCGGGTGTCGTCGGGTTCGACCCACAGCCAGACGACGACGAACGCCGAGGCGGCGATCACCATCAGCAGGGCGAAGACGGCCTCGAAGCCGAAGAGGTCGTACAGCGCGCCGGCGGAGAACGTGCCGCCGATGGCCGCGGCGAACCGCCAGGCGTTGGAGGTGCCGATGGTCGTCCCGCGCTCGGACTCGCGGGCCAGGTCCCCGACGAGCGCCAGCGCGATCAGGCCGGCGGCGGTCATCGAGATGCCCTGGACCGCGCGGACGGCGATGAACTGCCAGCTCGTCTCCACCAGCGCGAACCCGAGGTAGACGAAGACGGCGAGGCCGAGCCCGCCGAGCAGGACCGTCCGCTTGTCGTAGCGGTCGCCCGCCCACGAGATGGGGACGATACCGACCGCCTGGGCGAACGTCAGGCCGGTCGCGAACAGGCCAAGGACGAACCCCTCCGCGCCGAGCTGGTTGATGAACTTCGGCAACAGGGTCAGCAGCGTCACGAAGCCGAACGAACTCGCGAAGCGCGTGAAGTAGAGCGCGCGCAACTGTCTCCCGGTGTCTGTCACTGCTCGGGCGTCTGCGGTACGTGCCAAAAGCGGTTGCGATAGTCGAGGAACTCGCTTCGATCGCTGGCCGGTCGGTCACGGCGCCGGCGAGCGATCGTCGCGGATCGCCCGGTGGGCCGTCGCGAGTCACTCCGGAGTCTCCCACCCGAGTCGCTCGCGGACGCGGCGGTTCCCGGCGAGGAGTCCGGCGACGCCGAGCAGGACGGTGAACGCCGCCGGCGCGAAGAAGAGGGGACGCCACGACGGCTCGACGTTCGGAACCGTCGTCAACACCACGGCGCCGAGAAAGCAGAAGAACGTGGTGTCGATTCCGCCGACCGACTCGGCGTCGCGACGGCCGGCCGCGTACGCTCGGGCGTGCCCGACCTTCGCGACGGCGTGGACGCCGAACCCGACGACGGCAGCGACGTAGGCGGCCAGGGTCAGCGGCGTCTCGGCGAGCGCGACCGCGCCGTAGGCGCTGCCGACCGCGAGGACGGCGCCGGCGACCGCCAGCGTGCCCGAAGCCCACGGCTCGAATCGGTCCGGATCCACACCCGCAGATCGAACGGGCGCCGAATCAACGTGACGGTACGGTCACACGACAGGCGGCGAGAAACTGCCCGGGGACGGCGTGGTCAGTCAGACGCCTCGGCCGCGGCGAGCGGTTCGATGGCGATCTCGACCTCGATGCCCTCGACCTCCCAGGTCTTGCGGTGGCCGTCGGCGACCCTCCCCACTTCCTCGGCGCGGACCTCCTCGGCGATCAGGTCGGCGTGGTCGGCGACCAGGTCGGCCACGCGGTCGTCGCGCACCTCGTACTCCAGGCGGATGGACTCCTCCATGTCCAGTTCCAGTTCCTTGCGCATCTCCTGGACGCGGCGGACGACCTCGCGGGCGTAGCCCTCCGACTCGATGTCCTCGGTCAGGGTGGTGTCGACGTAGACGACGCCCTCGCTGTCGAGCGCCTCGAACTCGGCGCCGGCGACGCCGTCGGGCGTGTGGCGGACGAACTCGACCATCTCCCGGTCGAGGTCGACCGGCTCGTCGAGTTCGGCGGCGACGGCGGACTCCAGCGCCGCGACGGTCGGCTCGGCGACGCGCGCGTCGTTGAGCGCACTCATGACTCGGCCGGCGTCGTCGCCGAACTCCGGTCCCAGGAGGCTCATGTCGGCCTCCGCGGAGTAGGTGAGTTCGCCCCAGTCCTCGTCGGGGTCGACCACTTCGATGGCGCGGGCGTTGAGTCGGTCGGCCAGCAGGTCGGCGCGGAGTTCGACGGTGCCGGCCACGTCGGTGGCGTCGGCCTCGTCGCCCGTCTCGTCGACGTCGACGACGACGCGCTTGACCGGCCAGCGCAGTTTCCGCTCGGCCTGCTGTCGGGCGTTCGACCCCGCCTCCTCGATCTCGCGGACGATCTCGATATCCTGTTCCAGCCCCACGTCGCGGTACTCGTCGTCCGGTTCGGGCCAGTCACACATGTGGACCGTCGGGTGGCCGACGTCGCCGGTGAGCGAGCCGTAGACTTCCTCGGCGACGAAGGGGGCGAACGGGGCGAAGAGCGCGGCGACCTCTTCGAGGACGGTGTAGAGCGTGGCGTACGCGGCCTGTTTGCTCGGCGAGTCGGACTCGTCCCACATCCGCTCGCGGACGACCTGGATGTAGAACCGGGACACGTCCTCGACGACGAAGTCGATGAGGGCGTTGACCGCGCGGTCGTTCTCGAAGTCCTCCATGGCGTCGGTCATCTCCGCTTCGACGCTCTGGAGCCGCGAGAGCACCCACTCGTCGACGAGTTCGAGGTCGTCCTCGACATCGGCGAGCGTCGTCGCCTCGGGGTCGAAGTCGTCGGCGCGCATGTACGGCAGCGGGAACCGCGCGACGTTCCAGAGGATGTTGAGCCGGCGCTGCATCTCCTGGGTCTCGTCCCACGAGAAGTTCATGTCCTCGCCTTGGGCCGTGACCGACAGCAAGAAGAGGCGCATCGGGTCGACGCCGTACTCGTCGATGACCTCGTGGGGGTCGACGAAGATGCCCTTCGACTTGGACATGCCGCGGCCATCGGGCATGTTGGCATAGCCGTGCATCAGCACCTGCTCGTAGGGAATCTCGCCCATCGCCGCGGTGGCCATGCCGAGCTGGGACCAGAACCACCCGCGGGTCTGGTCGTGGGCCTCCATGATGAGGTCGGCGGGCCACAGGTCGTCGAAGCGGCTGTCGTCCTCGGGGTAATCGAGGGTGCCCCACGTCGCGACCGACGAGTCCAGCCACACGTCGAACACGTCCGGGACGCGTTCGTAGACGACGCCGTCCTCGGTGATCGTCAGGTCGTCGACGGTGTCCTTGTGCAGGTCCACCTCGTCGGGGTCGATGTCCTGATCCACGCGCTCGGCGAGTTCCTCGCGGTCGCCGACGACGACGGCGTCGGCCATCTCGCCCGACCAATCCTCGGGGATCCAGATGGGGATCGGGATGCCCCAGTAGCGCTGGCGGGAGACGTTCCAGTCGGGCGCGTCCTCGACGAAGTCACGGAACCGGTTGTCGCGCGCCCACTGGGGGTACCACTCCGAGTCCTCGATGTTCTCCAGCAGTTCGTCCTTGATGTCGGTGATCGTGATGAACCACTGGTCGGTGACGATCTGGATGATCCCGGTGTCGCAGCGCCAGCAGTGACCGTAGCTGTGAGTGGTGGTCCCCTCGGCGAGCAGGGCGCCGTTGTCGTCCAGATCCGCGATGATGTCGCGGTCGGCGTCCTTGACGAACTCGCCAGCGTAGGCGCCAGCCGACTCGTCGTAGACGCCGTCGGCGCCCACGGGGCAGAAGATGTCCAGCCCCAGTTCCGTCCCGCGCTCGAAGTCCTCCTCGCCGTGGCCCGGCGCGGAGTGGACGAGGCCGGTGCCGTCGCCCTCGGTGTCGACGTACTCGCCGGTGTACACTTCGAGCGCGCCCTCGCCGCCGGGCGCGTCGGGGACCTCCTCGCGCAGCGGGTGCTCGTAGGTCCAGCCGACCAGGTCCTCGCCGGTCAGTTCCTCGACGACCTCGTAGTCGTCGTAGCGGCCGGCCGACAGCACCGACTCGACCTTTGGCGCGGCGACGTAGAGCCGCTCGGTCTCGCCGTCCTTCGTCGCGTCGACGCCGACGTACTCCCCCTCGCCGTCGACCGCGACGAACGTGTTGGCGGGGATGGTCCACGGCGTCGTCGTCCAGATGACCAGCGAGCCCTCCCTGTCTTCGAGGTCGAACTTGACGTAGATCGAGGGGTCCTCGACATCTTCGTACTCGACCTCGTTGTTCGCGATGGCTGTTTCACAGCGGGGACACTGGGAGATGGAACGCTGGCCCTGCTCGACGAGGCCGCGCTGGTGGGCCTTCTCGAAGCCCCACCACGCCGCCTCCATGTACTCGGGCTCGACCGTCTTGTAGGGGTCGTCCCAGTCCATCCAGACGCCGAAGGACTTGAAGTCCTCCTGCAGTCCTTCGAGCTGCTCGTCGGCGTAGGCCTTGCACTCCTCGATGAAGGCGTCCTCGCCGAACGCCTCGATGTCCTTCTTGTTCTCGAAGTCCAGGCGCTCCTCGACGCGGGTCTCGATGGGCAGGCCGTGCATGTCGTAGCCCGGCCGGTCGGTCACGTCGTACCCCTGCATGCGGAGGTAGCGGATATAACAGTCCTTCAGCGTCTTGTTCCAGGTGGTGCCCATGTGGGCCGACCCGGAGGTGTACGGCGGGCCGTCGACGAAGAAGTAGTCCTCGCCGTCGGCGCGGTGCTCTTTCGTGCGCTGGTAGGCGTCGACGGCGTCCCAGTAGTCGAACACCCGGTCCTCGACCGCGTCGGGGTCGTACTGGTCGGGCACGTCCGCGAACCGCTCCGTGCGGGCCGCGGGCTCCCCGTCTCCGTCGGCGTCGTCCGTGCTCATACGTTCACGGACCCGCCCGACGCTCTTGGAAACTTCGATTACGCGGTCGCGAGGTGAGGTCGTTCTGTGAGTCGATTCGGCTGGGGGTGATGATAGCCCTCGGCCTGCTCGCTCTGGATCGAAGTGACCGCAGGACACAGAAGGTGCTGAAAGCCCTCGGCCCGCTCGCGGTCGCTGAGCGACATACCCTCGTTGCACTCGGGTAGAGGTCGCTCAGGCGACTGAACTGCACGCGAGCGCCCCTCGCCCTTTCAGTCCGCCAGGACAACACCGCACAGCACCGCAGACGGCCACACACCTCCCCACCCGATTCGCTCGCTCCCGCTGGTCGCTCTCTCATCCCTCGCGCGGCTACGTCGCGGCACAGAGGCCGCGACAGCGCGCGCCACCGTGACCCCGCCCTTTCACTTCCAGGCCGCTCGACGGGGATTCCGCGGGACGCCGACCAGATTTCGGCCCGTACGCGTCGGAAACATACCGTCTGCCCGCGCTTGCGTCCCACTTTCGCTCCGACTGGCAAACGGTTAAGTGGCGCGGGGAGCGTGGTGAAAGTAATGACGGAGGACCCCGAGGAGGGGATGCTGTCGTGGGACGAGTCGGTGTTCCGCGACGAACACGTCTTCGAGATCGACTACCTGCCGGAGACGTTTCTCCACCGCGACACGCAGATGGAGACGCTGAAGTACGCGCTCCGGCCCGCGGTCCGGGGGTCGCGGCCGCTGAACGTCGTCGCGCGCGGCCCGCCCGGCACCGGCAAGACCACCGCCGTCCAGAAGCTGTTCGGCGAGCTGCAGGCCCAGACCGACGTGAAGACCGTCCGCGTGAACTGCCAGGTCAACTCGACGCGGTACTCGGTGTTCTCGCGGCTATTCGAAGGGGTGTTCGACTACGAGCCGCCCTCCTCGGGCATCTCGTTCAAGAAGCTGTTCTCGCAGATCACCGACCAGCTCGTCGCCGACGACCGCGTGCTGGCGGTGGCGCTCGACGACGTGAACTACCTCTTCTACGAGGACGAGGCCTCCGACACCCTCTACTCGCTGCTGCGCGCCCACGAGGAGCAGGGCGGCGCGAAGATCGGCGTCGTCTGCATCTCCTCGGACCTCGATCTGGACGTGATCGACGCGCTGGACACCCGGGTCCAGAGCGTCTTCCGCCCGGAGGACGTGTACTTCCCGAAGTACGACCAGACGGAGATCGTCGACATCCTCGAGGAGCGGGTCGACCGGGGGTTCCACGAGGGCGTGATGGCCGCGCCGGTGCTCGACCGGGCCGCCGAGTTCACCGAGGAGCAGGGCGGCGACCTGCGCGTCGGCATCGACCTGCTGCGCCGGGCCGGGCTCAACGCCGAGATGCGCGCGAGCAAGGCCATCGAGATGGAGGACGTCGAGAAGGCCTACGACAAGTCGAAGTACGTCCACCTCTCGCGACGGCTGCAGGAACTCTCGGAGGCCGAGAGCGCCCTGCTGGAGGTGATCGCCGAACACGACGGCAAGCGCGCGGGCGACATCTACGACGTGTTCAACGACGAGACCGGCCTCGGGTACACCCGCTACTCCGAGGTGACCAACAAGCTCGACCAGCTGGGGATCATCACCGCCAGCTACGCCGACGTGGACGGTCGGGGCCGCTCGCGGGAACTGACGCTCAACTACGACGCCGACGCGGTGCTCGAACGGCTGTAGCGGGCCAGCGGCTCCGTAGCCGAGCCGGCGATCCGCACGACGTTCTAACCGGTGGGACCCGACGGAGACTCAGCTCGGCGATCCACGGGCACGAGCCGGCGTCCGTCCCCGTTGCAGCGTCCCCGTCAACCGCCGTTCTTTCGACCACAACTTATAAGCGCTCGGTCGCCAAACTATGGATTAGACAAGTCTAATCTTCGGATTTGGTGTTAAACTATGTCACTCGACACAGACGACGGACCAGGGGTAACGCGGCGGGACGCGCTCCGCGCCGGCGGCGCGGCGGCGCTGGCGGGGCTGGGCGGCTGCACGGCCCTGCCGAGCGCGCCCGTCGAGGCCGGGAGCGACGGCGACGACGGGGGCGACCCGGTCGCGGTGGCGTCCTTCTTCAGCTTCTTCGACTTCGGCCGGCAGATCGCAGAGAGGACCCCGCTGACGGTGGAGAACCTCGTCCCGGCTGGGCTGCACGGCCACGGCTGGGAGCCAAACGCCAGCATCACCCAGCGCATCATCGAAGCGGACGCGTTCGTCCACGTCGGCCCGGAGTTCCAGCCGTGGGCCGACCGCGCTATCCAGACTATCGAGGGCGACGACGTGGACACGGCGCTGATCAACGTCCGGGAGGGGGTCGAACTGGTGGACCTGGCCGCGTCGCTGGACCGCGACGAGGAGGGCGTCGGCGCCCAGCGCGGGAAGGACCCCCACTTCTGGCTGGACCCGCGACGCGCGAAGCAGTCCGTCGACAACATCGCCGAGGGGTTCGCGGAGATCGTCCCGGACCACGCCGACGCCTTCCGCGAGAACGCCGAGACGTACAAGTCCGAGGTGCTCGACCGCATCGACGCCGACTACGAGGCCATCTTCGACCGGTCCGACCGCGACATCGTCCAGCTGGCCGCGCACAACGCCTTCCAGTACCTCGGGGTGCGCTACGGCGTCGAGATGCGGCCGCTGGTGACGAACCTCGCGGCCAGCGGTGACGTCAAGCCCGCGGACATCCGCGAGGCCGAGCGGGTCATCCGCGAGAACGACATCCGCTACATCGCCAACGGCGTCTTCGAGTCCCAGCGGCCGGCCCGCCAGCTCCTCCGCGAGACGGCGGTGGAGGCGTACTTCCCCGTGACGCCGTACGCCGGCGTCCGCGAGGAGTGGGTCGCGGAGAACTGGGGCTACGAGGAGATCGCCGACAACATCAACATGCCCACCTTCGAGATCGTCCTCGGCAACGAGACGCCGGAGGAGGCGGCCCCGTCGGCGGAGTGGCTCGAACAGTGGCGGAACTTCGAACCGATATGACCACGCAGGAAACCGATCCCGGGAACGGGACCGACGCGGACGAACGAACGACCGCCGGGACCGCCGACGCGGCCAGCGACCGGGAGTCCGACGGGGTCGAGCCGGTCGTCGACATCGCGAACGTCACCTTCGGCTACACGGCGACGCCCGTGGTCGAGGACGTGTCGCTGACCGTCGAAGCGGGCGAGTACGTCGCCGTCGTCGGACCGAACGGCTCGGGCAAGTCGACGCTGATGGGGTTGATGCTCGGCCTGCTCGAACCCGACGCGGGGACCGCTCGACTGTTCGGCGACCGCGCCGACCGCTTCGACGACGGCGAACGGATCGGCTACGTCGCCCAGCAGGCCAGCGCCGCGACGGGGATGCCCATCACCGTCCGTGAGGTGGTGAAGATGGGCCGGTTCCCCCACGTGGGGTTCGGCCGGCTGTCGAGCGAGGACTGGGCCGTCGTCGACGACGCGCTCGCGACCGTCGGGATGAGCGGGTTCGCCGACCGCCGCATCACCGAGCTGTCGGGCGGTCAGCGCCAGCGCGCGTTCATCGCGCGGGCGCTGGCGGGCGAGGCGGACCTGCTCGTCCTCGACGAGCCGACCGTCGGCGTCGACGCCGAGTCGGTCGACGCCTTCTACGACCTGCTGGCGGCGCTCAACGCCGAGGGGATCACCGTCCTCCTCATCGAGCACGATCTCGGGGCGGTCGTCGAGCACGCCGACCGCGTCGTCTGCCTCAACCGCGAGGTGTACTTCGACGGCCCGACCGACGAGTTCGTCGACAGCGACGCCCTGGCCCGGGCGTTCGGGACCGGCGCGCGGTCGCTCGCGGGGGTGTCCGAATGAGCGCGGACGTGGCGGCTACGCTCCTGACGGCCGTCCTCGCCGCCGCGGACCCGTCGGTGGCCCTCCCGCTCCAGGGCGGACTGGGGAGCGTCGGCGACCTCGTCTTCGCCGTCCTCCTGTGGGTCCTGGAGCAGTGGTACTGGCTGATGGACTGGGTGTACTACTTCACGGGCCTGGAGATGCTGAACCCGCGCTACCGGTTCATGCACCGGGCGGTCCTCGTCGGGCTCTGCGTCGGCGTGATGGCGCCGCTGATCGGCACCTTCCTCGTCCACCGCCAGCTCGCGCTCATCGGCGACGCGCTGGCCCACACCGGGTTCGCCGGCGTCGCCGTCGGGCTGTTCCTCAACGCCGTCATCGACCTGGGGGTGTCGCCCTACCTCACCGCGGTCGTCGTGGCGATGATCGCCGCGCTCTGTATCGAACTCATCTCGGAGGTCACCGACGCCTACAACGACGTCTCGATGGCCATCGTCCTCTCGACGGGGTTCGCGCTGGGGACGACGCTCATCAGCCTCAACGCGGGCGGGCTCGCCGTCGGCGTCAACCAGTTCCTCTTCGGCAACCTCTCGACGGTCTCGCCCCAGAGCGCGGCGATCCTCCTGGTGCTGTTCGCCGTCATCGTCGGCACGGTCGCGGTCACGCGCAACCAGCTGCTGTACGTCACCTTCGACGAGACCGCGGCCGAGGTCTCGGGCATCCCCGTCAACTGGTACAACCGCGTGATGGTGATGCTGACGGCGATGGTCGTCGTCGGCGCGATGCAGATCATGGGCGTCATCCTCGTCGCGGCGATGCTCGTGGTGCCGGTCGCGGGCGCCACCCAGGTGTCCCGGAGCTTCTCGGAGTCGCTCGTCGTCTCGGTCGTCCTCGCGGAGCTGGCGGTGTTGCTGGGCATCGCCGCCGCCTACTACGGCGGCGTCACGGCCGGCGGGGTCATCGTCCTCTTCGCCGTGGCCATCTACGTCTGCGCCGTCGCGGTCGGCAAGCTCCAGTCGGCCCGCGGCGAGCGGACCGCGCCCGACATGGGGAGCATCGAGGCGGACGGCGCCGACATCGGGGTCGCCGCCGAGGACGACTGACCGGCGCGGTCCGAACGGAAACACACGAGTACGAGCGGCGGGTCGGTCCAGTCGAATGAGTGACGGCCACGCGCCGACCCGGGCGAAGTCGCTCGCGCTCGTCGCCGTCGGCGGGTTCGCGGGCGCGGCGCTGCGGTACGCGGTGGCGCTCGCGCTCCCCGGCGCCTTCCCGTGGGGGACCCTGGCCGCGAACGGGCTGGGGAGCCTCGCGCTGGGCGTCCTGCTGTACGAGCGCCACTTCGCCGACGCCGTGAGCGCGGAGACGCGGCTGGTCGTCGGCACCGGCTTCCTCTCGTCGTTCACGACCTACAGCACCTTCGCGGCCGAGACGACGGCGCTGGCCGGGACGGGCGGGCCGACGCTGGCGGCGGCGAACGTCGCCGCGAACTACGCGGTCGGGATCGCGGGCGTCCTCTGCGGTCGCCGGGTCGCGAGGTGGGTGTCGTGACCCCCGTCCTGCTCGTCGGGCTCGGCGGCGTCGCCGGCGCGCTCGCCCGTCACCTGCTCGGCGAGCGCATCGACGCCCGCACCGGCGACACGCTGGCGGTGAACGTCCTCGGGAGCCTCGCGCTCGGCGCGGTGCTGGCGGCCCCGGTCGGCGACGGTGCCGCCCTCGCGCTCGGGACCGGTTTCTGCGGGGCGTTCACGACGTTCTCGACGTTCGCCTTCGAGACGGTGCGGCTGTTCGAGACCGGCGAGCGCCGCCGCGCGCTGGCCAGCGCGGCGGTCAACCTGGTCGGCGCGCTCGCGGCCGTCTGGGTCGGGTCGACGGTCGCGGCGGCGGTGTGGTGACCGGTCGAAGCGGGACCGAGGAACTCCCCGGACCGCCGCGGCTCACTCGCTCAGCGCGTAGAGGACGCCGTCCTGGCTGGCGATGTAGACGCGGCCGCCGGCGACGATCGGGGCGGCCGTCTCGATGTTGTTGCCCGTGGCGAACGACCACTCCAGGTCGCCGGTGTCGGCGCTGAGGGCGTAGACGCTGTCGTCGCGGGAGCCGACGTAGACGGTGCCGTCGGCGACGACCGGCGGGGCGGTGACGCCGTCGCTGGGGTCGGTGAACCGCCACAGCTCCCGGCCGTCGTCCGCGTCGAAGGCGAACAGCGTCCCGCCGCGGGTGCCGGCGAACACCCGCTCGTCGGTCACCGCCGGCGTCGCGGCGAACGCGTCGCCCCGCGAGGTCTCCCACACGGTGTCGCCGCGGACGTTGATCTGCGCGATGGTGTTGCTCTCGCTGGTGACGAACAGCCGGCGCCGCCGGTGGGCGACGCCGTTGACGCTCCCGCCGAGGTCCGCCGTCCACTCGAGACTGCCCGAGGCGGTGACCGCGTACAGATCGTGGTCGGCGCTGGGCGCGTAGACCACACCGTCGGCGTAGGCGGGCGAGACGGTGATCGCGCCGTAGGTGTCCTGGTTCCACTCCTGGCCGCCGTCGAGGGCGTCGAACCGGTAGGCGCGACTGCCGGTCGACCCGACGTAGACGGCCCGGCCGTCGACGACGGGCGCGGTGTAGTCCTCCGTCGACCCGGGGTCCCAGTCCCAGAACGCCGAGCCGTCGTCGACGTGCAGGGCGTAGAACACGCCGCCGGTCGTCCCGACGTAGACTAGCCCGCGGTCGACCGCCGCGGCGCTGGTGACCGGCGCCTCCGTGTCCCGCGACCACTTCGTCTCGCCCGTCACGGGGTCCAGCGCGTGGAACGACCCGGTGTTGTCGCCGGCCCCACCCGCGCCGATGTACAGCGTCCCGTCGGCCAGAACCGGCGTCGCGTTCACGGAGTCCTGGTCGAACTCTTTCCGCCAGTCGACCGTGACGCCCTCGTGGGGGCCCACGGCGTCGGGGTGGTGGCCCCAGTGCTCGCCGTTCCGCATGAACGTCGGCCACGACGCGAGGTCGGACGCGCCCGGCGTCGCCGTCGCGGTCCCCGTGGACGCCGGCGTCCCGGTCGGCGTCGCGGTCGACTCCGGCGTCGCGGTCGGCGCGTCGGTCGGCGTCGGCGTATCGCTCGGTGTCGTCGTCTCCAGCGGTGCGTCACTCGGCGTCTCCGTGTCCGGGTCCCCCGGTGTCGGCGTCCCGCCGCCGTCGGATCCGCAGCCGCTGAGCCCGACCGTCGACGCGCCCAGCACGGCCGCCAGGAACCGACGACGGCTCGCCCGGTTCCGTGCCATGGCCGGTGTATCGGTCAACGGTGGCATATGTCCTTGGGTTCGTTCGATCCCCGCCCTGTGGCCGGATATCGCCCCCGAGAGCGTTTCTCCCCGGAACCGGCCGTCCGCGCGATCCCGGCCTCGCCCCCGCAGTTCGTGTGCAAAGGTTTCGCATACCAATAGACCTATATGGTGGTGTGGTATACCGTAGCATGTATGGCGTCCGCACCGAGCACCGACGACATGTTCGACGAGTTCCTGACCGACCGCGGACACGACGTCGAGGAGGCGGGCTGGGAGGAGAACTACAACAAGAAGCAGTGCCCCGACTGCGGGGGACTACACGACTCGGCCGCCACAGAGTGCTCGGTATGCGGCTGGTCACCGGCGTAACGCCCGCGAAACACACTTCTCCGCGCTTCTCCCGCCCGTAGCGACCGCTCCCCGAGTGTCGCGCAGTAGCTGTCGGCGCAGTCGCGGTGCGGTCGGCGCGCGCTGGAGCGCGCGTTCATGCGCGCGACCGTAGCCGCGCGAGGGATGAGAGAGCGAGCGGAGCGAGTGAGCGAATCGGCTGGGGAGGCTCGTGGCCGTCTGCGGTGCTGTGCGGGGCGGGTGCGGCGCGGTTGCTGTGCGGTGCTGTCCCTGGTGTCCGCGCGAACGTGTGAGCGCGGGCTCGGGAGAGCTTGCTCTCCCGGTGGACTGAACGGGCGAGGCGCGCTCGCGCTTGTGTAGTCGCCTGAGCGACCCCTATCCGCGCGGGCGGTGCCGAGAGCGCGGATATGTCGCTCAGCGACCGCGAGCGCGTCGAGGGCTTTCAGCACTCGCCGTCGAGTGCGGTACTGACTCCAGCTAGCGAGCGCGCCGAGGGCTTTCAATACTCGTTGTCGTCTGCGGTGGCTTTGACTCCAGCTAGCGAGCGCGCCGAGGGCTTTCAGCGCCTGCTGTCTCCTGCAGTAGACACGTCAGCTAGCGAGCGCGTCGAGGGCGTTCAGCACTCGCCGTCGAGTGCGGTCGCGTTCGCCGCTCGTTCCGCCACGGGAGAGCGGTCCAGATCCGTCCGGTAGCACGCAACACGAGGGTCGGCACCTACATTTAAGCGTCAGTCAGGCGTCGGTTCACGTATGAGCGAGACGGACGAGGAGGTCGACCTGGGCTTCGGACAGACGGTCTTCGACGACGAGGGGAACCGGCTGGGGACCATCCGCGGGTTCGACGAGCACGGCTTCTACGTGACGACCGAGGAGGGGATCGCGAGCCTGGGCCAGCACCTCTCGACCACCGCCGACTCCGGCGAGGCCGAGCTGATGTGGCGCTGCTGGGAGTGCGGCGAGATGGGCGACATCGAGGAGATCCCCGACACCTGCCCGGCCTGCGGCGCCGAACGGGAGAGCATCTACTACTGGACCGAGGACTGAGGGGGCGTGCGCGTCCTCGTCTTCGGCGCCGGCAGCCTCGGCAGCCTCCTCGGCGGCCTGCTCGCGCGCGCCCACGACGTGACGCTGGTCGGCCGCGATCCCCACGTCGAGCGGGTCCGCACCGAGGGCCTCCAGCTCACCGGCGAGTACACGGAGCGCGTCGAACCGGCGGCCGCGACGGCGGTCCCCGACGAGCGCTTCGACCTGGCCGTCGTCGCCGTGAAGGCGTTCGACACGCCCGTGGCCGCCGAAGCGCTCGCCACCGCCGAACTCGACGCGGTCCTCTCGGTCCAGAACGGGCTGGGCAACGAGGCGACCCTGGCGGGCGGGCTCGACGCCGCGGTGCTCGCGGGCACCTGCACGTACGGCGCGCGCCTGACCGAGCCCGGCGTCGTCGAGTGCACCGGCCGCGGCGAGGTGACGCTCGGGCCGCCCGACGGCGGCGAGTCGCCGGTCGCCGAGTCGGTCGGTGCGGCCCTGCGGGCGGCCGGGGTCGAGACGACCGTGGCGGCCGACATGCCCCGGCGGTGCTGGGAGAAGCTGGCGGTCAACGCGGGGATCAACGCCGTGACCGCGCTGGCGCGGGTCGAGAACGGCGCCGTCGTCGACGGGCCGGCGGGCGAACCGGCCCGCCGCGCCGCGAGGGAAGCCGCCCGGGTCGCGCGCGAGCAGGGGGTCGACCTGCCCGAGGCGACGGCCGTCGGGGCGGTCGAGCGGGTGGCGGCGGCGACGAGCGCCAATCGGTCGTCGATGCTGCAGGACGTCGAGGCGGGGAAGCGGACCGAGGTCGACGCGGTCAACGGCGCGGTCGTCGACCGGGCCGAGGCGGCGGTGCCGGTCAACGAGACGCTGGCGGCGCTGGTCCGGGGCTGGGAGCGCGAACGCGGACTGCGATAGGACGGCGAGAAGGCGGCTTCGGAGCCGGTCAGTCGCCGACGGCGAGCGCCCGCGGTTCGACGGCGCTCGCGTCGCTCGACCCGTCGGGCGACCGGTCGCTGAAGAAGACGGCCTCGCTGCCGTAGTGGCGCAGGCGGTGGGTGTCGGCGTCGTACCCCTCCAGCGCGGGCGCCAGGTCCGTCTCCAGTTCGTTCGGCGCGATGACGACCAGCGGGTCGACGTCGCCGTCCTGCAGTTGCTGGGCGGCGACCTCCGCGTCCTGGATGCAGTCGCCCTCGGCGCCGTACGCCTCGACGTACCACTGCAAGGGAAGCGTGTTGCCGATACTCGAACACCTCGGTTCGATCCCGGCGTCCCGCGGGTTGTCGCGGACGTATGTGTTCCCGACGAAGAGCACGTCGACGCCCTCGTGGTCGGCGGCGTGGTCCTCCAGCACCGCCATCGAGGGGCGGAAGTCGTCGGCCGGCTGGGCGTACTGGACGAGTTCGTTGGTGTCGCTGGTGTCGTTCATGTAGACGTACCACCCCGCGGAGCCGGCCATGTAGCCGGCGATCAGCACGAGCGCGAACGCGGTGATGCCGAACCGGACCGAGTCCGTGTGGAGGGCGTCCCGGGCCCTGTCGGCGACCAGCGCGATGCCGACGCCGGCGGGGACCGCCAGCGGCACGAGGGCGTTGACGGCGATCCAGGCGTTGGCGATGTCGGTCCCGAGCGGGTAGCCGATGACCGAGACGAAGCCCCAGTAGGCGCAGAACAGGACGACGCCGCGCGAGCGGACCCGGCCCCACCGCTCGGCGAGGAAGCCGACGACGGCCATCAGCGTCAGCGCGAGCGCCGCCTGGGCCATCGCGTGGACCTCCTGGCCGAGGAAACAGAGGTAGGCGTCGATGATGTTGTCCTTGCGGCAACCGGCGTCGGTCGTCCCGCCGAACCAGTAGCTGTAGCCCCTGACCACGTCGTCGAGCGTCCGGTCGAACAGATCCGGGAACAGCGTCGGATTGAAGACCGCCTGCCAGAAGCCGACGGCGGCAGTGTCGGGCGAGCGCGGCGCGTAGAAGTACAGCGTGACCGCGAGGAAGAGGAACAGCGAGACCGTCCCGTACCAGACGAAGTCGGCGACGTAGTCGGCGAGCGGGCGGCGCCCGCGCAGGTCGTCGAGGCGTTCGCGCGCCCAGTCGAACCCGGAGCGGTCGCCGCCGGTGCGGAACAGCGCCTGGTCGAGCAGCAGGGCGGTGGCGCCGACCCACACCAGCAGGTACACCGCCGTGTTCTCCTTGGCGGTGAAGGCGAGCGCGACGAAGACGACGGCCCCGTAGACGTACCGGACCGAGCGCTCGTCGTAGGCGCGCACGAGCAGGCCGAAGGCGACGAACGCGAACGCCGCCGCCGGCAGCGTGCTCCGGAAGAAGCGCGAGTAGTACAGCAGGAGTGGGTTGAAGGCGAGGAAGAAGGCGACGCCGACGACCTCGTCGCCGTCGAGGTGCTCGCGGAAGAGGAGGGCGGCGAGCGGGAGGAACGCGCCGATCAGCGCCACGAACAGCCGCATCGTGAAGTCGTTGGCGCCCACGGCGTCGAAGAGGAACTTGTTGACGTGCTGAACGAGCGGCCCGTGGATGATGTAGCGGTAGTGGAACTCGCCGGACTCGAGGAAGTACGTCGACCACCAGGCGACGCGGCCCTCGTCGTAGTGGGCGACGCGATGGCCGAGGAAGGCGAGGCGGGCGAGCAGGCCGACGACGACGATCCCGAGGACCCAGCGGGTCGTCCGGCCGATGCGGTCGAACCGGCCGGCCGATCCGCCGGGATCGGAGGGGTCGCTCTCTGCGGGTTCTCGGGCGTCGGCCGAGTCACCGTCGGCGCCGCGGTCGGCGGCCTCGGGCCCGGCAGCGCCCTCTGTGCCGCCGGGGTCGGCGGCGTCGGACTCGGAGTCGGGGCGGCTCATGTCCGCCGTGTCGCCCCCTCACGATTTCAACGCTTGGATCTCTAACGGGTCACTCCTCGTCCTCGTCGGGCGACTTCGCGACCGCGCCGACCGTCCTGTCGACGGCCTCGCCGGCCAGGTCCTCGGCCGTCGTGACGTACTCCTCGATGGCGACCATCAGCACGGCGACGACGAGCAGGCCCGCACCGACGGTCGGCCGGCCCCGCGCCAGCAGGAACTCCAGCCCCAGCAGCGCGACCGGGATCGCGAACACCAGCGTCGTCCCGAGCCCGACCATCCCGAGGATGCTCCGCGCCATACCCCCCGGTTCCGCGCCGACGGCCAAAAGCCCCGCGCCTCCCGCCGGAACCGCCGGTCCCCGGCGATATCCCATCCCACATCCGTGAACGATAACCCTTTTGCGACACTTCTCCCAAGCGTCGGGTATGTTCACCGGGATCGTCGAGGAGACGGGCGAGATCGTCGAGATCGAGGACAGCGACGCGGGCCGCCGGCTCCGGATCGCGACGACGTTCGCGGACCTCGAGGGCGGCCAGAGCATCAGCGTCGACGGGGCGTGTCTCACAGTCGAGGAGTTCGAGGCCGGCGAGTGGTTCTCGGTGTTCCTGGCCGCCGAGACCCTGGAGCGGACGACCTTCGACGCGGCGAGCGAGGGACAGGAAGTCAATCTGGAGCGGGCGCTGGCGGCCGACGAGCGGTTCGACGGCCACGTCGTCCAGGGCCACGTCGACGGCACCACGGAGATCGTCGACATCGAACGAGTGGGGGACGACTGGGCGTACACCTTCGAGCTCCCCGCCGGGCTCGAACAGTACGTCGTCGAGAAGGGGTCGGTCGCGCTCGACGGGATCAGCCTGACCGTCGCCGCGCTCGACGACGCCGGCGGGACGTTCTCGGTGGCGATCATCCCGACGACCTACCACGAGACGACCCTCTCGGAGAAGGAAGTCGGCGACCCCGTCCACGTCGAGGTGGACGTGTTCGCCAAGTACGTCGAGCGCATGCTCGGGATGGCCGACCGCGACGCCGAGGCCGGCGCGGACGTGGCGGCGGTCCGCGAGGCGCTCGGCGAGTACCTGTAGCCGGTGTTCAGCCGTCGAACTCGGCGAGGTCGGCGGGCTCGCCGTCGGGCGCCTCGTCGGTCGCCTCGTGGTAGGCCCGCCGATATCGGGAGATCTTCCGGATCAGCAGGAGGCCGAAGACCCCGTCGTAGACGAGGATGAACCCGAAGAAGGCGACGAACCACGGGATCCCGGTGGCGTCGGCGACGATACCCGGCAGGTACCCCGAGAGCGTGTTGTACAGCGCGTGGACGAGCGTGGCGATGATGAGCCCCTTGACGACGATGGGGCCGGCGCGGTCGGGGTTGAACTTCGCCAGGCCGAGGTAGTAGCCGGCGAACGCCGAGTAGATGACGTGACCCGGTCCCGCGAGCGCGCGGACGGCGGTGATGCCGGTCCCGGCGAGGACGAGGTTGAACGTGTCGGCGATGCCCTGGGTCTGGCCGGCGATGTAGATGGCGTTCTCGATGGTCGCGAAGCCCAGGCCGGCCATCGCGCCGTAGACCGCGCCGTCGACCACGGCGTCGAACTTCGAGGTGCGGTAGGCGTAGAGCCGGACCGCCAGCAGCTTCACCGTCTCCTCGACCGGCCCGACGACGAGGAAGAAATAGAGGATCTGGGTGCCCCAGAACATCAGCCCCAGGCTCTCCAGCGAGACGCTGACGACCGTGTTGACGACGCCGGCGAACCCGGCGAACAGCACGCCGAGCGCGAACGTCCCGACGAGCAGTTCCAGCGGCTCGGAGCTGGTCACGTCGGCGTACCAGACGTACGCCGCCAGCCCCAGCGCCGGCACCGCCGACAGCAGCGTGAAGGTCCCGACGATGGGGTCGGTGACCGCGCCGAGCCCGCCGAGGACGAACTGCGACGCGAGGATAGCCAGCGCCAGCACCACCACGAACAGCCGCAGCGCCGACACTCCCGCCGAGTAGACGAACACGGACAGGCTGTCCAGCAGCGACCGCGGCTCCCACGTCGACACCTCGTAGAGGTCGCGCCCGCTGTCGGCGCGCGCCTCGACCGGATCCCGACTGTCCGACATGGGTCCCCTGTCGGCCCACAGCCCCTAACAGTTTGGCCCTGCGGCTCGAACCTTATACGTACTAGAGGTAGTTTAACACACCATATCCCATTGAGGGGTACGGTTATGAGTGCGAATCCGGGAGTGACAGGCGATGACACGAGTCAGTTCCAGCCGCGGGATGCTCTACTCGACACCGCCGGGCGAGGACGCCGACGAGGAGCCGACGGCCGAGGAGTCGGCAGACGACTGAGCGGCACGCCGGAGGTTCCGCCGGGAAACCAGTAGTCCGCAACGCCTGCGGATAGCGAGAGGTTTTTCGCCGCACGTCCGGTAGCAGTGGTATGACCATCAGGGCGGGCGTCGTCGCCGTCCAGGGCGACGTGAGCGAACACGCCGACGCCATCCGACGAGCCGCCGCCAGCCACGGCGACGAGGCCGAGGTCGTCGAGATCCGCCAGTCGGGCGTCGTCCCCGACTGCGACATCCTGCTCATGCCCGGCGGCGAGTCGACGGCCATCTCCCGACACCTCCACCGCGAGGGCATCGCGCCCGAGATCGAGGCCCACGTCGCCGACGGCAAGCCCGTGCTGGCGACCTGTGCCGGCCTCATCGTCGCCGCCGCGGACCCCAACGACGACCGCGTCGACTCGCTGGGGCTGGTCGACGTGAGCGTCGAGCGCAACGCCTTCGGCCGCCAGGCCGACAGCTTCGAGGCGCCGCTGGACGTGACCGGCCTCGACGAGCCGTTCCCCGCCGTGTTCATCCGCGCGCCGGTCATCGACTCGGTCGGCGACGTTGAGGTCCTCGCCGAGTGGGACGGCCGCGCCGTCGCGGTCCGGGACGGCCCCGTCGTCGCTACTTCCTTCCACCCCGAGCTGACCGACGACGCCCGGATCCACGACCTGGCCTTTTTCGAAAGCGAGGCTGACCGCAGGGAGGCCTCGAAGAACGAGCGGGGAGTGTAACGACCCGCGGGCAGGGCGGAGTCGCGCCCGAAGGGGGCGACCCCCAAGTAGCGAACGGCGAGCGAAGCGAGCCGTGAGCAGGATGGGGTGCGAGCGGAGCGAACACCGCAAAACGCGAGAGGTGAGCGCCGGGAACCGCGAGCAGCCGAGCCGACCGCCGGGAGGTCCCGAAACGCGAGCGGGAAGCGTAGCGAGCGGAAGGCGCGGGTGGCTGTCGAGCGCGGTCCGGGTAGGTCGACCCCGTTCTCAGGTCGTGACAATCCCGGACGGCGGTTTATCTCCGGAGCTCCTCCGTCCACGTGAAGGGTGACACTCATGCTCGACACAGCGACACTGCTTCAGCACGGACCGCACCACGGGCCCCATGGAGGGGCGATGGGAGCCGCCGGTGGCGGCGGCTGGATGGGGTTCGGACTTCCCTGGGGACTGCTGTGGCTGGCACTCTCGGTCGCCCTCCTTTTCGCCGCAGCGTACCTGCTCGCCGACCGGCTGGGGGACAGCGGCGCCCGCGAAGCGGCCGACCCGATGACGACGCTCGAACGCCGGTACGCCCGCGGCGAGATCGACGACGAGGCCTTCGAGGAGCGCCGGATCCGGCTCAGCGAGCGCGACCGACTGTGAGTCCCCGCTCGGTCGCCGCGAGCGCGAACCCGAGGGGACTTACCGGAGCGCGCCGACAGCCCGGGTAATGACCGACGACGTGCTAGACGAGCTGTTCGCCGTCATCGAGGACCGGAAGGCCGAACTCCCGGAGGATTCGTACACCGCCTCGCTGTTCACCCACGAGAAGGGCGAGAACGCCGTCCTGGAGAAGCTCGGCGAGGAGACCACCGAGTTGCTGCTGGCCGCCAAGGACGACGACCGCGAGGAGGTCGCCCACGAGTCCGCCGACATCGTCTACCACCTGCTCGTCCTGCTCGCCATGAAGGATATGGACCTGGAGGACCTGCGCGACGAACTCGCCGAGCGGCGGTAGGAAGCGCGCCGTAGAGTCCCTCGTGAGCCGGTGGAGTCACCGAACGAACTTCCCGTCCGTCACACGCCGAGAACGGACGCGGTTTCCGTCGCTATCGTGTCCGCCATCGCGTCAGTGACACTCCCCTGCGCGTTGCTGATATCGGCGTGTTTGATCGTGAAGACGTACCACGGCGACGCGTAGCTATCGCCGGGCGGCCCACCGAACCGCCAGTCGTCGGACCCGATCTCGATCGCTTCCGGGCGTTGTTTCGAGGTGAGTGCGACGACGGCGTACTCTTCCCCGTGGAAGGGGTGGGTATCGTCGCTCAGAACGACGAAATATCGGTGGTTCGGCGGATTCTTGAACGGTGCCGGGTGTTTCACCACGTCGGCGCGCTGGAACGGCTGGTCACTCGTCACGCATCTCACGCGGATCGACCGCGTTCTCGTCCCAGCCTTCGAACTGGTCGTCCCCGTACCGGTCTCCGAGCGCTTTGAGTCCCAACATCGTCCCGGTCGATCCAGCCAGGCGGTCGTCGTCACCGATCGCCCAGAACGGTTCGGCGTGTCGGACGAGGCCCTGTTCTTCGAGGCGCTTCAGCGTGCCGCGGACGCTGCCCGGTTTGATATCGGTTTCGTCGGCTATCTCGGACGGTTTGAAACCCGTGTCCGGATGTTCACCCAGGAACGTCAGGATGTGATATGCGTGTGTATCGGGGTCGAACGCGAGATCGTTCTCGCTCTGTCGGTCGGCGTATTCGTCGAAGTTCACGGGCATAACTGTTTTAACGGTTGTAACAGCACGTAACGCTGAAACACGGATATCACTTTCGCCGACGGCACCGCCTGTCGTCGACGCTACTCCACCGGCTCGAACCGGTGGCGGACGACCTCGCTGTCGTCGTCCCACTCGAAGGAGTCGTGGACGCGGTTCAGCCGCTCGCGGTATGCCTCCAGGTCCTCTGACCCCTCACGCTGGGCGTCCTCGTCGGTCAGGTCCCCGAGCGTGCGGCGGGTCACGTCGGTCACCTCGAAGGTCGTCCCGTCGATCTCGAAGGTGTCGCCCTCGTCGGCGTACCTGTGTCCGCGGTGCAGCTGGGTGACCTTCCCCGCCGCGGCCATCTGCTGGACGTGCTCGTTCGGCAGGACCTCGCCGGCGTCGATCTCGGCCATGTCGGCGATGAGGGCGGGACGAGCAAAAGGGTGACTACGGCGTGGGTCCCGTGACTCAGGGTCGGCGGGGGAGCGCCCGGCCGGCGACGCCCCCCGCGATCCCCCCGAGGACGCCCAGCGGGACGAGGACGAGCAGCGAGACGGCGAAGACGAGCAGCGACGCCAGCCCGAGGACCGGCCCGAGCGAGAACACGCCCATCGCGACCCCGACGAGCCCGTACGCAGCGCTCTGGCTCCCCAGCGCGAGACCGACGACGAGCGCGACGGCTGTCAGCGCGGCCGCGACCGCGGCACCGGCCGGCGGGGCGAGGACGGCAGCGGCGCCGCCGACGACGGCACCGCCCCGGAGCTCCCCGACCGCGAACCCGGCGACGAGGCCGCCGGCGAGCGACCCCAGCAGGACGATATCGGTCGCGAGCAGGAGCACGCCGAGCGTCACGACGTTCACGGCGGTCCCGACCAGGAGGGCGCCCGAACGGTTCACACCGGCGACAGTCGCGGGGATGTCTTAAAAGGTCACGTGAGCGGCGGACCGGCGGTCGGGTCGGCGCCGCGTGGCGGGTCAGTCCGCGAGGACCGCGCCGATGGCGCCGCCGACGGCGCTGTCGAGGGCGAAGACGAACGCGATGACGAGGCCCACGACGACCACGCTGAGGCCACCGAGCAGGCCCCCGATGGGACCGCCGAGGGCGCCGCCCAGGAGGCCGGCGATCGGGGCGGTGACGACGACGAGCACCAGCCCGCCGAAGGCGCCGGCGAGCAGGCCGTGCCAGAGGCCGTTTCCGAGGCCGCCGCCGGCGAGGTAGCCGGCGACGAACCCCGCGATCAGCCCGGCGCCGACGTGGCCGACCACGGGGACGAGGAAGGCGGCGAATCCCGCGACGATGCCGGCGACGAATCCCCAGACGACCGCGCTCCAGTCTGTCATCACCCCCTGTAGGGCGCCGGGGCCCATAGGCGATCCGCCGGGGTTCGCAGGCGCGGTGGACGGGGCGGGTGTGCGGGTCGGACAACAGGCGCCGCCCCGCGGGCTGTGGCGGGCTGACACGGCCGTCGCCGAGTAAACGGTCTTTTACGCGCCGGCCGTCTACGGGGGTGCAATGAGCCAACCGTTCGAGGACCTGCCGACGACGCCGACCGCCGAGGAGCTGGTGGACAAGGCGTTCTCGCGGGCCGCGCGCGCGGGGCGGGCCAAGAGCGGCCACGACGCCCCACTCTCGATGCTACAGACGGCGTCGAACATCGCCTCCGACAACCTGGAGAACGTCGTCACCGACTGGCCGGACTTCGACGACCTGGACCCGTTCTACGAGGAACTCGCCGACGCCGTCATCGCGTCGAACACGACGGGCGACGACGCGCCGGACATCGGCGGCATCGACGCCGTCCGACAGCACCTCTCGGAGATCAACTGGGCGAGTGGGAAGACCGCGGAGATCCGCGAGGAGTACCAGGGCCGGATCGCCACCGGCGACATCGACACCGCCCGGAAGCTCCGCGAGCAGGCCTTTGCCCGCATCGCCGACGTGGTCGAGGAGGTCGAGGACGACCTCGCGGCCGTCGGCGCCGCCCGCGACGACCTGAAGACCCTGCCGGACATCCGCCCCGACGAGCCGACGATCGTCGTCGCCGGCTACCCCAACGTCGGCAAGTCGACGTTCGTCAACGCCGTCACCAACGCCGAAAACGAGACCGCCTCCTACCCGTTCACGACGACCGAGATCCGGGTGGGCCACTTCGACGACGGACACATCCGCTACCAGATCGTCGACACCCCGGGTCTCCTCGACCGCGCGCCCGAGGAGCGCAACGACGTGGAATCGC
The DNA here is from genome assembly GCF_051414055.1 of Halosimplex halobium. Classification (NCBI taxonomy): domain Archaea; kingdom Methanobacteriati; phylum Methanobacteriota; class Halobacteria; order Halobacteriales; family Haloarculaceae; genus Halosimplex; species Halosimplex halobium. The sequence goes on from NZ_JBLKNX010000001.1 coordinate 342,614, forward strand.
AGGCCGTCAGCGCGCTCGAACACCTCGCCGACGGGGTCCTCGTGCTCGTCGACGCCAGCGGGGAGTGTGGCTACCCGCTGGACACGCAGCTGGCGCTGCGTGACGACCTCGAAGCGCGCTTCGACGTGCCCGTGCTCACCGTCTGCAACAAGGCCGACCGTTCGCGGGACGTGGCGGCGGACCTGTACATGAGCGTCACCGAGGACGAGAACGTCCAGGGCGTCCTCGACGCCGCGGTCGAGGCGGTCGACTACGAGCCGGAACTGCCCTACGACGGGTCCTGACGAAGCTCTCGTCCTGCGGCGGTTCGCAGAACCGCGAGCCGCGGCTGTCGAGGTGAGCGAAGCGTCACCGGGGACTCCGGTGACGGGAGAACGGAACCGTCAGCGGGTGGGGAGTGCCCGACGCCGTGGGATCGGGGGCGTCGGACGGTGGGTGTCAGAGGGGTGTCGGTGGGGCGGGCGGCGAACCGGCGTCGTCAGCCGTCCGTCTCGTAGACGACGGTGACGGAGGCGCTGACGCTGACCGGGCCGCTGTCGATGGAGGTGCCCGCGTCGCCACCGGCCGCGAGCGCCGCGGTCTGAACGCTGTAGGGACGGGCGCTGTACCCAGTGGTCGAGACGCGGTCGACGCCGGCGACGGTCAGGTCCTCGGCGGCGGCGATGGTGCTGGCCTCGCCGCGCGCGGCGTTCATCGCCTCGGTCAGGGCCTCCTGGCGGAGCTCCTCGCGCCTGTCCGCCGAGAGGGTGAACTCGACCCCGTCGACCTCGTCGGCACCGTTGGTGACGGCGGTATCGACGACCTGCCCGACGCTATCCGGGTCGTCGGTCGTGATGGCGAACGTGTGGATGGCGCGGTAGGCCGGCTCCTCGCTCGGCGCGCCGCCGTAGCGGCGGTTCGTCGAGATGTCGTAGTAGGCCGTCCGGATCTGGCCGTCCTCGATACCCATCTCCTCGAGCGCCGAGCGCATCGAGCTGGCGTTCTCCGAGAGGTGCGACCGGACCGTCTCGATCTCGTCGCCCGTCGCGACGACGCCGACGCGGACCACCGCGCGGTCGGCCGCGGCCTGGACCTGGCCGGAGGCCCCGACGGTGATCGTGTCGCTCCCGTCCGCCTGCGCGGACTGCTGTGCCTCGACCGGCGAGCCGCCGGCCGCGAACGCGGCGCCGACGCCCGCCGTCGCCAGCAGCGCGGCGACGACGGCCACGCCGGCGAGTGTGAGTCGTGAGTTCATGCACTCGTTCGGACGACCCCCTATCAAATAGCAACCACGTTAACTCAAACGCCTCTTTGAAGGTCCGAAATCACCGTCTGACGGGACACACTGGACCGTGACCGGCCCCGCTCGGGTGACAGCTGACTGTCAGGCCGAGTCGGTGACGACGTATCGAACCTGCGTGCGGACCTCCCGGTCGACGGCCCGCTCGACGCGACTGTCGATCCGTTCGGCCAGCGCCGGGTGGTCGTGGTCGTCGACGCCGATGGTCACCGTGATCCCGACGGGGTGGCGAAAGAGCGGGCCGCCGCTGCGGTTGACCTCCATCGAGAGCACCTCCGGGGACCCCTCCGTCTCGGCGAGCGCGTCGTTCGTCGCCTCCTGGATCCGCTCCTCGGTCGTCGCCCCCTGGAAGGAGTCGTAGGTGACGCCGCCGAGGAACACCGACAGCGCGACGATGGCGACGACGAGCACGCCGATCCGGCGCACGGTCGCGCCGCGGGCCTCCTCCAGCTGGAACCAGTTGGTCGGCCGGTAGCCGCTGTAGCGCAGGACGACCAGCGCGGCGAGGTTGATCGACAGCAGGTTCACCAGCACGAGCACGCCCGAGCCCAGCGAGACGACGGGCTTGCCCCACGCGATGCCGATGCCGACGGTCGCCGCCGGCGGGATGAGCGCGACGGCGATCATCACGCCGACGATCGCCGATGAGATCCCCGCCGTCAGCGAGATCGCGCCGGCGACGCCCGCGCCGAGCGCGACCACCAGCGAGAGGAAGTCGGGGTACAGCCGGCTGCGGACCTGCGGGATGGCCGTCACGTCGGTAAAGGGCGGGATCAGGTGGACGGTCTTGACCAGCCACGCGAAGGCGGCAGCGCTCGCGATCGAGACGGCGAGGCCGACGACCTGCAGTTTGACGCCGCGGGCGAACAGGTCGTCGTCGACGACGACCGTCCCGACGCTGGCGGCCATCGCCGGGCCGATCAGCGGCGCGATCACCATCGACCCGACGATGACCGCGGGGGAGTTCAGCAGGAGCCCGGCGGTCGCGATGACCGCGCTGACGACCGTCATCACGAGGTACGCCGGGGTCGACAGCAGGAGGTCCTTCGCGGCCGCGACCAGCTCCTCCCGGGCGATGCGGTCGCCGTTCTCCTCCTCGGCGTAGCGCTCCTCCAGCTGGTCGAACTCGTCGGAGACGACCGTCTCGGCGTCGAGGACGACCGTGTAGGTGCTCTCGTCGATGCCGGCGCTCCGGAGCGTGTCCAGCACCGGCTCGACGGCGTTCGTGGGGAGCGGGACGTACGCCACCGCGGCGTACTCCCGGCCGCTGGTCTCGTCCGTGACGATGTAGTCGATGTCCTCCTCGTCGAGCGCTCGCGTGACGGTCTCGCGCTTGCCCGTCGGGATCGTGATCTGGACGAGACGCACGTGCCACCGAACGTGCAGGACGGTGAAATACGCTCGGGATCGAACCCCGCCGCGCTTCGCAGTCACCGCGCGGACGGCTCCGCGGTACAGGGGACAGGTATCGGTCGCAGTGCGGTCGGCGCGCGCTGGAGCGCGCTCTCGTGCGCGCGACGGAAACCGCGCGAGGGATGAGCATCGCAGCCTGCGAGAAGCGCAATCGGCTAGGGAGGTTCGTGGCCGTCTGCGGTGCTGTGCGGGGCGGTGCGGTCCCTGGTGGACTGAAAGGGCGAGGCGCGCTCGCGCTTGCCTGGTCGCCTGAGCGGGTCACTATCCGCGCGGGCGGTGCCGAGAGCGCGGATATCCCGCTCAGCGACCGCGAGCGCGGCGAGGGCTTTCACCACCTGCGGTCCGATGCAGTCACCGAGACCGCTAGCGAGCGCGGCGAGGGCTTTCATCGCCTGCGGTCCGATGCAGTCACCGAGACCGCTAGCGAGCGCGGCGAGGGCTTTCATCGCCTGCCGTCGAGTGCGGTCGCGATCGACCCTATCTCCTTCACGAGGGGGCGACTCGAAACACCGACTCGACTCACACGCCGTCACGCCCGGACGGATCCGCGAGCCGAAAGCTTTTGCCGCCGATCCACATAGCACGTTGCATGCGACGCGACGACCGCGACGACCCCTTCGACGAGTTCTTCCGGGAGATAGAGCGGATGATGAACGACGTGATGGACGACGCCCGCACCCGCGGCGGCGCCGACCCCGGCGCCTCGGACCCGTCGGGCGCGGACGTACACCTCGACGTGTACGAGGAGGACGACTCCCTGCGGGTGGTCGCGGACATCCCCGGCGTCGACAAACGGGACATCGACCTGCGCTGTGACGGCGAGGTGCTCACCCTCGACGCGGCCGGCGACGCCCGCGAGTACCACGAGCGGGTCCGCCTGCCCGCCCGCGTCGACGAGCACTCCGCCGCGGCGTCGTACAACAACGGCATCCTCGAAGTGACCTTCGACCGCGCCGACGACTCCGCGAACATCGACCTGTCCTGAGCGGTCCCGGTCGTCCCCGCCGCCATCGCGGCGGTAGTCGCTCATCTCTCGACGTCGATCACCTCCCCGTCAGCCCCCGGTCCGTCCGGGCGGGCCGCCACCCGCGGCGTCAGGCCAGCGCGCCGAACGCCGCGACCGCCAGCCCGCAGGCCACCGCCGGCGTCGCCACCCACGTCAGGACGATCCGTCTGGTGACCGCCGGGTCGTAGAGGGCAGCGCCCGCCGGGGCCGAGCGGTCCGCGCCCGCCCGGCCCCCGTCCGACGCGCTACTCGGACCGGCCTCCCGGAGTCCGCCGACGCCCTCGTCCGGACCGTCGACGGCGCGGCTCGCCCGCCCCCACCCGAGGCCGACGACCGCCATCGTCGTCGTGACAGCCAGGCTCGCGGGGATCCCGACGACGTTGAGGGCGGTGATGATCGAGGCGGCGACGGTCTGGACGACCAGCGCGCCGGCCACCGAGAGGTTCGTGATCCCCTCGCCGACCGTCTCCAGCGTGCGCGGGCCGAGGACGGCGGCACCGACGGCGATGCCAGCGACGCCCAGCCCCGTCGCCGGCCCCATCCGGACCAGGTCCGCGCCGACCAGCGCGCCGACCGCGTTGGCGACGTTCGACCCGCCCGCGGCCGCGCCCATGGCACAGCCACCGACGACCAGCGCGGCCCGCGACCAGCCGGGACGGCCTCGCAGCGCCGCCACGACCCGGTCGTAGCCGTAGCGGCCGACGATGGCCGTCAGCCAGAACGCGACGATCGCCGCCGCGACCCAGGAGCCGACGACCCGCGCGACCGTCCCCCAGCGGAGCGCGTTCGCCGCCAGCCCCAGCCCCGACACCGCGCCGACCGCCGTCGCGGACGTGCTGACCGACACCCGGCGGTAGTTCCCGACGAGGATACCCACGCCGGTCACCGCGAGGACGACCAGCGCCGCCTCAACCGTGAACACGGCAGGGGCGACGAACTGCTCCCCCAGCGTCTCCGTCACGCGCCCGCCGAACGTGACCCCGCCGAGTGCCACCGACAGCGCCATCAGCATCGCCGCCCGGCGAGTTCCGACCGCGTCGCTCCCCGTCACCGGCCCGAAAGCCACCCCCATCGACGACCCGCCGACGTTCAGCGCGACGAACGACGACGCGACAACTCCCCCGGCCAGCGCGAGCGTCGAACCCACCATCTCGTCGCTGTTGTTTTCCCTGATTCTCGATAAACCTTTTCCATAAGTTATGTGGCGACCCCCGCGCCCACAAAGTACAGGACGGAGCCGGCCGCACTCCCGGCGATGACCCGTTCGGTCGACGGCCCGACCGAGGCGTTCGAACTGCTGGGCGACGAGACGCGCCTGTCGATCCTGCGGACCCTGGCCGAGGCCGACGAGCCGCTGACGTTCACCCGCCTGCGCGAGCGGTGCGGCGTCGCCGACTCCGGCCGGTTCAGCTACCACCTGCGGCGCCTCTGCGAGTACTTCGTCCACGAGACGACCGAGGGCTACGAACTCGGACCGGCCGGGGATCGCGTGATCGCGGCGACGGGCAAACGGGCGGCGCGGCCGAGGACCACGGCGCGGACGCCGACGGCCCGGACGCGAACCCTGCCGGCACCGACGAGTGCCCGGTCTGCGGCGACGAGGACTACGAGAAACTGTTCCACGTCCACCTCTCGGCGCCGTGGCGCGGGTGAGCGAGGATATCAGGCCGTGGCGGACTCGGGCGCGTACCCGTGCAGTGCGGCCGCCGCCCGGCCGACGAGCGACTGGGCGAGCGTCCCCTGCTGGCGGTCGAACGCCGCGTGTTTCACCGTGGCGACGTACCACGGCGAGACGTACGCCCGCTTCTCGGACCCGCCGGCGACCCACGCGTCGTCGGGGACGGCGATCCCCTCGTCGTGGTCCTGTGTGGTCATCGCGGCGCAGATGCACTCCTCGCCGGCGAACGGGTGGTCGTCAGTACTGAGGACCAGCCACGGCCGATACGCGGGGGGTGTTCTTGTGCGGCGCGGGACCCCACCAGACCTCACCGCGCGAGGGCATCTACCCGTCCTCCGGGTCGTCGACACCGGGACCCCACGCCGACGGGTCTTCGGCCCCCAGCCGGTCGCTCGCGGCACGGGCGACGCGGACGCTCGTGAGCGCAGCGTCGATATCCGCGTCGGGCGCGATCGCCCAGTACTCCCCCCGGTGGCGGACGACCCCTCGGTCCTCCAGTCTGCTCAGCACGACCCCGATGCTCCCGCGCGGAACGTCCGTCGCCCCCCTGATCTCCTTCGGCGTGAACGCCTGGTCGTCGTGTTCGCCGAGGAACGCCAGCACTCGCTCGGCGTTAGTCGGACCGCTTCCGGTCGCACGGAGTTCGGCCTCCGGCGCCTCCTCGAACTCGTCGACGTCGATGGGCATGTAACGGGTGTAACTACGTAACTCCACGTAATAACTCCGGCGGCGGCCGGACTGTGACGCGTCGCTCCCGAACTGTGTCGACTGCGTCGACGGTGTCGCCCCGTCATCAAAACTACCATACCGCCTCGCTCCGAGCGTTCCGGTAACAGACGGTGGTTTCCGTGCCCAAGAAACAGGAATACACAGGCGACTACGACGACAAGACGCTGTACATCCCCGGCCCGACCGAAGTCCGCGAGGACGTCATCGACGAGATGGCCCAGCCGATGTTCGGCCACCGGATGGACCGGATGACCGACCTCTACACGACCATCGTCGAGGACACCAAGGAGTTCCTCGGCACCGACAACGAGGTCGTCATCCTCACCGCCTCCGGCACCGAGTTCTGGGAGGCCTCGACGCTGAACCTCGTCGACGAGAACATCCTCGTGCCGACCTGCGGGAGCTTCAGCGAACGGCACGCCAACGTCGCCGAACGGCTCGGCAAGGACGTCGACCGCCTGGAGTACGACTGGGGCGAGGCCATCAAGCCCGCGGACATCCGCGAGCACCTCGAATCGACGGACAAACACTACGACGTGGTCGCCACCGTCATGAACGAGTCCTCGACGGGCGTCCGCAACCCCATCGAGGAGATCGGCGACGTGGTCGCGGAGTACCCGGACACCTACTTCGTCGTCGACGCCGTCTCCGCGCTGGGCGGCGACTACGTCGACATCGACGAACACGACATCGACGTGATCTTCGCCTCCACGCAGAAGGCCTTCGCCATGCCGCCCGGCCTCGCGGTCTGCGTCGTCAGCGACGAGGCCTACGAGCGCGAACTCGACAAGGACTCGGCCTCGTGGTACGGCGGCTTCCAGCGCACGCTCGACTACTACGACCGGAAGGGCCAGACCCACTCGACGCCCGCCATCCCCGTCATGCTCGCCTACCGCAAGCAGATGAAACACATGCTGGAGGAGGGCCACCGCGCCCGCGACCAGCGCCACCAGGAGATGACCGAGTACGTCCACGACTGGGCACGCGAGCACTTCGATCTCTTCGCCGAGGAGGGGTATCGCTCCCAGACCGTGTCCTGCATCGAGAACACCCAGGACATCGACGTGGCCGCGACCATCGAGCAGGTCTCCGAGGAGTACGACTTCGTCTTCTCGAACGGCTACGGCTCCCAGCTCGGCGAGAAAACGTTCCGCATCGGCCACATGGGCGAACACGACCTCGAGAGCATCCGGGCACTCACCGACGCCATCGAAGACGTAGCCGGTCTCTGAACCGGCGACCGCGCACCGACGGCGACCGCGGCGTTTCTCCGATGGATCCAGATCCCCGTAGGGAGACTGGGTAGACGAACGTGTTCGGCGACCGTGCCGGACCGCGGGAACCGGTGAGCCGTTCCTATACGTGGGGATCGAACGGTCGCACATGAAGGTGCGACGAGCGACGATAGCGAAGATACTGGCAGCGGTCTTCGTGTTCAACCTGGTGGTGATGGCCGGGGGCGCCTGGCTGGCCTACCAGGAGGCGCCGCCCATCCCCGAGGAGGTCGTCGGGCCCGACGGCGAGACGGTGATGACCGGGACGGACATCCGCGAGGGCAAGAAGGCCTTCCAGCGCGACGGCCTGATGAACCACGGGTCGATACTCGGCAACGGCGCCTACTACGGCGCCGACTACACCGCGGACACGCTCGACCTGAAGGTCGAGTACATGCGGGACTACTACGCCCGCGAGCGCTACGGCGCCGAGTACGCCGACCTCGACTCCGCCGAGCAGGCCGCGGTCGGCGACGACGTCGAGCAGGACCTCGACGAGTCCTATCAGGGCGGCGCCATCGAGTACTCCGCCGCCGAGGTGTACGCCCACGAGCAGATCCGCGAGGAGTACGTCGAGCGCTACCACGAGGGCGACCACGCCCGCGGGGTCCCGGTCGACATGATCGACGACGAGACCGAGGCCCGCCAGTTCGCGGACTTCGCGCTGTGGACGGCGTGGTTCTCCCACACCGACCGGCCGGCGGGCGACCACTCCTACACGAACGACTGGCCCTACCAGCCCGCCGCCGGCAACGACGCCACCGCCGCCGCGATGACCTGGAGCGTCATCGCCATGGTCCTCCTGGTCGGCGCCGCCGGCGCCGGCATCTGGCTCTACAAGTCGGTCCGGCTCCCCGAGCCCTCCGCCGAGGGCATCTCCGTCCCCGAACCCGGCGACGTGAGCGTCTTCCCGAGCCAGCGGGCCGCGCTCCGCTTTATCCCGGTCGCCGCCGGGCTCTTTCTGGCGCAGGTCCTCCTCGGGGGTCTGCTCGCGCACTTCTACATCGAACGCGCCGGCTTCTTCGGCATCGAGGAGATATTCGGCGTCCACATCCTCCAGTTGCTCCCGTTCGCGCTGGCCAAGACCTGGCACATCGACCTGGGGATCCTCTGGATCGCCGCGACGTGGCTGGGCGCCGGCCTGTTCCTCCCGCCGCTGCTGACGGGCCACGAGCCGAAACGGCAGTCGACGTTCGTGAACGTCCTGCTGGGCGCGGTCGTCGTCGTCACCGTCGGCGGGATGGCGGGCATCTGGCTCGGCGCGCAGGGCTACCTCGACGGCGCGCTCTGGTGGCTGATCGGCAACGAGGGCCTGGAGTACCTCGAAGTGGGGAAGGTCTGGCAGGCGGGGCTGCTCGCCGGGTTCCTCGCCTGGGCGGTTCTCTCGATCCGCGGCCTGAAGCCCATGCTCGACAGCGAACCCGTCTACGGGCTCGCGCACATGATCCTCTATGCCGGCGGCTCCATCGCCCTGCTCTTCACCGCCGGGTTCCTCTTTACCCCCGAGACCAACATCGCCGTCACGGAGTTCTGGCGCTGGTGGGTCGTCCACATGTGGGTCGAGGGCGCTTTCGAGTTCTTCATCGTCGCCATCGTCGGCCTCACCCTGGTCTCGATGAATCTCCTCACCCGCCGCAGCGCCGAGAAGGCGGTCATGCTCCAGGCGCTGCTGGTGATGTCCACCGGCGTCATCGGCGTCTCCCACCACTACTGGTGGATCGGGATGCCCGACCTGTGGGTGCCCATCGGGAGCGTCTTCTCCACGCTGGAGCTGCTCCCGCTCGTCTTCATCCTCTACGAGGCCATCGGCCAGTACCGCGCGATGCACTCCGGGAGCGACCCGTTCCCCTACCGGCTCCCCTTTATGTTCATCGTCGCCAGCGGGTTCTGGAACTTCGTCGGCGCGGGGGTGCTGGGCTTCTTCATCAACCTCCCGCTGATCAACTACTACGAGCACGGCACCTACCTCACGGTCGGCCACGCCCACGCCGCGATGTTCGGCGCGTTCGGCTTCCTCGCGCTGGGGATGGTCACCTACATGCTCCGGATCGCCATCCGGCCCGGGCGCTGGGACGGCTCCTGGCTGCGCGGAGCCTTCTGGCTGTGGAACGTCGGCCTCGCGCTGATGGTGTTCGTCTCCGTGCTCCCGGTCGGGTTCCTCCAGCTGGAGGCCATCTTCACCGCCAGCTACGACGCCGGCCGCAGCCTCGCCTTCTACGAGCGACCCATCGTCCAGACGCTGTTCTGGGCGCGCCTGCCCGGCGACACGATGATCATCGCCGGGACCGCGCTGTACGCCGCCGACCTGGTGCGCAAGCGGTTCGTCCTCCGGGCGACGGAGGACGACCCCGACGTCGAGGACATGGCCGTCGCCGAGGGCGTGCTGGGCGACGACTGAGACGGGCTGTCGTGGCCGTTTCACAGTCGTTTCCGGATCCCGTTGCCTGCGACATCCGATCGACGCCGGCTATCCCGACGACGACCCGCGTAGCCGGTCCCGTCCCGGGAATCGACCGTGATACTCGCGACGCAACTGTCACGAACGAACACGCACGAATGTCGTCCCGTTATCAGTACGTGTATTCGGGGGGTCAGGGATAAGAACGCCCTCGTGGGACTCATCGCTACCGATGAATCTGGAGGCGGGACGGGCGGTCGGAGAACACTACAGCCTGCGTATCGCGGCAGCGGTCGGGCTGACGACCGTCGCGACAGTCGGGTTCGGTGCCGTGTTCGCGGCCCACGTCGCGTCCGCGGGAACGGCGGCGGCGGGCCTCTCCGGCATCGCCGGGACGCTGTTCGTACTCGTGTTGAACCTCGGGCTGCTGGCGATCGTGCTGGGCGGCAACGCGGCGGTGGCGCTCCGGCGGCTGACCGACGCGGCCGAGGCGGTCGAGGACGGCGACCTCGACGCGACCGCCGACGTGGACCGCGCGGACGAGTTCGGCGAACTCGCGGACGCGTTCGACAGCATGCGGCGGTCGCTGGACGAGGCCTTCGACGAGTCGGAGACGGCTCGCCGGGAGGCCGAGCAGGCCCGGGCGGACGCCGAGCGAGCGCGGGAGGACGCCGAGGCGCTCAACGAGGAACTGCTCGCCCACGCCGAGCGGATCGGCGACGCGATGACCGCCGCCGCCGAGGGCGACTTCACGCGCGAGCTCGCGGCGGAGACGGATGTCGACGCCGTCGACCGGATCGCCGTCGCCTACGACGAGATGGCCGCCGGTCTCTCCGGCACCGTCGAGGAGATCCGCACCTTCGCCGAGCGCGTCGAGGCGTCGAGCACGACGGTCGCCGCCGAGTCGGCGGAGGTCCAGGAGCTCAACGAGCGGCTGGCCGACGACATCCGCGAGCTGGCGACCGACCTCGAAGACCAGGCCGAACAGCTCGAGAGCGCGGTCGCGGAGGTCGACGACCTCTCGGCGACCATCGAGGAGGTCGCCGCGACGACCGACGAGATCGCCGACCAGGCCGCCGAGGCCTCGGACGTTGGCGCCACCGGCGCAGAGCGCGCCGACGAGGCCATCGACGCGATCCGGACCGTCGAGACGACGGTCGACGAGCTCGACCGGCTGGTCACCGAGCTCGACGACCGGATGGACGACGTGGCCGCCACGACGGGGATCATCGACGACATCGCCGAGCAGACGAACATCCTCGCGCTGAACGCCAACATCGAGGCCTCCCACGCCGACGCCGGCGGCGACGGGTTCGCCGTCGTCGCCGACGAGGTGAAACAGCTCGCCGAGGAGACCCAGGACGCCATCGACGAGATCGAGGCCATCGTCGCGGGCGCGCGGGCCGACGTCGACGACGTGACCGACGAGATGGACCGGACGCGCGACCGGATCGACGCGAGCGTCGACACGGTGACCGGCGTCGGGGACACGCTCGACTCGCTGACCGACACGGTCGACGATGTCGACGCCGCGATGGGCGAGATCGCCCGCGCCACCGACGACGGCGCCGCCGCGACGGAGGAGGTCGCCGCGACCGTCGACTCCGTCGGCGAGGTCGCCCGCCGCGTCGCTGACCGCTCGCACGAGCTGGCCGACACCGCCGCCGAGACGGCGGGGACGATGGCCGACGTGCGCGAGCGCGCCGACGACCTCACCTCGCGGACGGACGCGCTGCTCGACCGCCTCGCCGAGTTCGAGACGCGGGGGGACGCGGGGGCGAGCGGCGACGGTCCGAGCCCGGGCGCCGCCTCGCTCGCGGGGGGCGACGATGATTGAGCTGTCGACGGTCTACGCGGTCGCCGCGGCCGGGTACGCCCTCGCCGCGCTCGGCCTGGTCGCCTGGCTCCGCCGCCTCCCGCGCGACCGGCGCACGTACTGTTACCCCGCGGTGGCCGCGGTCGGCGTCTCGGCCGTGACGACCGCGCTATCGCTCGCCGGCGTGGGCGTCGTCGCCCTCGGCGGAGCGTCCCTGGACATCCCGAGCGTGCTGGACGACCTGATCGCCTACCCCTTGCTCTGGGCGGTCGCGGCGCTGCTCGCCGACGAATCGCGCCGGACGGTCGGCGTCTTCGTGGCCGTCCCGGCGGTTCAGGTCGTCGCGTTCAACGTCGCGTCGGTCGTCGGCGGCGCCGTCGGGATCGTCGGTATCCTCGTCGTCATCGGCGGCCACGTGCTGCTGGCGTACCTGCTGTTCGGTCCGGTCTGGGAGCGCGCCCGGCGGCTCCCCGACCGCCGGCGGCTCCTGCACTGGAAGGCCCGGAACCTCCTCCTGTTCCTGATCGGGATGCTCATCGTCTTCGCGCTGCTCGGCGTCGCGGGCGTCTTCGACACCTACGTCTCCGGCGTCCTCGGGGAGTACGTCGGCGCGCTGATCCGCGTCGGGTTCGCGGGCTTCCTGTTCGCCAACGTCGACGCGGTCGTCGCCACGGGCGAGGGCAGCGGCCCGCTCGACCGCCTGTCCCCGTCGGACGGCGACGCGGCCGCCGTCGACGGCACCCCGAGCGGCGATTAGGTGCCGTATAACCGCGATTTTCGGAACGGGACCCGCCGAATCGACTGCATAACGATAGTGGTCGGCCGCGGATCCCCGGCTATGCCGACGCCCGCCCGTCGGGACCGACCGCTCGCCCGACCGTCGCTGTCGGAGACCCAGTCGCGACTGCTCGCGTACCTGCTGGAGCGCGTCGACGGGACCGCCTACCTGAAGGCGAAGTACGTCGCCGACGATCTCGACCTCTCCAGCAAGGAGGTCGGGATCAACATGGGCATCCTCGCCGACCGGGCCGACGACGTGACGATCGAACAGTGGGGCCGCTCGTCGAGCACGACCTGGAAGGTCAGCGCCCGGGACTGAGGACCTGGCGACCGCGGGTCGTCGGGTCGGCCCGGCACCGAACCTTCAAAGAGGGTGCCGCCGCGAGAGTCGGGCAATGAGCGACGACGCGGCCGACCCGTCAGCCGACAACCCTTACTTCGCCGAGCCACCGACCGATTACGACCCGGTCGAGGAGCTGTCCGAGGCCGACGCCGAAGCCCAGGCCGAGCGGCTCCGCGAGGCGATCCGGTACCACGACCACCGCTACTACGTCGAGAACGATCCAGTCATCGACGACCGGACGTACGACGCGCTCTTTTCGCGCCTGCGGGACCTGGAGGAGAAGTTCGACCTGCAGACCGAGGACAGCCCTACCCAGCGAGTGGGCGGGGCGCCCCGCGACGAACTCCCCGACGTGGAGCACGTCGCGCCGATGCGCTCCATCGACCAGGGCGGCGACGCCGAGGAGGTCCGCGAGTTCGACCGCCGCGTCCGCGAGGGGCTCGACTCGGCCGACTGGGCGGGGGAGATCGCGTACTACTGCGAGCCGAAGTTCGACGGCCTCTCCGTCGAGGTCGTCTACGAGGACGGCGTCTTCCAGCGGGCGGCCACCCGCGGCGACGGCGAGGTCGGCGACGACGTGACCGCGAACGTCCGCACCATCCCCAGCGTCCCCCAACGGTTGCGGGGCGACCACCCCGACTTCCTCGCGGTGCGGGGCGAGGTGTACATGCCCAGACCCGCCTTCCAGGCGTACAACCGCGAACTCGTCGAGCGGGGCGACGACCCCTTCGCCAACCCCCGCAACGCCGCCGCCGGCACCCTCCGGCAGCTGGATCCGTCCGTGACGGCGGAGCGACCGCTCTCTATCTTCTTCTTCGACGTGCTGGCGGGCGCCGAGTTCGACACCCGCTGGGAGATGCACGAGACGTTCCCCGAGTGGGGCCTGCGCGTCTGCGAGAAGACCGAACTCGTCGACGACGTCGAGGCTGCCGTCGACTACCGCGACGCCCGGCTGGCCGAACGCGACGACCTCGACTACGAGATCGACGGCGTCGTGATCTCCGTGAACGACACCGACGCCTGCGACGAACTCGGGACCACCTCGCGGGCGCCCCGCTGGGCGTTCGCCTACAAGTTCCCCGCCCGCAGCGAGCACACGACGGTCCGGGACGTGGTCGTCCAGGTCGGCCGGACCGGCCGGCTGACCCCCGTCGCGCTGCTCGACCCCGTCGAGGTCGGCGGCGTCACGGTCTCGCGGGCCTCCCTGCACAACCCCGCCGAGATCGAGCGCCTGGGCGTCGACGTGGGCGACGAGGTGCGCGTCCGCCGCGCGGGCGACGTGATCCCCGAGGTCGCCGAGGTGACCGACCCCGCCGGCGACGGTCACTTCGCGTTCCCCGACGAGTGCCCTGTCTGCGGCAGCGCCGTCGAGCGCGACGGACCGATGGCCTTCTGCTCGGGCGGGCTCGGCTGTCCCGGTCAGCGCGAGCGGTCGGTCCAGCACTACGCCTCCCGCAAGGGGCTGGACATCGAGGGCGTCGGCGAGGAGCGCGTCCAGCAGCTGCTCGACGCCGGCCTCGTCGACGACGTGGCCGACCTCTACGAGCTGACCGTCGACGACCTGACCGACCTGGAGGGGTGGGGGGCGAAGAGCGCCGAGAACCTGGTCGGCGAACTCGACGACGCCCGCGAACCGCCGCTGGCGGACTTCCTCACCGCAATCGGCATCCCCGAGGTCGGCGAGACGGTCGCGGCGTCGCTCGCCCGCCACTTCGGCACCTTCGAGGCGGTCCGGGAGGCCTCCGGGGACGACCTGCAGGCCGTCGAGGACGTGGGACCGACCGTCGCGGCGGAGATCCGGGACTTCTTCGACAGCGAGGCCAACCGGGACGTGCTCGACCGCCTCCTGGAGCACGTCGACCCCCAGGAGGCCGAGACGGAGACCGGCGACGCCCTGGAGGGACTGACCTTCGTCTTCACCGGCTCGCTGGACGGCTACACCCGCAGCGAGGCCCAGGACCTCGTCGAACGGGCGGGCGGCTCGGCGACGAGTTCGGTGTCGAGTAATACCGACTTCCTCGTCCTCGGGTCGAATCCCGGCCAGACCAAGCAGGACGACGCCGCCGAACACGACGTGCCGACGCTCGACGGGGTCGACGAGTTCGAGGCGAAACTGCGGGAGCACGGCGTCGCGGTCGAGGAGTAAAGTCGCAGTGGCGCGCGACGGCTACAGGTCGACGCGGTCGAACGTGTAGTAGCTGACGGCGGCGGCGAGGCCGATCCAGAGGAAGAGGCTCACGAAGACAGCGGGGTCGGAGAAGTAGACCGGGACCGACGAGCCGGCGCTCTCGCAGACGGTCTGGTTGCCGAACATGGTCCGGCGGACCGAGGGGCTCCCGTTGAGCACGTCCCCGCAGATGGTCTGCATGGCCTCGGGGCCCTGCTGGAACATGTTGAACCGGGCGGTCATCGGGGCGTCGATGCCCTCGCCGCCGAGGATCCGCGACCGGGTCAGCGTCTTGTACGCCTGGGTCGGGCTCAGCAGCTTGACGAACAGGACGACCTGCCAGCGCAAGGCCCCCTCCACGCCCGCGTAGTTGGCCAGCACGTCGCCGACGGAGTTGGCCAGCGAGTTCCAGCCGAAGGAGAGATAGAAGTAGACGATGCCGGCGCCGGCCAGCGACCGGAGGTTCGTCGCCATCGCGCCGGAGATGCTGACGAAGAAGGCGACCATCACCAGCGTGAAGGCGAGCGTGAAGAGCACGAACCAGCCGAACGCGTCGACCTTGAACGCGAACGGCGACAGCGCGAAGAAGGCGCCGGTGACCGCGAGCGCGGCCAGCAGCGGGACGCCCACGACGGCGCTCCGGCCGACCACCTTCCCCACGATCACGTCACGTCGGGAGAACGGCAACGAGAGCAGCACCTTCAGCGACCCGCTCGTGCGCTCGTCGGAGACGGCCGCGTACGTCGCGAAGATCACGACGATGGGGACCAGCAGCGTGACGATACTGAGGTACGACTGCGAGATGGCCGCCTGCAGGCCGAAGTCCTCCAGGCTCGGCGGCACCTGCTGGGCGTTGCGCAGGTCCCACCAGTTGAGCGCGGCCGGCATGACGAACAGCGCCGTGAAGAGGAAGGATAGGACCCACAGCCCCTTCGACCGGATGGCGTCGCGGAACTCCTTCTTCGCGACGGGGTACCAGTCGAAGGTATCCCGGAGCGCACCGTCCAGTCCGCCGCTCCCGCCCGCGTCGCCCGATGCGGTGTCGGTGCTCATCGCTCGTCACCCCCCTCGGCCGCGGCGTCGTCCGCCGTACTGTCACCGCTCCCGGCGTCGTCGTCCGTCGGCGTGCCCTCACCGCTCCCGTCGTCCGCCGCACCCTCACCGCTCCCGTCGTCCGCCGCACCCTCACCGCTCCCGTCGTCCGCCGCACCCTCACCGCTCCCGTCGTCCGCCGCACCCTCGCCGCTCCCGTCGGCGGTCGCCTCGGGCGCGGGCCCCTCGTCGGTGTAGGCGGCGAACAGATCCTCCAGCGACGCCTCCTCGGTCTCGAAGTCGTCGACCGGGACGCCGGCGTCCTCGATGGCGGTGAGGACGGCCATCTTCGCGTCGCTGTCGACGGACACGACCAGGTCGTCGCCCTCGACGGTCGCGCCCTCGACCGCGTCGACCCCGCGGGCGGCGTCGGCGGCGGTCTCCAGGTCCGCGGGCTCGACGCTGACGACCAGCCGCGTCCCGGTGTCGGTCGCCTCGCGCAGCCCCTCGACGGTGTCGACCGCGACCACCGCGCCGTCCTGCAGGATGGCGACCCGGTCGCAGACCGACTCGACCTGCCCGAGGATGTGGCTGGAGAAGAAGACGGTCGCGCCGCGCTCGTTCTCCTCGCGGACGATCTGTCGCATCAGGCGCGCGCCGTTGGGGTCCAGCCCCGAGGACGGCTCGTCGAGGATCAGCAGGTCGGGCTCGCCGACCAGCGCCATCCCCAGCGCGAGCCGCTGGGCCATCCCCCGGGAGTAGCCCTCGACCTTCCGGTCCAGGTCGTCGCGGTCGAGACCGACCCGCTCGGCGATGGCCTCGGGGTCGGGGTCGGCGCGCTTGGCCTCGGCGACGAACTCGAGGTGGTGGCGGCCGGTCAGCCGGTCGTAGAGGTCGTACCCCTCCGGGAGCACCCCCAGCCGCTCCCGGATGGTCTCCGATTCCTCGCGGGCGTCGAGGCCGAGCACCTCCGCCGATCCGGCGGTCGGCCGGACGAAATCGAGGAGGATGTCGATCGTCGTCGTCTTGCCGGCGCCGTTGGGCCCCAGGAACCCGAAGACTTCCCCGTCCTCGACGGTCATGTCGACCCCCCGCAAGGCGGTGACGTCGTCGAACCGCTTCGTCACGCCGTCGAGTTCGATGGCTGGCATGGCCGGGCCTTTCGCGCCCTCCGATTTAGGTTTTCATACATGCCTCTCGGGGTTGCGACCGCCCGCGAGCCGGCTCGCGCGGCCCGGCCAGCGGCGGCGACCGCGCCGTCCCCCGCAGCCGGGTCAGACCTCGTCGTCGGGGTCGTGTTGCTCGGCCATCGACTGGGCCTGGGTCGCGTAGCGCTCCCGCTCGTCGGGGTCGGGCGTCGGCTCCAGCTTCTCGGGGTCGACGTCGACGGCCGCCGTCGTCGGCTTGCGCGACAGCAGCTGGAAGGACAGCTGCTTGGTGAGCTGGCGCTGCCCGTCCGGGGTCGCGTACACCAGCGTGACGAGGTTCTCGTCGCGGGAGATCCGGTCGACCAGCCAGCACCTGACCGTGTCGTCGCTCATGTCACCCACTGGAGCGCGCGCGGGTTTGTACCCAGCGGATCGGGCAGTGGCGGCGGACGCGACTGGTTGGTAGCGGATGCGTGAGGGCGACACACTCCGCGTCCGCCGCGGCGTCACGTCCACGAGCGCCGGCGGAACCAGACCGGCGCCGTCCGCTCGGCGCACTCGCGGCGCGCGATCGCCACGCCGATGGCGTGCTCGACCAGCAGCGCGGCGACCAGCACGGCGAACCCGACGGTCCCGGGGGCGAGCCCGGCGGCCGCGGCGAGGTCGGCGAGGGAGCCGGCGCTCGCGAGTCCCGTCTCCAGGGCGAGCCAGGCGGTCGCCCCGGCGGCGGTGACGAGGCTGTAGCCGACAGTCCGCACGTCGAACAGCCGCGACCCCGGTGGGACCCCGCGCAGCGCGTCGATCTCGGCGGTGTGCTGGGCCGCGAGCGCGACGGCGAAGGCGACGCCGCCGACGAACAGGCCGCGCGCGCCGCCGAGCGCGGCGACGACGGCCAGCCACCCCGTCCAGAGGGCCGCCTCGCTGACGCTGACCGCGAGCGTCCGCCCGAGCGGGAACCCGACCGCGGGCCCGTTGACCGCCAGGTCGACGAGGAACTGCCCGACGAGGAGCGCGGCGGCGAGCGCGACGGCGCCGACGACGGCCTCGCGTGACCTGGGGCTCGCGCCGGCGAGCAGCGCCAGCCACACCGACAGCGCCGCCGCCTCGACGCCGGTGACGCCGACGACCAGCGCCCAGCGACAGGCCGCCGCCACCCGGTCCGAGCGGAGGGCGTCGAACATGCGTCGCGCTCGCGCGGACTCCCACGTAGTAATGCTGTGCCTGTCACCCCGAAACCCGGACCTGTCCGATCGAAACCCGAACCTGTCGGGGAGAAACCCGCGCTTTGTCGCCCGAAACGGTCCCTTTGTCGCCCGAAGCGTCGACTCTTTCGCCCGCGTATCACGCGAGATACTCCGGGCCACAGTTTCAAGACCGAGCGAGCGACACGGGAACGTATGTCCCGACTCCGCGGGTTGCTCGGCGGTTTCGGGGGGACGGGTGGCCGCCGGTGGGCCGGGTCGGCCGAGGACCTGCTGTACGACGGGGAGACGGTCCGCGAGCGGGTCGAACTCGCCGACGGCAACCGCGTCGTCGTCACGACCCACCGCTTGCTCGCGTTCACACCCGACAGCGACGGGGAGAACTACCGCGCGGTCGAGCTACCCAACGTCGCGGACGTGCGCGCCGGCCACGAGGGCGAAACCAACCTCCGCGGGCTGGGCGTCCGGCTCGGCGCCTACGGCGCCGTCCTGCTGGCGGTCGGGGTGTTCGTCGACTTCGGGTCGTTCGTCCCGACCGACGCCTTCGCCGGCGCGGGCGCCGGCCGGCTCGGGATGGGCGGGCTGCTCGCGACGCTCCAGCGGTTCCTCTCGCTGCTCGCGGGCGCCGACGAGTTCGCACGACTGGTCGGCTCCGCTCTCGTGCTGTTCGCCGTCTTCGTCGCCGGCGTCTACCTGCTCACCCGCGACCGCGTGCTGGAGATCGCCGTCGCCGGGGACGGCGACCCGATCCGCGTGCCGGCAGACGCCGAGGCGCTCGACGGCGCCGTCGCCGACCTGGAGGTAGTCCTGTTCGGGGACGGAGCGGCCGGAGCCGGCACGGCGGAGGACGCCGGCGTCCAGGAGACGCCCCCCGGAGAGGGTTCTACACCCCCCGGCGACGCGGACCCGCTGGCCGGCGACGCTGGATCCCCGGCCCCGGACGCCGATACCGAAGTCGACCGCGCCGTCCGCGAGACGAGCCAGACCGACTTCTCCGAGGCGGTCGACGAGGTGATGGGGCCCGGCGACGACGAACCGACCGAGTGACCGGCCGCGGGACGGCGACGACGGGCGACCGACCCGCGGACGCAGGGTTCAAATCCGCCGAGTCGCTACCGACTGGCGATGGATCCCGACTCGGTCCGGGACCGGGCCGGCGACCTGCCCGCCGAGCCCGGCGTCTACCAGTTCCTCGCCCGGGAGTCGCGCGGACGGGGCGCGAGCGGCGGTGACGCCGGCGGGGCGGACGACACTGCCGCGACCGAGGTCGGCGACGGCGCGGCGGACGGCGACTCGACGGGGACCGGTCCCGGCGAAGCCGACGCCGACCTCGCCGAGACCGACTCCTACGAGCGAGTGCTCTACGTCGGGAAGGCGGTGGCCCTGCGCGACCGGGTGCGCTCCTACGCCGACCCCCGAAGCGAGCGCATCCGGCGGATGGTCGCCGAGGCCGAGTCCGTCGAGGTGGCGGTCACCGACACGGAGACCCAGGCGCTGCTGCTGGAGGCGAACCTCATCAAGCGCCACCGGCCCCGCTACAACGTCCGGCTGAAAGACGACAAGTCCTACCCGCTGGTGCAGCTGACCGCCCACGAGTTCCCGCGGGTCGAGATCACCCGCGACCCCGACCCCGGCGCGACCGTCTTCGGCCCGTTCACCGACAAGGGCCGGCTGGAGACGGTCGTCAAGGCCGTCCGCGAGACCTACGGGCTCCGGGGGTGTTCGGACCACAAGTTCGCCAACCGCGACCGCCCGTGTCTCGACCACGACATCGGCCTCTGCTCGGGTCCCTGCGTCCCCGAGACGGACGTGGACCGGGAGGCGTACGTGGCCGACGTGGAAGCGGTCGAGCGGTTCTTCGAGGGCGAGACGGGGGCGCTCGCGGACCCGATCCGCCGGGAGATGGAGGCCGCGGCGGGCGACCAGCAGTTCGAGCGGGCGGCGAACCTCCGGGACCGGCTGGACGCGGTCGAGGCGATCCACGGGGAGGCCGGCGATGCCGTCGCCAGCGAGGGCCGCCACGAGGAGCCCGACGCCGAGCGCGAGCGGACGGTCGACGTGCTCGGCGTCGCCGTCGAGGGCGAGCGGGCGACCGTCGCCCGGCTCCACAGCGAGGACGGCAAGCTCGTCGACCGCGAGCGCCACACGCTCGACGCGCCCGAGGGCGAGCGGGCGGGGGCGGTGCTGGCCGCCTTCATCCCGCAGTTCTACGCCGAGCGCGAGCTGCCCGACGCTGTCCTCTGCTCGGACCACCCGGACGACGCCGACCTGGAAGCCTGGCTCGAACGGGAGGGCGTCGCGCTGCGGGTGCCCGGCGCCGGCCGCGAGGCGACGCTGGTCGACCTGGCGCTGAAAAACGCCCGCCGCAGGGACCGCCGCGACGACGAGGGGCGGGCGCTCGCGGACGCGCTCGGCCTCGACGCGCGGGTCGAACGGATCGAGGGGTTCGACGTGAGTCACGCGCAGGGGAACGCCGCCGTCGGGAGCGACGTGACCTTCGTCGACGGCGAGCCCGAGAAGTCCGACTACCGCCGGAAGAAGCTCGACGACGAGAACGACGACTACGCGAACATGCGGTCGCTGGTGCGCTGGCGCGCGGACCGGGCCGTCGAGGGTCGCGACGAACGGCCCGACCCGGACCTGCTACTCATCGACGGCGGCGAGGGGCAACTCGGCGCGGCGCGCGACGCCCTCGACGCCACCGGGTGGGACGTGCCCGCGGTCGCGCTCGCGAAGGACGAGGAGCTCGTGGTGACGCCGGCGGGCGTCTACGACTGGCCCGACGACGCCGGCCACCTCCACCTCCTCCAGCGCGCCCGCGACGAGGCCCACCGCTTCGCCGTCCAGTACCACCAGACGCTGCGGGACGACGTGTCCACGGTGCTCGACGACATCGACGGGGTCGGACCGGAGACCCGGAAACGGCTGCTCCGGCGGTTCGGCAGCGTCGAGAACGTCCGGTCGGCCTCCCGTGAGGAACTGGAGAGCGTCGACGGCGTCGGCGCCAAGACCGCCGCGACGCTGGCCGAGCGGTTGTAGGCGCCGGCGAGCCGTTCCCCGTTACAGGCGGCGACACGTTTTATTAGGCCGCCGCGGGAACTGTCAACCGAACGGCTATGTCCCGAACTGATCCCGGTTCAGGTCCCCTCCCCGGTTCGCTCCCGCGGACCTGGCAGTACGCCCTCGTCGGGGGCGTGGTGTCGATGCCGCTCACGCTGGCCGCCTACTGGCGTTCCGGGGCGAACAACCACTTCTCGTTCAACATGGTCGTCGTCGGCGGCCTGATCGCCGGCTTCCTCGCCCGTCGGTACTCGGCCGACGTGAGCGCCGCGAGTCTCGGAGCCGGCGTGATCGGCGGCCTCGCCGGCTACGTCTGGATCGCCCCCACGATGCTCACCACCGCCGAGAGTTTCGCCGACGCGTGGTCGTTCGCACCCGTGAAACCGCTGCTGGTCGTCGTCTTCAGCGCCGTCGTCCTCGGTATCGCCGGGATCGCGGGTCTCGTCGGCGGCCACGTCGGCGCCTGGCTCTGCAGGAAGACCGGCCAGGAACGGACCGTCGCCGCGAGCGGGTGATCCGGACGGAGATCGTGTCCGCGGACGAGCGCGCCCGCGATAGCCTCGCCCACTGCGCCGGCCCGGATCGGCCGGTAAGTTCACGCTACCCCCGAAATCGGCGGGTAACTATCGGCGCGAGCGCCGACCGACCGTCCATGGCGTACCGAACGACCATCGGGTGGTCGCTCATCACGTCCGGCGTCGTCACGCTCCTGCTCGAATACCTCCCGTACCCCTCCGTCTACTGGGGGATCGGCCTGCTCGTCCTCGGGATCCTGGTCTTCGTGACGCGCCGGATCTACTGACGGTCCCGGCCTGCGAGCCAACCGACCGGCTCGACCCAACGGGGCCGCCGGTCACCCCGACGCGGCGGAGCGACCGCCGCGGGGTCGGGCCTATCCGGAACAGTCAACGGGCCGCCCCCCGTGGGACCGGATATCGTGACCGACGCATCCCCGACCGACGACGACCGCCCGCCCACCGACGACCAGCCGCCGGAGGCTATCGCCGCCGCGGCGCCGGAACGGTCCGTCGCCGAGGCCGAGCGAGCGGACGCCGCCGACCCCGTCTACGCCGTCGGGATCGGCCCCGGGAACCCGGAGTATCTCACCCCCCGCGGGGAGCGGGCGATCCGCGAGGCCGACGCGGTCGTCGGCTTCGAGACGGTCGTCGACCGCGTGCGCGACCGGATCGACGGGGAAGTCCTCGCCTGCGGGTACGACGACCAGGGCGAGACCCTGGCGGCGTTCGCCGACCGGGTCGCCGACGGCGCCGCGGGGACCGCGGTGCTGATGGGCGACCCGAACTTCTCGGGCTACCAGTTCCTCGGCCGCGTCGAGCGAGCCGTCGACCGTCCAGTCCGGGTGATCCCCGGCATCTCCTCGCTCCAGCTTGCGGCGAGCCGCGCCCGGACCCCGATGGAGGATTCGACGTTCGTCACGCTGCACAAGCGCGGCGAGCTGACCGCCGACCGCGAGCGGCTGCGGGCTGACGCCGGGGAGCGCCACCTGCTCGTCCTCCCGCGGCCGTACGACCTGATGCCGGGGGACATCGCGGCCGGCCTGCTCGACGCCGGCGCCAGCGAGTCGCTGACCGCGCTGGTCTACGAGCGACTCACCCACGACGACGAGGCGGTGACCCGGACCGCGCTCGGCGAACTGGCGGGCCACGCCGGCGGGGACGGTCCCGACGACACCCCGTTCTCGGACCTGTCGGTGCTGGTGGTCCGGGCCGATGACCAGGGGGCGACGCCGTGAGGGGATTCGTCCTCGCCGGGACCAGTTCCGGCGTCGGGAAGACCGTCGCGACGCTCGCCGTGATCCGCGCGCTGGAGCGGGCAGGCCTCGACGTGCAACCCGCCAAGGCCGGGCCGGACTTCATCGACCCGAGCCACCACGAGCGGGTCGCGGGCCGCCCCTCGCGGACGCTCGACCGCTGGCTCCAGGGCGAAGCGGGCCTCCGGCGCAACTACTGCCGCGGCGAGGGGGACGTGTGCGTCGTCGAGGGCGTCATGGGCCTGTACGACGGTGACGGCTCCTCGACGGCGATGGTCGCCGAGACGCTCGACCTGCCGGTCGTCCTCGTCGTCGACGCGAAGGCCGGGATGGAGAGCGTCGCGGCCACGGCGCTGGGCTTTCGGGAGTACGCCGCCCGCGCCGGCCGCGACATCGACGTGGCGGGCGTGCTCGCCCAGCGCGCCCACGGCGGCCGCCACGCCGAGGGGATCCGCGAGGCGTTGCCGGACGAACTCGACTACTTCGGGCGGATCGCGCCGGACGACGCCCTCGAAATCCCGGACCGTCACCTCGGCCTCCACATGGGCGAGGAGTCGCCGCTCGACGACGAGGCGCTGGACGCCGCCGCAGACCACCTCCGCGGCGACCGGCTGCGCGGAGTGGCCCGGGAGCCAGCAGAACCCGAATCCGAGCCCGCGGTCGACTCGTCGGCGGGTGCCGCCGTTACACCGGCCGGATCGACGCCCGACGGCGAGGACGGCCGCCCCCGCGTCGCCGTCGCTCGCGACGACGCCTTCCGGTTCGTCTACCCGGCGACGCTCGAACGGATCCGCGAGCGGGGCGAACTCGTCCCGTTCGCGCCAGCCGACGGCGAGGACCTGCCCGACTGCGACGGCGTCTACCTCCCCGGCGGCTACCCCGAGAACCACGCCGCCGATCTCGCCGCCAGCCCCGCGCTCGACACGCTGGCCGACCGCGCCGCCGACGGCCTCCCGGTGTTCGGCGAGTGCGGCGGGCTGATGGCGCTGGCGGAGTCGCTGACGACGACCGACGGCGAGACGCACGCGATGGCCGGCGTCCTCCCCGCCGACGTGACGATGCACGACCGCTACCAGGCGCTGGACCACGTGGAACTCCGCGCACGCGAGGACACGCTGACTGCTGCTTCGGGCGAGCACCGCCGCGGCCACGAGTTCCACTACTCGACGGCCGACCCCGCAGGGGACACCCGCTTCGCGTTCGACGTGGAACGGGGCGACGGCATCGCCGACGGCCGCGACGGCCTCACCGAGTACCGGACGCTCGGCACCTACTGCCACTGCCACCCCGAGAGCGGCGCTATCGACGCGTTTCTCGACGGGCTGTAGCCCCGGCCCGGTCAGCCCCGCTCGCTGCGCGACGGGAGTTGTATATCGCGGATGCTGGTTTATCGACTCCGACAGTGCTCTCCCCCCTGGACACCAGGTCCGCCGATATTCCGTGTTTCGACCGCGAATACGTCAATTCAGGAAGTCACCAGCCGCTATCGCGGGACGAACCCCTCGATCAGGGCCACCACGGTGGCCGGACGCTCGCGGGGCGCCCAGTGGGCGCAGTCGTCCAGCAGGTGGAACTCGCTGTCCGGGATGCGGGCGGCCGCCCGCTCGCTCCAGCGGTGGGGGAACACCTCGTCGTGCTCGCCGTGGAGCAGCAGCGTCGGGGTGTCGAGGCCGTCCAGCCGGTCGGTGAAGTCCGTGCGGTAGCCGTCGGGACCGACCTCCGCCGCCCGGAAGCTCCGGTAGGCCTTCCCGACGCCGGGGCGCTTGACCTCCGCCCAGACGGCGTCGACGGCGTCGACCGAGAGGCTGTCGGTGTCGTGGACGATGTTCCCGAGGCTGGCCTCCGTGAAGCCGCGGCTCCGTCGCATGAGTGCGATCGCGAGCTTGTTCGTCAGCCCCTGTTTCGCGAGCAGGCGCGTCAGTTGGCCGTTGGCGAGTTCCCGGCCGAGCCCGTAGCTGTCGAGCAGGACGAGCCGGTCGACCCGCTCGGGTGACTGGAGCGCGAATCCCAGCGCCGCGCCGCCGCCCATCGAGATGCCGGCGACCGCAGGCTCGTCGAGGCCGACCGTCGCGACGAACCCCTCGACCACGTCGACGTGGGTGTCGAGCGAGTAGGTCACGTCGGGCTTGGCGCTGCGGCCGTAGCCCAGGAGGTCGGGCGCGACCACCCGGTACTCGCGGGCGAGCGGCTCGACGACCGCGCCCCAGCTCACCGCCGCAGCGTCGATGATCCCGCCGTGCAACAGCACCAGCGGCGGGTCCGCCGGGTCGCCGGCGGCCAGGAAGTGGATCCGGTGGCCGTCGACGACGGCCGTCTCGTGACTCGCCTCGACCATACCGGCCGGTCGGCGGCCGGGACAATCAATCTCGGGGCGCGATAGCGAACACGCGCGACCGGGCGGCCAGCAGCGTCGTCAGGTGGTCGCCGTCCAGCACGGTCAGGTCGGCGTCGGGCAACCGGTCGCGCAGGCGCTCGGCGTCGGCGAGGGGGACGTTCGCGTCGGCGTCGCCGTGCCACAGGCGGACCGGGACCGACACGTCCGCCGGTGAGACACCCCAGCCCTCCGCGACCCAGGCGAGCTCCGTGACTGCGCCGTTGCGCGAGCGACTGACGCCTTCGAGAAAGTCCTCGTGCACGATTTCGGTCACCTCCGGCGCGATTCCGCCGGGGTCGTCGGTGTACTGCGCGAGGACGGTCGAGGGGGCGCCGCGCGCCGCCAGCCAGGTCCCCCCGCGGAGGGCCGCCCCGAGCAAGCGGGGCGTCCCGGCGGCCAGCCGACCCAGGACGCGCTGGAGTCGCGGCGTCGCCGCGGCGACCGACGGCGGCGAGGCCCCGGAGACGAGGTCGATCCCGTCGACCAGGTCCGGCCGCCGCGCCCCGAGTGCGAGCGCGTCGGCCGCCCCACCGGAGAAGGCGACCACGCGCGCCCGCTCGACGCCGGCGTCGGCCAGGAGCGGCGCGAACCAGTCGGCCGCGTCGGTCGGCTGGCGCCCGGGCCAGCCCGTCGACCGGCCGAACCCCGGTCGGTCCGGCGCGAGCACGCGAATCTTGGCCTCGCGTGCCGCGTCGTCGACGAGGGCGCCCAGGCGCCGCGACCCCGGTGTCCCGTGGAGGAAGACGACCGGGTCGCCCTCCGCGGCCCCGTACTCGGCCCGGGCCAGCCGACGCTCGGCTGTCCCGTACTCGACCGTCCGCGTGTCGCCCCCTGGGTCGGCGACCGGCGTCGAGGCGTCGGCCCCGTCGGCGCGCCCGGCGGTGAGCGGCGAGTCACTCATCGGTCGGACGTAACGGGCCCGCACCCTCGGCCGT
The DNA here is from genome assembly GCF_051414055.1 of Halosimplex halobium. Classification (NCBI taxonomy): domain Archaea; kingdom Methanobacteriati; phylum Methanobacteriota; class Halobacteria; order Halobacteriales; family Haloarculaceae; genus Halosimplex; species Halosimplex halobium. Next base: position 369,019 of record NZ_JBLKNX010000001.1, read on the forward strand.
TGTCCCGGATCGATACGGTCTTTTATACGTGAGGCGACGGCGTAGCCGATGCGACAGGTCACCTTCGAGACGACCTACCCGCCGGACGCCGCCCATCCGCTACACCGGGAGGTGACGGCCGAGGGTCCGGTGACACGGGCGGATCTCCTGATCTGGGGGCCGACGGCCGACGTGACGACGCTGACCTGGTTCGACGCCGGTCCGCCGGCGGTCCGCGAGGTCCTCGACGCGGTCGACTCGGCGACGGAGGTACAGCTCGTCGCGGCCGACAGTGGAACCTACGCCTTCGTCCGGCAGTCGGCGTACGAGCTGCCCGACGCCGTGCTGGACGTGGTCGCCGGCTCGCGGGTGGCCTTCGTCCCGCCGGTGACCTTCCGGCCCTCGGGGACGGCCCGCTTCGAGGCCGTCGGGGAGTCCGAAGCCCTCTCCGAGTTCTACGGCGCCCTGGACGCGGTTGTCGACACCGACGTGGTGCGCGTCCGCGAGTTCCGCCGCTGGCCCGAGCCCGCGCGGCTGACCGGCCGCCAGCGGGAGGCGCTGGAGGCAGCCGTCGCGGTCGGCTACTACGACATCGAGCGGTCCGGGTCGGTCGCCGACGTGGCCGGGGAACTGGACTGCGCCCGCAGTACGGCGGGGGAGCTCCTGCGGCGGGCGGAATCGGCGGTCCTGACGGCGTTCGTCGGGGATTCCTGACTGCTTCGGAACCGCCGACGACCGGGTTCGACCGACGCTACCGCGGTCCGAACCCCGGCTCGGCGCCGCCCACCGCCCCGATTCCAGCCCACCCCGTGACCGCCTGGGCCGGGTTCACACCGACATAAATTACATGCCGCGATACAGAATCCTCCACGGGACGAGATAGAAGCGACTGGTGGAGCCGTCGAACGCCGAGAAGAGCGGCCGTTCGGTCAGTTGTCGTCGTCGTCGAGGCCGCCGCCCCAGTTCAGGGCGTCGGCCTGGTTACCGCCGGTGCCGCCGCTGCCGCCGCCGCCGAAGCGTTTGACGGCCGCGCCGAGCGCTGCGACGGCGGCGATCGCGCCCGCACCGGCGTAGGGGAGCCAGTCCGGCTCGACGTCGAACCCGTCGAGCGGGCCGCCGCCCCCGCCTCCGCCGCCGGCCCCGCTACCGGTGGTGGTCGTCGCCGGCGGCGTCGGGGCGTCGGTCGGTGTCCCCGTCGCCCCGCCCGCCCCGCCGGGTGCCGTCGTCGTCGGTCTCCCGGTCGGGGTGGCGGTCCCACCGGCGTACGCGTCGGTCGCAGTCGGTGTGTCGGTCGGCGTCGTCCCCGCCGCGTCGGTCGGTGTCGCAGTCGTTGTGTCGGTCGGCGTCGCTCCCGCCGTGTCGGTCGGCGCGGCCGTCGGTGTGTCGGTCGGCGTGGCGTCGTCCGTCGGGGTCGCCGTGGGCGTCGGCGTCTCCGTCGGCGTGGCCGTCGCCGTTGGCGTCGGCGTCTGGACGGTGTTGGGCGGGTCGAGCGCGACGATCTCGGCGCTCGCGACGTAGACGGTGTCGTTGCCGAAGGCCGCGGTCGTCCGCAGCGGCGCGGCGGTGTCGTAGGCCCACCGCCGGCTCCCGTCGGCCGCGTCGAAGGCGTAGACGCTCTCGTTCTCGCTGCCGACCGTCACGAGGTCGCCGGCGACGCCGGGTTTCGAGCGGATCGCCTCGCCGGCCTCAGCCCGCCAGCGGCGGTCGCCCCCCAGGTCGAAGGCGTGCAGCGTTCCCGCGTCGGTGCCGACGTAGACGGTGTCGCCGGCGACGGTCGGCGCCGCCCTGACGGCCCCGTCCAGCTCCGTCGACCACCGCTCGGCGGGCTCCTTGCCCGTGGCGTCGACGGCGTAGAACCGACCGTCCCGGTCGCCGACGTAGACGGTGTCGGCGCTGGCCGCGGGGGCGGCGACCGTGGTCCCGGCGCGGAAACCCCACAGCTCCTCGCCGGTCGCGGCGTCGAACGCGGAGACGACGCCGCTGGGCGAACTCGCGTAGATCCGGTCGCCGCCCGCGGCGGGGCTTGTCCCGCCGCTGTCGACGCGGCCGGTCCACCGCCGGTCGCCCTCCGCGCGGTCGATCCCGTAGAGCCGCCCCTGGGCGTCCATGGCGACGACGAGATCCCCCCAGCGGACGGGCGCGGCCGGCACCGGGTTGTCCGTCTCGACGGTCCAGCGCTCGCTCCCGTCGTCGGTCGCCAGCGCGCGGACGGTCCCGTCGCCTGCACCGAGGTAGACGCCGTCGCCGTCGGCCACCGGGCCGGTCAGGTCCGCGTCGACCTCGGAACGCCACAGCTCGCCCCCCTCTGCGGGGTCGAGGGCGTAGCAGACCCGCTCGCCGTCGGTCGTGTACAGGGCGTCGTCCGTGAGCGCGGGCGAGCCGGCCGCCGTCCCGTCGGTCTCGTAGGTCCACCGCGTCGTCACCGCGTCGAACGACCCGCGGTCGATCGCGGTCGCCGAGCCGCTCCCGAGCGCGACGTAGAGGCCGCCGACGACGGCGACAAGGTCGTTCACCACCGAGATCGAGGGGTCGTTGACCGGCAGGTTAGCCCGCCAGAGTTCGGCGCCCTCGTTCCGGCCGCCCCAGGCGTGCGCGTAGACGGTGTCCTCGGCGGTCGCGACGTAGATCACCGCGTCGGTGACGACCGGTTTGCGGCTCGCCGGCGACTCGAGGGCGACCGACCAGCGCTCGCCCCCACCGACTGCGTTCAGGGCGTAGAGCGTCCCGTCGGCCGTCGGAACGAACAGGGTATCGCGTGCGACGGCCGGGCCGCCGACGACCGCGCTCCCGAGGTCGGTTCGCCACCGGACCCTGCCGTCGACCCGGTCGATGGCGTACACCGTCCCGCCGGTGTCGCCGACGTACACGTGGTCGTCGCTGACGACCGGCGGCAGGTCCGCGGTCGGCTCGTCCGCGTCGAACTCCCAGCGCGGGCCCCCCGCCTGGGCCCCGCGGGCGACGACGGTGCCCGTCTCGGTCGCGGCGAAGACCCGCTTCGAGCCGCGCGCGGGCGCCGCCACGATCGGGTCGCCCGCGTCGAACGTCCACCTGCGGGCGCCGCCGCTACGGTCGAGCGAACAGAGCGTCCCGGCGTCCGTCCCCGCGAGGACGCGCGAATCGGTCAGCGTGACCGGCGCCGAGACGGTGCCGTCGAGCTCCGTACGCCAGTACCGTTCCTGGGAGCCCGTCCGGAGGGCCACTACGGCGGCCCCGTCGTCCATGAACGCGGTCCCGTCGGAGACGGCGGCCGCGGCCGGCGCGTCGCCCTCGCCGTCCGTCCGGTAGCGCCACCGCGTCTCCCCCGAGCCCCGGTCGAGCGCGTACAGGCTCCCGTCCGTGCTCCGGACGTAGGCGGTGACGTCGTCGAACGTCGGTTCGCCCGTCGCGCTGATCGCCCGGTCCCACCGGGCCGAGATACCGTCTCGCGGGGCGTTCGCGCTACTGTAGCCGGTGTTGCCGTCGTCGTAGGCGTACATCGGCCACCTTCGCGACGCGGCGTCGCTCGACGTGCGGTCGGTCGAGGGCTGTCCGCCGGCGACGGCGGAGAGGGTCGAACCGACCACGCCGGCCGCGGTCAGGCCGGCGAGGAAGCGCCGCCGCGTCGGTGCGGGGCGTGTCGAATCTGAGTGCGGGGTCGTATCGTCCATCCAGCGGACCTCTGCCGGGGAGTCGTCCGGCCCCGTCAAATATCTTGTCGCACTCCGTTGCGCTCGCAAGCAGCACGATCGTCGCCGTGCCCGCCGAGCAGCCACTTCAGCAGTAGCTCCGAACCCGCTCGCGGAGCGCGTCGGCGGCCCCGCGGCGCTCGTCGGCGTCGACCCCCCCGCAGGTCGAACCAGGGGTCGAAGTTCACCATCGCGTGGGTCTCGACGAGCAGCGCGTAACAGTCCCGGTTGCGGCGGAACTGTTCGACGACGCGGGCCGGCCCGCCCTCGCGGTAGCCCGCGAGGAGCCCCGCACGGATCCGCTCGCTGTCGTCCGGTTGGTCGGGCAGCAGCGGCCAGTGGCCGCCGGCGAGGCTGTGCTCGACGAACGCCAGGTCGTAGGCCGGCGTCGCGGCGACGGGGAACTCCCAGTCGAGCAGGCCCGTGACCGCGCCGCTCTCGGGGTCGACCAGCGAGTTGTCCAGCGACTGGTCGACCCGGCAGAGCGCCGGCCGGAACTCGCCGGCGAGGTCGTCGACCGCCGCGTCGAGCGCGGGCACGACATCCCCACGCAGGTCGGCGAACCGGGAGTCCACGAGCGCGTCGTCCAGTCGCTCGACCTCGCCGCGGAGGTAGTCGATCCAGTCCTCCGCGGGACCGTGGACGGTGACCGACGCGGGGTCGGCGCCCGGGCGGCCGCCGTCGAGCGACCCGTCGTGGTCGACGCCGACGAACCCGTAGGCGTCGACGGCGTCGAACCGGTGGAGGTCGGCGAGGAGTCGGCCGGTCGAGCGGCCGAGTTCGCGGACCGCTTCGGGCGAGAACTCCGGGAGCGCCGTCCGACTGTGGTTGGCGCCCGGGAGCACCGACGCGAGGAACGCCGGCGCCGGCAGGTTCGGGTCGTCGTCGACGACGCCGAACACCGCCGGGACGGGGAGGTCGGTGTGGGCGCCGAGGACGGCGAGGACCCGCGCCTCGTCGTCGCAGACGGGGTCCTGGTCCGGGCGCGTCGCCTTGAGGACGCACTCCCGGGGCCCGTCGGGCGTCGCCACGTCGAGGAAGTAGACGACGTGGGAGCCGTCACTGGCCGGCGTCGCCGACTCGACCCTCCAGGTCGGCCGGATACGGTCGAGCAGTTCGGTGATCTGTGCGTGCGGGATCGTTCGATCGGTCATTGTCGGGTGTCGTGGCTGCAGTGTCGGTCTGCGGGCGCGCCCGTCCGCAGCGACCGCGGACGGACTGACGGCTGTCGGGTCAGAGAACGCAAGAACGCCGCCGGCCGCCGCTATCGAGCGCGGCGGCCGGCGGCAACCGGAGCGGCGAACGAGCGACTATCGCGGATTCGAGCGGCGTCGCGCCGTCACCGGTCCGGTCAGCAGTCCGAGTTCATTGGCGGCGATCCGGTGGGGTTCGAAAAAAGTGTTCGGGGGATGTGTGAGTGCCCACCACGGTTTGGCGGAGGGCCGTCCGAACGGAGGTAGCGTCCGCCCTTTTGACCGAAGGTAGCATCCGGCGCAAAGCGCCGGTTCGCCGTCAGAGCACGCTCTGACGAGCCCGCAGTCGTTCGCGGTGCTCACTCCTGCGGACACCGGACGCGAGCGAACGAAGTGAGCGAGTCGTCCGGCCTGTCTCGTGAGAGTAGCGAACGAGACCTCGTCAGAGCTTGCTCTGACGGTGTTTTCACCCATGTTTTTGGCGATGGGGTTCCCCGCAGGTCGCCGAAGGCGACCGAGGAAACCCCATCGCGAAAAAGATGGTCTCAGAATTCGTCGACGGGTTCGGGGACGACGCCTTCCTCGTCGTCGCCGCCGGCGAGGTCGTACTCTTCGCGGAGTTCGTGGATACGGTCGCGGATGTCGGCGGCGAGTTCGAACTCCAGGTTGTCGGCGGCCTCCTCCATGCGCTCCTCGAGGCGCTCGATCGCGCGGGCGGCCTCCTCGTCGTCGTCGGGGTCCATCGAGGAAGCGCCGTCGGTGTCGGTCTTCGACCCGGGCAGCGAGGACTCGCCGATCTCCTTGTCGATCGTGGTGGGTTCGAAGCCGTGTTCCTCGTTGTACTCCTGCTGGATCTCCCGGCGGCGGTTGGTCTCCTCGATGGCCGCCTCCATGGCGTCGCTGGGGTCGTCGGCGTAGAGGACGACTTCGCCGTTGACGTTCCGTGCGGCGCGCCCCATCGTCTGGACGAGGGTCGTCTCCGAGCGGAGGAACCCCTCCTGGTCGGCGTCGAGGATGGCCACGAGCGACACCTCGGGGATGTCCAGCCCCTCCCGGAGGAGGTTGATCCCGACGAGCACGTCGATGTCGCCCAGTCGGAGCGACCGGATGAGTTCGTGCCGTTCGAGGGTGTCGGTCTCGTCGTGCATGTACTCGACGGCGACGCCCGCCTCTTCGAGGTACTCGGTGAGGTCCTCGGCCATCCGCTTGGTGAGCGTCGTGACCAGAACCCGCTCGTCGCGCTCGACGCGCTCGTCGATCCGGTCGAGGAGGTCGTCGATCTGCCCCTCCGCCGGCGAGACCTCCACGGCTGGGTCGACCAGGTGGGTCGGCCGGACGATCTGCTCGACGACCTGGTCGCTGACCTCCCGCTCGTAGTCGGCGGGCGTAGCGGAGACGTACAGCGTCTTGTCGGTCTTCTCCTCGAACTCCTCGAAGGTCAGCGGGCGGTTGTCGTAGGCCGTCGGGAGGCGAAAGCCGTTGTCGATCAGCGACTCCTTGCGGGAGCGGTCGCCCTCGAACTGCCCCTTGATCTGGGGGATCGTCTGGTGGGACTCGTCGATGACGGTGAGGAAGTCGTCGGGGAAGTAGTCGATGAGGGTGTAGGGCGGGTCGCCGGAGTCGCGCTCGGAGAGGTGGACGGAGTAGTTCTCGATGCCCGAGCAATAGCCCGTCTCCCGCATCATCTCCAGGTCGAAGGTGGTCCGCTCGTCGATGCGCTGGGCGGCGACGTGGTCGCCCTGGCGCTCGAAGTACCGCACCCGTTCCTCTTTGAGCTCCTCGATCTCCTCGATGGCCCGCTGGAGCCGTTGCTCGGGGATCGAGTAGTGTTCCGCCGGGTGGATGAGGACCGCCGGCTCGGACGACTCGACCTCGCCCTCCAGCGGGTCGACCTTCAGCATCCGGTCGATCTCCGACCCCCAGAACTCGACGCGGACGGCGTAGCGGCCGTACATCGGATAGATCTCGAGGGTGTCGCCCCGCACGCGGAAGGTGCCCTGCGTGAAGTCCACGTCGTTGCGCTCGTAGTTCAGATCGACCAACCGCGAGAGCACCTCGTCGCGGTCGATCTCCTGACCGACTTCGAGTTCGAGGCTCATGTCGACGTAGTTCTGCGGGTCGCCCAGCCCGTAGATCGCGGAGACCGAGGCGACGACGATCACGTCGTCGCGGGTGAGAAGGGAGCGCGTCGCGGAGTGGCGCAGGCGGTCGATCTCGTCGTTGATCGAGGCGTCTTTCTCGATGTACTTGTCGGTCTGTTCGACGTAGGCCTCGGGCTGGTAGTAGTCGTAGTAGGAGACGAAGTACTCGACGGCGTTGTCGGGGAACAGCTCGCGGAACTCCTCGTAGAGCTGGGCGGCCAGGGTCTTGTTGTGGGCGATGACCAGCGTCGGCTTCTGGATCTCCTCGACGACCCAGGAGACGGTGTTGGTCTTGCCCGACCCCGTGACCCCCAGCAGCGTCTGCTTGTCCATGCCCTGCCGGAAGCCGTCGGCGAGTTGCTCGATGGCCTCCGGCTGGTCGCCCGCCGGTTCGAACGGCGCGTCGACCCGGAACTCGCTCTCGGCGTCCGGCCTGTCCGGCGACAGGGGACCCTCGGTGTCGCTCATCACTCGGGAGTAGGCGCGGACGAACTTGAGGGGTGTGGTCCACCATCTTTTTTCACGGGGGCGTCGTCGCGAGCCAGTCGGCTCGCGCCTCGAACCCCGTCAAAAACACGGGTGAACATGGCCGGACGACTCGCTCCCTCCGGTCGCTCGCGTCCGGTGTCTGCGGGAGTGAGCACCGCGAACGACCGAAGGGTCGTCAGCGGTTGCTCTGGCGGCGAACCGGCGCCTCCGGCGCCGGATGCTTCCTGCAGGTGGGTGTTTTGCGGTGCAGTCGGCGCGCACTGTCGCGCGAGGTCTTCGTGAACTTGTGAGCGAAGGCTCGTCAGAGCGTACTCCGACGGTGGATGAGTCGTCGCACGTCGCAGGCGCGCGGAGTGCAATCGGCTGGGGAGGTTCGTGGCCGTCCGCGGTTGCCGTGCGGGGCAGTCTGCGGTGCTGTCCTGGCAGACTGAAAGGCGAGGCGCGAGCGCGCCGAGGGCTTTCAGCGCTTTCCGTGTCCTGCGGTTGCGGTCACTGATACGAGGGTGGCGAGGATTTCCATCCCGTCGTCGAGCGCGGTCGAGAGACGCGAAAACCCCGGACCGCCACGAGGCTTATCCCGGTCGGCCACCTCGTTAGAACAGACCGATGGGCATCTTCAACAGGCTCGGCCGGGAGGTCGAGGAGTTCAAGCAGAGCGCCAAGCAGGCGGCCGAGGAGCGCCACGACTACCGATGCGAGGCCTGTGACGCGCGCTTCTCCACCGACTACGAGGAGTGTCCCGACTGCGGCGCCGAGGCGGTCGTGGCAGCGACGGACGACGAGTAGAACTCAGCGCTCCCGAACCACGACGAACTCAGCGAGGTCGCGCAGGTAGTCCATCGCCTTCGAGTCCGCGGCGTCGACGGCGGCGAGCGCGTCGAGTGCGGCCTGGGACTGCTCGTGGGCGCGGTCGTTGGCCTCGTCGGGAGTGAGATCCGCCACCTGCACGAGCGACGGCCGCTCCATGGCGGCGTCGTGGCCGGTGGGCTTGCCGAGGTCCTCGGCGTCGGCGGTGGCGTCTAACACGTCGTCGCGCATCTGGAAGGCGACCCCGACCCGCTCGGCGTACTTGCCGAAGTTCTCGACCGTGTAGGCGTCCGCCTCGGCGGCGATCGCGCCGAGTTCGGCCGCGGCGCGGAACAGGGCGCCGGTCTTCCGCCGGGCGAGCTCCATGTACTCCTCCTCGCTGGTCGGCCGGGCGACGAGTTCGGTCGCCTCGCCCTCGCCGAGTTCGACCATCGACTCGGAGACGGCCTGCATCGCCCGCTCGTTCGCCGAAAAGAGGGCGAAGGCCTCGCCGAGCAGGCCGTCGCTGGCGATGATGGCGGGGCCGTGGCCGAACTCCGCCCACGCCGAGGGCGTCCCGCGGCGCAGTTCCGACCGGTCGATGATGTCGTCGACGACCAGCGACGCGCTGTGGACGAGCTCGATGCCGACCGCGAACTCGACGGCGGTGTCGATATCGCCGCCGAGCGCCTCGCAGACCAGCACCGTCACCGTCGGCCGCACCCGCTTGCCCCCCGACAGCACCACGTGGCGAACCTCGTCGCCGAGTTCGTCGGGCTCGACGCCGTCGAGGACCGCCTCCAGCCGCTCCTCGACGCGCTCCCGACGAGACTCCAGGTACTCCATCGCCCCACGCTTAGGAACAGCCCCGCAAGTAGCTGACGAAACCGCCCCTGTCCGGCCGGCAGTGGCTACCCGGGCTTCGCGGGCGTCTTCCGACTCGGCAGTCGTCCCCGCCGCTCTACGAATCGGCGGCGGTCTCGCCCGGTACGTCGGCCGCTCCGGACCGGGTCGCCCGCGCCTCCGAGGGTTCCGCAGCGAGGGCGACGAGCGGACTCGCGCCGATCGCGGCCGCGACGGCGGCGAAGCCCATGACGAAGAGCACGAGGCCGAACGGGGTCGACGCGAAGGGGACGTAGACGGCGCCCGCGACGAACCAGCCAGTCAGCGCCACGGCGGCGCCGAACAGCACCGGGCGGAGCCCGCCGCCGGCGCGGTACTCCGCGAGCGCACGCCCGACGAGCAGCCCCCCGGCGAGGGGGAGGTGATAGACCGCCAGTTCGACCGCCGATTCGAATACGACCGGGTCGCCCAGCAGCCCCTCCAGCGCGGCGTACGCGCCGCCGACGGCGGCCAGCGAGGCGACGCCGAGGGCGGCCGCGCCCCGGAGGGACCGGAGTAGCCGCGGCGCGACCGTCCCGGCTCCGCCGGCGACGAGGTACGTGGCCGCGAGACCGACCAGCCACTCTCCGGGGGACACCACGGGGACGGCCACGGCCGCGAGCCCGCCGAGCGCGGCGACCTGCTTCGGCTGCACGCCCCGCCCGGACGACAGCAGGCCGCCGACTCCCGCGACGACGACGAACAGCACCCCCGCGAAGACGAACGCGGTCGGCACGACGAAGCTACCGAGGTTGCCGAGCCAGAGCGGCGCGCTCGATAGCGCCGTCGCGCCGGCCACGCGCCAGCCGGCGGTCTCCGGGTCGCCGTAGACGACGTAGAGGTCCTCGTAGAACACCGGGCCGTGTTCCTCCGCCGTCGACCCCCGCCAGGTGACGCGCCCGCCGTCGACCGTCGGCGTCGCCTCGGGCGGCGCGTACTCCGAGTCGACCGCCCCGGCGGGGTCGTTCAGGACCGTCGCGCCCGGCGGCCCGACGAGCGTGAACTCGTCGACGTCGAGGATCCACCCGCCCTGGACCCCGTCGGAGTGGAAGTAGTCGACGACGAGCGTCCCCAGCCGCCGCGTCCCCGCGTCGGGGTCGGTGAACCGGACCGTGACCGACCGGCCCTCGACCGCGACGGACTCGACGGTCAGCGACCCCTCCTCGTAGACGTGGGGCAGGCCGTGACCCTCCCGGACGGCCGCCCGAGCGACCGACTCGGCTGCGTCCGGTTCGGCGAGCGCGTCGGCGTCCGCCCCGTCGAGCCGGTTGGTCACCGTCCACGTCGCCGAGCCGTTCGCGTGGACCCGGACCGTCGCCGTGCTGTTGGTCACGGTCACGTCGTAGCCGCGGTCGTCGGCTGCGTCCGCGAAGCTCGATCCGCAGGCCCGGCAGACCGGGTCGAGCTGTGGGCTGGCGACCCCACCGGCTGCGGTCACGGCCGCCAGCACCACGAGCAGGCCGACGGCGACGAGACGCCGCGACATACCGGCCGGATGGCCCACCGCCGGTAAATGTCTTCTGCGTACCACGTGCTGGATTGCGCGGTCGCCGCCGCGTTCGCCGCTCCGGCCGTCGATCAGGCCTCGTCGAAGACGCTCTCGCCGTCGAGCGCGTACTCGGCGACGGTGTCCTGGTCGACGGTCACGCCGAGGCCGGGCTCGTCGGGCAGTTCGATCCGGCCCTCGTGGAGGATGTCCTCCTCGATTACGTCCGCCCACCAGTCCACGTCGCGGGCGTGGTACTCCAGCGCCAGGAAGTTCGAGGCCGCGGCGCCGACGTGGGCGCTGGCCATCGTCCCGACCGGCGAGGCGACGTTGTGCAGGGCCAGCGGGATGTGGTAGGCCTTGGCCATGTTCGCCATCTTCTTCACCTCGTGCATCCCGCCGTTTTTCGGCACGTCCGGGTGGAACACGTCGACGCCCTGGTCCTCGACCAGCCGCCGGGCGCCCTCGACGCGGTAGACGTTCTCGCCGGCGGCGATGGTCACCGCCGACTCGTCGGCGGCCTTGATCTGCATGTCGTCGTTCTCCGGCGGGACCGTGTCCTCCAGCCACCACACGTCCGTCGGGTCCAGCTGGTCGGCCAGCCGCCGGACGGTGTCGGTCGTCCAGCTCCAGTGGCAGTCGAAGGCCACGTCGGCGCGGTCGCCCACCCGGTCGGTCACCGTCTCGACGATCTCCGCGCGGTACTCGATGGCCCGCCCGTTGAGGTGCTTGTTTCGCGGGTCCTGGACGTGCCTGTCGGGGCTGTCCAGGTCGAACTTGACGGCGTCCCACCCCTCGTCGAGGACCTCCTCGGCCGCGTCGGCGTAGGCCTCCGGGCGGTAGGCCGACTCGTCGCCGCCCTCCATCGCGTCGTGGAGGTGCTCGCCGGCGTGGACGTCGCAGTACACTCGCACCTCGTCGCGGTGTTTCCCGCCGAGCAACTGGTAGGCCGGCACCTCCAGCAGCTTCCCCGCCAGGTCGTGCAGCGCGATATCGATACCCGACAGCGCCGTGACGCCGACGCCGTTCATCCCGCCGAGATACGAGGTCCGCTCGTACAGCTCGGTCAGCCGCGCGTCGACGTCGACCGGGTTCTTCCCGACGAGGTACTGCTTCGCGAAGTCGATGTAGGCGTCGGCCGCCGGCCCCAGCACGGCCTCGCCGGTGCCGGTCACCCCCGCGTCGGTGTACACCCGAACCAGCGTCCACTCGAACGTGGTCCCGATCTTCGTCGTCTGTACGTCCGTGATCGATACGTCCCGTGCGTCCTCGGGGACAGGCATGTCACCTCATCGCGAACCTCGATATAAAACGGTCCGCATAGCGGAAGGACCGGCCGTCGCTCGACGCGGTCTACGGACCCGGTACCCGCAAGATGCTACCCGCCGAACTCCTCGGTCAGCGCCGGCACCACGTCGAACAGGTCGTCGACGATCCCGTAGTCGGCGATGTCGAAGATGGGCGCGTTGGGATCCTTGTTGATCGCGATTATCGTGTCCGCGCCCTTCATCCCGGCCACGTGCTGGACCGCGCCGGAGATCCCGACGGCGATGTACACGTCCGGGGTGACGACCTTCCCGCTCTGGCCGACCTGGCGATTCTTGGGGAGCCAGCCGTTGTCGACGACTGGCCGGGAGGCCGAGACGGTGGCGTCCAGCGCCTCAGCCAGGTCCCAGATGATGTCGAGGTTGTCCTCCTCCTCGATGCCCCGGCCCACGGAGACGAGCACGTCCGCCTCGGCGATGTCTACGTCGCCGCCGGCCGCCTCCTCGAAGCCGGTCACCGTCGAGCGGACGGCCGATTCGTCGATGCTCACGTCGAACGGTTCGACGGCCGCGTCGCCGCCCTTCGGCGCCTTGGGCCACTCGGCCGGCCGGAGCGTCACGGCCGCGCGGTCGGCGTCGACCTCGACGGTCGTCTCGACCTTCGAGCCGTACATCTCGCGGGTGACGACCAGCCGGTCCTCGACCGTCAGGTCGACGGCGTCGGTCACCAGCGGCAGGCCCAGCCGCTCGGCGACCGCCGGCGCGTAGTCGAGGCCGTTGACGGTGTGGGGGACGAGGAGGTAGTCCGGGTCGAGTTCGGCCGCCAACTGCTCGACGGCCTGGACGTACACGTCGTGGTTGAACTCCTCGCCGTAGTCGACGGTGTGGACGGCGTCGACGCCCTCGCGGACGAGTTCCTCGCCGAACGATTCCACGTCGCCGCCGACGACTGCCAGGTGGAGTTCCGAGTCGGTCGCCTCGGCCACCTCGCGGCCGGCACCGGCGAGTTCGTGGCTCACGTCCCGCAGTTCGCCGCGGCGGTGCTCGGCGACGGCCAGCACCGTCATTGGCCGGCCCCCCGTTCGCGGAGGACCGCGGCGAGTTCACCCGCCGTCTCGTCGGGGCCGCCCTCGAAGACGGTCGCCTCGCCCTCCGACTCGGGTTCGTAGGTGGCCGTCCGGCGCAGCGGCGTCTCCAGCGCGCCCTCGTCGAGCCCCAGGTCGGCGAGGGTCTTCACGTCCAGCGGCTTGTTCTGGGCCTGACGGATGCCCCGCAGGCTGGCGTAGCGGGGCTCGTTGATCCCCGTCTGGATGGTCAACACGGCGGGCAGCTCCACGTCGGTCAGCTCCTCGACGCCGCCCTCCAGCTCGCGGTGGACCGAGGCGACGCCGCCCTCGGTGTCGAGGTCGAGCTGGTTGACGACGGCGGCCCACTCGTCGCCGAGCTTCTCGGCGAGGGTCACCCCTGTCGCGGCGAAGCTGTCGTCGCCGCTCTGGACGCCCGACAGTATCAGGTCGGGGTCCTCCTCGCGGGCGACGGCCGCCAGCAGGTCGGCCTTCGTCTCGGCGTCGAGCAGGTCCCGCTCGGCGATCGCGTCGTCCCAGACCCGGACGGCCCGGTCGGCGCCCTTCGCCAGCGCCTTCCGGATGGTCTCCTCCGAGCGCTCGGGACCGACCGTGACGGTGACGACCTCCACGTCGTCATCAGGTTCCTCCTGATTGCCCGCCGAGCTCTGCTCGGCGCTGTCGCCCGCCTCCGCGATCTGGACCGCCTCCTCGACGGCGTAGTCGTCCCACTCGTTGAGTTCGTAGGTGAGGTATCGCTCGTCCACGTCGAGCCCGTCGATCTCGAACTCGTCGTCGACGACCGCCACGTCCGTGACTGTGACGAGGACCTTCATACCCCGTGAGTTGGCCCGGTCGGCGGTTAAACGTTTCCGAGGGGCGGGCCGTTGTTCGGCGTTTTCGCCGCGAAACGTGCCCCTACCGGGAGAACGCTCGCCCTACTCGGAGTCGAGGTCGGTCACGTCCTCGTCGGGGAACGAGATGAGGTTCTCCCGGCCGATCCGGAGCTTGTCGATCCGGTCCTCCTCGTCCATCGCGGAGAGCAGCTGCGACACCTTCGCGTTCGACCAGCCCGTCTCCTGGACGATGGCCGCCTGCTTCATCCGCCCGCCGTTCTGCTCGATGAGGCGCTCGACGCGCTCCTCGTCGCTGAGCAGCTCCTCGTCGATCCCGTCGTCCTCGTCGTCGGCCCCGTCGGCCGACGCCGCGTCCGTGTCGTCGGTGTCGGCCGCGTCCGTCGTCCCGCTCGCTCCCGCGGCGGCGCCGGCGGCGGCTCCAGCCCCGGCGTCCCCGGTCGCGCCGTCGGCAGCCGAACCGGCCGCCGCAGACGACGTGTCGCCCGCGGATCCGACGCCGCTCGCCCCGCCGGCGCTCGCGTCCGCCGTGGCGCCGTCTCCGGCCGCCGTCCCCGCGTCCGGGTCGGGACCGTCGCCCGTGCCGATGAGGCCGCCGAGGCCGTCGTCGTCGCGGCGCATGTACGCGACGAGGAGCGCGGCGCTCGCGCCGCCGACGACGACGACGGCCACGAACGGCAGCGCGCCCGGGAGGACGCCGTCGCCGTCGCCGTCACCGCCGGGACCGACTCCCCCGGTTCCGGTACCCGTCCCGGGGTCGTCGGGCGTCCCGGTCGCCGTCCCCGTCGGCGGCCGACTGTCCGTCGGTGTCGCCGTCGGGGCGTCGCCCGAGTAGACGATCCACGGGCCGCGGTCCCCGAAGTCCTGGGGACCCTCCCACCTGGCGACTCCGGCCGAGAGGTCCGACGCCGCGGCCGGGCCGCTCGTCGGCGCGCTGCTGACGCCGTACCCGCTGGGCGGGACGACGACCAGCGTCTCGCTCGCCGCCAGCGAGGGGAGCCACACGCCCGAGGTGGTGTTGAACGCGTCGTCGATGGCGAGGCGGTCGCCGTCCGTCTCACCGAAGTTCGTCCACGTGAACGTGACCCAGACGGCGCCGGTCCCGTTGTGCAGCGCGTGGTGGCGCTCGACGTTCCTGACGACCATCTCCCGGCCGGTCGCCCGGCTGGCGTTGGACGCGCCCTCCACGAACGTGTCGAGGGCGAGCGGGCTCTCCGTCTCGTTGAAATCGTCGACGAAATCGCGGAAAGCCGCCCGCTCGTCGGCGGTATCGATCGAGTCCGAGATCACGGTCTTCACCCGCCAGCGGGCGTCGCCGTCGGCGGCCACCTCGATCCGCATCTCGATCTCCCCCTCGTCGAGCGACCCCTCGTGCGGGGCGACGCTCGCGCCGACCGCTCCGGGGTGGCCGGCGGGACTCGCGGCGGTCCCACCCCCGGCCACCGCGGCCGGGACGGCCCCGACAGGGAGGAGCAGGAGGACAGTGACGACGACGGCGAACGACCGCGGGGACATACTCGACTCATTTCGGGCGGAGCGGAAAACGCTTTTCATTAAAACGTCTCCGTTGCTTTTGAAACGTCTACGGCCCTCTCCGCGTCTCGCGGCGGTATCGGGAGTAGATGGGTTTTTGTAACCGGGGACGAAAGAGGATAGGCGATGCCTTCGAACCGCCCGTTCCTCCTCGCGGTCCTCGCCCTGCTCGTCGCGGCACCGGCGACACAGGCGGTCGCCGCCGGGTCGCTCCCCGTCACCCCGGGGTCCGCCACCGAGCGCGCGCCCGAACTGTCCGGCGGGTCACCGACCGGCGTCTCGGTCGGGGCCAGCGCCACGACCACCCTCGCACCGGGGACGAACACGTCGAGTTACCTCGGGCTCAGCGACGAGGCCGTCGAGGCGGCCGACCACGAGCAGGCCGGACTGAACGTCGGCGGCGCCCTCCAGCGCGACGTGGCCGCCCTCCGCGCCGAGTACGCGTCGCACACGTTCGAACAGCGGTACGGGAACACGACCGGCGAGCGCGCGCGGCGGGCGCTGCTCCACGAGGAGGTCGCCCGCCTCGCCGAGCGCGTCCAGCAGCTCGAACTCCGGCGCAACCGGCTCATCGACGACTACAACGCCGGCGAGATCGGGACCCGTGAGTTCCTGCGTGAGCTGGCGGCGCTCGACGCGAGCGCCCGCGCCGTCGACGACCGGTTCACCCGGATCCGGAACGCGGCCGGGCTGGAGCTGCCCTCGGACCTGGACACGAAGATGACCAACCTCGAGGGCGACCTGCTCACGCTGTACGGGCCCGTCCGCGAGCAGGTGGGCGGCGCCATGGCCGGCGAGCGCGCGCCCGTGCCCGCCTACGCCGTCACGTCCCAGACCGGGATCGTCCTCGCGTCGATCGACGGGTCGCAGTTCCGCCGCGAGGCGTACCTCGGCCAGAACCGCGAGCAGATCGGCCGCAACCAGTTCATCACGGACGACTCGCCCAACGGCGTCGGCACCGCCGTCCGGCGGATGACCGAGCTGTACCCGTGGGCCAGCGCCAACGCCCGCTCCGGACCGGACGTCCAGGGGATCGGCAACACCTCCATCTACTACGTGGAGCTGCGCCACCCCCACGGCTCGCTCGGTACGTACCTCGACGGCCGCTCGGAGTCGTCGTTCCGCGAGTTCCAGACCAAGTCACTGGAGGACGTTCCCCGGACCGCGACGACCAACACCAGCGAGGGCGTCGAACTGACGGTCAACCGCACGCACGCGACCGGCCCGATGCAGGTCCTCGTCACCGACGAACTGACCGGCGAGCCCCTCGCCGCCAACGTCACGGTCAACGGCCACCGGCTCGGGTCGACCGGCGCCGACGGCGAACTCTGGACGCTCACCCCGAAACAGGCCGTCCGCATCGAGGTCACGACTGCCGGCGGCCGCACCGTCGACGAACGCTTCTTCGCCCGCTAGGTCGGACCGACCGGTCTACCCGTTCCGCTCGGGTGTCCTCGGTCACTCCGCGCACGGCTTCGCCGTCCGCGTCGGTCCCTGCGGGCACCGCTCGCGCAAAAACGTGGGTGAAAAAGCGCTCGCTCCGCTCGCGGAGCTACTCGGGGACTTCCGCGACCGTCGTGATCGCCACTTCCGGACTGTAGGAGGGGCCTGCATCCACGTTTTTCCGCTCGGGTGTCCTCGGTCACTCCGCGCACGGCTTCGCCGTCCGCGTCGGTCCCTGCGGGCACCGCTCGCGCAAAAACGTGGGTGAAAAAGCGCTCGCTCCGCTCGCGGAGCTACTCGGGGACTTCCGCGACCGTCGTGATCGCCACTTCCGGACTGTAGGAGGGGCCCATCGTCACGTGGCGGAACTGCTCGTAGCCGGCTTCGTGGAACATCCGGTCGGCCTCGTCCTCGCCGTAGAACAGCATGAACGCGTCGGCGAGCTTCTGGAAGACGGTGTTGGAGGGGTAGTTCGGGCCGACGATGAGGACCTGCCCGCCGGGTTTCGCGATGCGGCGACACTCCGCCAGCGCGGCGACGGGGTCGGGCCAGTACTCGATGGAACCCGACGACCACACCACGTCGAAGGTGTCGTCCTTGAAGGGGAGCCGCTCGGCGTCGCCGCGGTAGAAACTGACGGGGTCGTGCTTGCCGAGTTTCGCCCAGGCCTTCTCCATCTGGTGGACGCTCTGGTCGAGGCCGTGGACGTTGTCGGTGTGTTCGAGGATGCCCTCGGTGGCGAAGCCGGTGCCACAGCCCACGTCGAGGACGCGGTCGTCGGAAGCGATGTCCACGAGATCCAGCGCCTCCGTCCGCATCTCCTCGGTCCAGATGAACGGGTTGACCTGGTCGTACACCTTCGAGAGGTACTTGTAGAAGATCCGGGCGCGCGTCTTGTCCTGGACGGCCATTGGCGGCCGTTGGTCCCAGATCGGCATAGTTCCCCCGTTTTCCGACGCCTCGACCGCGAGCGTCGCCGCCCCGGCCGTCCCGTCGCGACCGCGTGGGGCCGTTCCAGCGGCGCTCCGGCCGGGGTCACTTCGCAACTACCAAATAGGCCCTGAACGGATCTCCCCACGATTAGCAAATGCCAAGGCCAGAGGTTCTCGACCGAGTCAAAGACGCCGAACAGGAGGCGGACGAGATCGTCGCCGAGGCCGAGGAGGACGCCGAGGAGACGGTCGCGGAGGCCCGCGAGGAGGCCGACGAGATCCGCGAGCGGGCCCGCGAAGAGGCCGAAGCCGAGGCCGAAGAGCGGCTCGAAGACGCGCGCGAGGAGATCGAGGCCGAGCGCGAACGCATCCTCGAAGAGGGTGCCGAGGAGCGTGAGGCCCTCGAGGCGCGCGCCGAGGAACGCAAGGAGGAGGTCGTCGAGTACGTGGTGACACAGTTCGAGGAGGCGGTGCATGCTCAGACCTAAGCGGATGAGCAAGGTGTCCGTGACCGGGGCGCGCTCGGTCATGGACGACGTCGTCGAGGCGACCCACGACCTGAACGTCCTCCACCTCAGCGAGTACGAGGGCCACTGGGACGGCTTCGAGAACGGCGACCCGATGGAGGGCGGCGACGAGGCCTCCGAGAAGCTCGTCACCGTCCGCTCGCTGCAGTCGATCCTCGGCGTCGAGGACGACGACGCCGGCCCGAGCCGCATCCTGAAGGACGAACAGCTCGAGAGCGAGCTCGCGGAGGTCCGGACGGAGGTCAACGAGCTCGACGACCGCCGCTCGGAGATCGAGAACGAGCTCCGCGACGTGCGCGAGCGCATCGACGCGATGGAGCCGTTCGCGGCGCTGGGCATCGACCTCGACCTGCTGTACGGCTACGACTCGCTGGCCGTCCAGGTCGGCGAGGGCGACGCCGAGTCCGTCGAGCGGGCGCTCGACGATCTGGACGCCGCCTCGGAGGTCTTCGCCGGCGACGGCGTCGTCGCCGCGTTCGCCCGCACGGACGAGGACACGCTCCAGAGCGCGCTGGTCGAGGCCGACGTCTCGGCGCTCGACGTCCCCGACGGCGAGGGTGACCCCGAGGAGTACCTCGACGAGCTGCGCCACGAGGAGCAGAAGCTCGAGTCGAACCTCTCGACGGTCGAGGGCCAGCTCGAGGACCTGCGCTACGACGTGGCCGGGTTCCTGCTGGCCGCCGAGGAGAAACTCGCCGTCGAGGCCCAGAAGGCCGAGGCGCCGCTCTCCTTTGCGACGACGGACAACGCCTTCGTCGCGGAGGGGTGGCTCCCGACCGAACGGGTCGAGGAGTTCGAACAGGCCGTCAACGAGGCGGTCGACGGGCACGTCCACGTCGAGGAGCTCGAAGTGGCCGCCTACGACCGTCACGGCCACGGCCACACCGAACACACCACCCCCGAGACCGAGCAGGCGGCGGGCATCAGCGCCGAAGCGCCGGCCGAGGCGGCCGACGACGACGAGGAGTCGGAGGCGGACGCCGAACCCCAGCAGGCGCGCGCCGACGGGGGGACCGTGACGATGGGCGGCGACGACGACCCGCCGGTCGTCCAGGACAACCCCTCGACGATCAAGCCGTTCGAACTGCTGACGAAGGCCGTCGGGCGCCCGAGCTACTCGGAGTTCGACCCGACGATACTCCTCTTCCTGACGTTCCCGCTGATGTTCGGGTTCATCATCGGGGACACCGGCTACGGTCTCATCTACACCGCGATCGGCTACTACATCTACGCGAACTTCGATTCGGACGCCTTCGAGAACCTCGGTGTCATCACCATCGCGGCCGGGGTGTCGACGACGGTGTTCGGCATCCTCTACGGCGAGATATTCGGGCTGCACATCCTCGGTGAGCAGCTGTGGGTCAACGGCCTCGGCATGTCCCACCCGCCAATCGAGAAGGGCCTGTCGCCGGCGACGAGCTACTGGGCTCGCGCCTGGTTCGTCGTGAGCGTGCTGTTCGGGATCCTCCACCTCAACGCGGCGTACGTCCTCGAGTTCGTGGAGAACTACCAGCTCCACAACGCCAAGGAGGCGGTCATCGAGAGCGGGTCGTGGATCCTGGCGCTGAACGGCCTCTGGCTGTTCATCTTCAGCCGCGCGTTCGACGGCGTCAAGCCCGCGTTCATCTTCGAGGTGCTCAACCGGGGCGAGGGCGCGGCGTTCCACCTCGGGTTCGCCGGCTTCCCGGCCGAGGTCGGGATGGCCGGCGGCGCGATGGTGCTCGGCGGGATGGTCCTGCTGGCGCTCGGACCGACCCACGAGCTCATCGAGATCCACGTCGTGCTGGCCCACGCGCTGTCGTACCTGCGGATCGCCGCGGTGCTGCTCGCCAAGGCGGGGATGGCCTTCGCGGTCAACCTGCTCTTCTTCGGCGCCTACCAGCACCACGGCGAGTTCCACTACATGCTGAGCTACGGGCCCCAGTACGTTCAGAACAACTACGAGGGCGCGTCGGTCATCTTCGGCGGGATGCTCCACGGCAGCCCGGCGATGCTGGTGTTCGGCGTGCTCGTGCTGGTCCTCGGGCACCTCGTCGTGCTCATCCTCGGGGTGACCTCCTCGGGGATCCAGTCGGTCCGCCTGGAGTACTTCGAGTTCTTCGAGAAGTTCTACGAGGGCAACGGCGAGACCTACTCGCCGTTCGGTCGCGAGCGGGTCTACACCCGCGACCAGTAGGCCGCCCCGCTCCGCGTTTCTGCCGCGCGGTTTCTCGTCCCCGGGCAGCCGTTCGGCCGGCCCCGCGACGGGCGAAAGATGTGCGGACTAGGCGCATCTGCCGACGGATTTGAGAACCTTTATGACCTGCATAGAGCAAACGTCACCCTGTACGGAAACCAACCCCGGAACTCATCACAACAATGCTCGCAACCATCTCACAGCTGGCCGAAGTCGTACTGCAGCAGGGCGGTCCCGCACTCAACAACCAGGGCGCAGCGGCGATCGCGGTCGGTCTCGGGGCGCTCGCGACGGGCTACGCGCAGCGCGGCATCGGGTCGGCGGCCATCGGCGCCGTCGCCGAGGACGACGACATGTTCGTCCAGGCGCTGATCTTCACAGCGCTCCCGGAGACGCTCGTCATCATCGCGTTCGTGACGATCTTCATCGCGCAGTAACCGCACCGAGAACCCCCTTTCACTACACATGAGCCTCGATACAGTCGTAGAGGACATTCGAGACGAGGCCCGCGCACGTGCGGAGGAGATTCGGGCCGACGCCGAGGCACAGGCGACGGAGATCATCGACGAGGCCGAAGCCGACGCCGAGGCCATCCGCGAGGAGCGCGCCGAGGAGGTCGAGGCCACGATCGAGCAGGAGCGCGAGCAGATGCTGTCGAGCGCGAACCTCGAGGCCAAACAGGAGCGGCTCGGCGCCCGCCGGGACGTGCTCGAGGAGGTCCGCGCGGCCGTCGAGGACGAGCTGGCCGCCCTCGGGGGCGACCGCCGCGAGGAGCTGACGCGGGCCCTGCTGGACGCCGCCAGCGAGGAGTTCGACGACGCCGCCGACGTGCAGGTGTACGGTCGGGCCGACGACGAGGCGCTGCTGACCGACCTCGCCGAGGAGTACGGCTACGAGTACGGCGGCGAGCGCGAGTGTCTCGGCGGCGTCGTCGTCGAGAGCGAGTCCTCGCGGGTCCGGGTCAACAACACGTTCGACTCGCTGCTGGAGGAGGTCTGGGAGGACAACCTCCGGGAGATAAGCGCCCGCCTGTTCGAAGACCAATGAGCGCGCCCGACTACGAGACCAGCAACTACGAGTACGTCAACGCCCGGGTCCGGTCGCGCCGGGCGTCGCTGTTCGACGACGACGACTACCGGAAACTGGTCCGGATGGGCCCCGGCGAGATCGCCCGCTTCATGGAGGAGTCGGAGTACGAGACGGAGATGAACCGCCTCGGGGCCCGCCACGACGGGGTCGACCTCATCGAGTACGCGCTGAACCAGAACCTCGCCAAGCACTTCGAGGACCTGCTCCGGTGGTCGGAGGGGCGACTGTACGACTACGTCGTCCGCTACCTCCGGAAGTTCGACGCCTGGAACGTCAAGACGGTGCTGCGCGGCGTCTACTCCGAGGCCGACACGGCCGACGTCGAGGACGACCTCATCCGCGCCGGCGAGTTCTCCGAGGCCCTGCTCGGACGGCTGGTCGAGGCCGAGTCCGTCGAGGACATCGTCGCCGCGCTGGAGGGAACCATCTTCGAGGACCCTCTCGTGGCGGCCATGGAGGACTACGAGTCGACCGGGCTGCTCGTCCCGCTGGAGAACGCGGTCGACCGGACGTTCTACGAGACGCTCATCGAGGGGCTGCCCGAGAACCCCGACCGGCCGACGGGGCTGTACGTGCAGTTCCTGCGGGCGGAGATCGACTTCCGGAACGTCCGGAACGTGCTGCGGCTCGCGCGGACGGACACGGACATGGACCCGGCGGAGTACTTCATCGAGGGCGGGCGGCTGTTCGACGCCGAGGAGCTGCGCCAGCTGGTCGACGACGAGGCGGCGCTGGTCGAGCGGATCCGCGACAGCACCTACGGCGACGACTTAGACGAGGCGCTGCGGGTGCTCGAGGAGGCCGACAGCCTCATCGAGTTCGACCACGCGCTGGACGCGGCGCTGCTGGCGTACGCCGACACGCTTTCCAACCGCTATCCGCTGTCCGTGTGTCCGGTGCTGTCGTACGTGCTCGCCAAGGAGCGGGAGGTCAACAACATCCGCGCGGTCGCGCGCGGTCGCGAGGCGGGCCTCCCGCCGGAACAGATCCGGGACGAACTGGTGGTACGATGAGTCAGGAGATCGCCGTCGTCGGCAGTCCGGACTTCACGACCGGCTTCCGGCTGGCCGGGGTGCGGGAGTTCGCGGACGTGCCCGACGACGAGAAGGAGGAACAGCTCGACGACGCGGTCCGGGAGATGCTCGAGGACGACAACGTCGGCATCCTCGTGATGCACGACGAGGACCTCGACCACCTCTCCCGGGGCGTCCGGTCGGACGTCGAAACGAGCGTGGAGCCGGTGCTGGTCACCCTCGGTGGCGACGCCGGCTCCAGCGGACTGCGCGAGCAGATCAAACGCGCCATCGGCATCGACCTGATGGAGGAAGACTAACATGAGCCAAGCAACAGACACGACCGTTCGCGAGGACGGCGTCATCGAGAGCGTCTCTGGGCCGGTCGTCACGGCCAGGGACCTCGACGCGAAGATGAACGACGTCGTCTACGTCGGCGAAGAGGGACTGATGGGCGAGGTCATCGAGATCGAGGGCGACATCACCACGATCCAGGTCTACGAGGAGACCTCCGCGGTCGCCCCGGGCGAACCCGTCGAGGGGACCGGGGCGCCGCTGTCGGTCGACCTCGGCCCGGGCATGCTGGACTCCATCTACGACGGCGTCCAGCGCCCGCTCGACGTGCTGGAGGAGAAGATGGGGTCGGCGTTCCTCGACCGCGGGGTCGACGCCCCGGGTATCGACCTCGAGAAGACCTGGGAGTTCACCCCCGAAGTCGAGGAGGGCGACGAAGTCGGCCGCGGCGACATCGTCGGGAGCGTCCCCGAGACGCCCAGCATCGACCACAAGGTGATGGTGCCGCCGGGCGCCCTCGACGAGGGCGAGACCGCCGAGGTCGTCTCGATCGAGTCGGGCAACTTCACCGTCGAGGACACCGTCGCCGAGCTCGACGACGGCACCGAGATCCAGATGCGCCAGGAGTGGCCGGTCCGCGAGCCGCGGCCGACCGACGACAAGCAGACCCCGACCGAGCCGCTCACGTCGGGCCAGCGCATCCTCGACGGCCTGTTCCCCCTGGCGAAGGGCGGGACGGCCGCGATCCCGGGTCCGTTCGGCTCCGGGAAGACCGTCACCCAGCAGAGCCTCGCGAAGTTCGCCGACGCCGACATCGTCGTCTACATCGGCTGCGGCGAGCGCGGCAACGAGATGACCGAGGTCATCGACGACTTCCCGGAGCTGCCCGACCCCCAGACCGGCAACGCGCTGATGGCCCGGACCTGCCTCATCGCCAACACCTCGAACATGCCCGTCGCCGCCCGGGAGTCCTGCGTCTACACCGGGATCACCATCGCGGAGCACTACCGCGACATGGGCTACGACGTGGCGCTGATGGCCGACTCCACCTCGCGGTGGGCCGAGGCCATGCGGGAGATCTCCTCGCGGCTCGAGGAGATGCCCGGCGAGGAGGGCTACCCCGCGTACCTGGCCGCCCGCCTCTCGGAGTTCTACGAGCGGGCCGGCTACTTCGACAACATCAACGGCACCGAGGGCTCGATTTCGGCCATCGGGGCCGTCTCGCCGCCGGGCGGTGACTTCTCCGAACCCGTGACCCAGAACACGCTGCGCATCGTCAAGACGTTCTGGGCGCTGGACTCCGACCTCGCCGAGCGCCGGCACTTCCCGGCGATCAACTGGAACGAGTCCTATTCGCTGTACCGCGACCAGCTCGACGAGTGGTTCGAGAACAACGTCGCCGAGGACTGGCCCGAGCAGCGCCAGTGGGCCATCGACGTCCTCGACGAGGACGACGAACTGCAGGAGGTCGTCCAGCTCGTCGGCAAGGACGCCCTGCCGGAGGACCAGCAGCTGACCCTGGAGGTCGCCCGCTACATCAAGGAGGCGTGGCTCCAGCAGAACGCGCTGCACGACGTCGACCGCTACTGTCCGCCGGAGAAGACCTACCGGATCCTCGGCGCGATCCGGACGTTCAACGACGAGGCGTTCGACGCGCTCGACGCGGGCGTCCCGATCGACGAGATCACGGACATCGACGCCGTCCCGCGGCTCAACCGCATCGGCACGACGCCCGACGACGAGGTCGACGAGTTCGTCGACGAGCTCGAGGACGACATGACCGAACAACTGCGCTCCCTGTACTAACGATGAAAGAATACCAGACAATCACTGAGAT
Source organism: Halosimplex halobium (assembly GCF_051414055.1). Taxonomy (NCBI): domain Archaea; kingdom Methanobacteriati; phylum Methanobacteriota; class Halobacteria; order Halobacteriales; family Haloarculaceae; genus Halosimplex; species Halosimplex halobium. The sequence continues at coordinate 393,667 of NZ_JBLKNX010000001.1, forward strand.
CAGCGGTCCGCTGGTCCACGTCGAGACCGACGAACCGATCGGCTACGACGAGATCGTCGAGATCGAGACCAGCGACGGCGAGACGCGCCGCGGCCAGGTGCTCGACTCCTCGTCGGACCACGTGGCCATCCAGGTGTTCGAGGGCACCGAGGGCATCGACACCGACTCGTCGGTCCGGTTCCTCGGCGAGACGATGAAGATGCCCGTCACCGAGGACCTCCTCGGTCGCGTCCTCGACGGCTCGGGCAACCCGATCGACGGCGGCCCCGACATCGTCCCCGACGAGCGACGGGACATCGTCGGCGCCGCGATCAACCCCTACTCCCGGGAGTACCCCGAGGACTTCATCCAGACCGGCGTCTCGGCCATCGACGGCATGAACACCCTCGTCCGGGGCCAGAAGCTCCCCATCTTCTCGGGGTCGGGCCTGCCGCACAACGACCTCGCCCTGCAGATCGCCCGCCAGGCCTCCGTCCCGGAGGAGGAGGGCGAGGGCGAGGACACCGAGTTCGCGGTGATCTTCGGCGCGATGGGGATCACCGCCGAGGAGGCCAACGAGTTCATGGACGACTTCGAGCGGACGGGCGCCCTGGAGCGGTCGGTCGTCTTCATGAACCTCGCGGACGACCCCGCCGTCGAGCGGACGGTCACCCCGCGACTCGCGCTCACGACCGCCGAGTACCTCGCCTTCGACAAGGGGTACCACGTGCTCGTCATCCTGACGGACATGACCAACTACTGTGAGGCGCTGCGGGAGATCGGCGCCGCGCGCGAGGAGGTCCCGGGCCGCCGTGGCTACCCCGGGTACATGTACACCGACCTCGCCCAGCTCTACGAACGTGCGGGCCGCATCAAGGGCGAGGAGGGCTCTATCACCCAGATCCCCATCCTGACGATGCCGTCCGACGACATCACCCACCCGATCCCGGACCTGACCGGGTACATCACGGAGGGCCAGATCCTCGTCGACCGCGACCTCAACAGTCAGGGGATCCAGCCGCCGATCGACCCGCTGCCGTCGCTGTCGCGGCTGATGGACGACGGGATCGGCGAGGGGCTCACCCGCGGCGACCACGGCGGGGTCTCAGACCAGCTCTACGCCGCCTACGCCGAGGGTGAGGACCTGCGCGACCTCGTGAACATCGTCGGTCGCGAGGCGCTGTCCGAGCGTGACAACAAGTACCTCGACTTCGCCGAGGCCTTCGAGGAGGAGTTCGTCCAGCAGGGCTACGACACCGACCGCGACATCGAGGAGACGCTGGACATCGGCTGGGACCTGCTCTCGATGCTCCCGGAGGAGGAGCTCAACCGCATCGACGAGGAGAACATCGAGGAGTACTACCGCGAGGACGTCGAGGCGGAAGTCGCCGCCGACTGACGATTTCGTCGCTATCGCGCCTTTTTCCGGTCGCAGCTCCACGAGTGGCGACGCCGGCGCGACCTGCGCTGCCGACCTCCGGCAGGTCTCGATCCGCGCGAGCGCTCGCGCGGGCGGGCCCGTCGGAATTGCCCGACGGGCCTCGGCCGATGCGAGGACAACGCTCTTGGCGGACGGACTGGTATGTCGGTGCATGACTCGCTCCACTGCGGGGGCGGGGCGGCGGGTGCTGTACGTCGACCCCGACGACGAGCGCGCGGCGCCGGTCGCCGACGCGCTCCGCGAGGCGGGCTACGCCCCCGAACGGGCGCGGGACGCGGCGGCGGCGCTGGACGCGGTCGCCACCGACCCCCCGGCCGCCGTCGTCAGCGAGCGGCGGCTGCCCGATAGCTCGGGGCTGGACCTGCTGGCCGACGTGCGCGAGCGGACCGACGACCTGCCCTTTCTGATCTTCACCGCGGTCGGCGACGAACACCTGGCCAGCGACGCCATCGCGGCCGGGGTGACCGACTACGTGCCGAGAGACCCGCCCGAGAAACAGCGGGGGGCGCTGGTCGACGCGCTCGACGCGGCGATCACCGAGGGCGACCGCCGGTTCGCCGAGGTCACGGAGGAGCTGAAAGACCGGGCGATGGACGAGGCGCCGGTGGGGATCACCATCGCCGACGGGAAACGGCGGGACACGCCGCTGATCTACGTCAACGAGGCCTTCGAGGAACTCGCGGGCTACGACGAGGCGGACGTGCTGGGTCGCAACTGCAACTTCATGCAGGGCGACGACTCCGACGAGGAGAAGATCGCCGAGATGGCGAAGGCGATCGACGCCGGCGAGCCCGTCTCGGTCGAGCTCGTCAACTACACCGACGACGGCGAGCAGTTCTGGAACCGGGTCCACATCGCGCCGGTCCACGCCGACGACGGCGAACTGACCCACTACGTCGGCTTCCAGGAGGACGTGACCGACCGCGTCGAGGCCGAGCGGGAGGCCCAGCGCCAGGCCGAGAAGGCCCGGGCCGAACGCGAGACGGTCGAGGCGCTGCTGGCCCGCCTGGACGGGCTGGTGACCGACGTGACGAGCGAACTGCTGAGCGCGGAGAGCCGCTCGGCGGTCGAGCGGGCAGTCGCCGACCGGCTGGTCGAGACCGACGAGTACGCGCTGGCGTGGGTCGGCGAGGCCGAGCCCGCGACCGACGCCATCCGCCCGGGGACGTGGGCGGGGGTCGCCGACCCGCCGTCGCTGGAGCTGCCGGTCGACGGCGGCGACCCGGCGGCGCGGGCCGCCCGGACGGGCGACGCGCAGTTCGTCGACGCCGACGCCGTGCCGGCGGTCTACGACGAACTGGTCGACGGCGGTGCCGGCGGGCTGGCCGCCCTGCCGCTGCAGTACGGCGACGTGAGCTACGGCGTGCTCGTCGTCGCGCTCCGGCCCGAGGCCGACCTGCCCGAGCCCGAACAGCGCGTGCTCGCGGCGGTCGCCCAGTCGACCGCGATGGCGCTGCACGCGCTGACCTCCCAGCGGCTGCTCGGCTCCGACGACGTGACGGAGCTGGCGTTCTCGCTGACCGGCGCGGATCCGTTCTTCGTCGGCCTCTCCGGCGAACTCGGCGCGGAGTTCGTCCACACGGGCACGGTCACGCGCGACGTGGGGCCGACGACCTTCTTCTTCGAGACGGACGCCGACCCCGACGCCGTCGCCGAGGCCGCGGCCCGTCGGGAGGAGGTGACCGGCTGTACCCCGGTGACTGCGGGCGAGGGGCGGGCGGTCGTGGAGTTCTCGGTCGGCGAGTCGCCGCTGGTCGACCTCCTGCTCGAGCGGGGCGGCCGGATCGCGGCCATGTCGGCGAGCGGCGGCACCGGCGAACTGACCGTCGAGATCCCGCCGGAGGCCCAGCCCCGCACCGTCGTCGAGGCGGTCGAGGACCGCGTCGACGGCGCCGACCTCTCGGCCTACCGCGAGCACGAGCGGCCGGCCGACAGCCGCCAGGACGTACGCGCACGCATCGACGACCGCCTGACCGACCGCCAGTCGACCGCGCTGCAGACGGCCATCGTCGGCGGCTTCTTCGAGTGGCCCCGCGAGACCAACGGCGAGGACCTGGCCACCGCCATGGACATCGGCCGCTCGACGTTCCACCAGCACCTCCGGGCCGCCCAGCGGAAGGTCTTCGAGGAACTGTACGAGTAGGGCCCTTTTTTTATCGCGACGTCGGACCCGTTCCACCGCCGGACGGTGGCCCACCCGGATCGAAGATCGGTAGCCACACGGTCCCGTTCGCCCCCGTCTACGGGCGAGTGTCGTTGACACACGATCCCGACCGGGCTTTCCAACTAGTTTGGTACTTTTCTTTTGAGGCAAAAATCCCCAAGATCATACGTAGTCATGCCAGCACCAGGGAGCGAGCAAATTTGGCTGTGGATAGGGACGGCAGGAATGTTCCTGGGGATGCTGTACTTCATCGCCCGCGGCTGGGGCGAGGAAGACCAGAAACGCCAGGAATTCTACATCGTGACGATACTGATCACGGCGATAGCGTTCGTCAACTACCTCGCGATGGCGACCGGCTTCGGGCTGACGACGGTCAACGTGGCCGGCCAGGAGCTGGACATCTACTGGGCGAGGTACACCGACTGGTTGTTCACGACGCCGCTGTTGCTGATCGACCTCGGACTGTTGGCGCGGGCCAACCGCAACCAGCTGACGACGCTGGTCAGCCTCGACGCGCTGATGATCGGCACCGGCGCGGTCGCGACGCTGGCCGGCGGCAACTTCGTCGCGGGCGGCCTCGGCGACGGCGCCCGCCGGCTGGTCTGGTGGGGTATCAGCACCGGCTTCCTGCTCGTGTTGCTGTACTTCCTGTTCGGGACGCTCACCGAGCAGGCACAGGAACTCGGTAGCGACGTGGGCGCGAAGTTCGCGCAGTTGCGGAACCTGATCGTCGCGGTGTGGCTGGTTTACCCGGTGTGGTGGCTGGCCGGCACCGAGGGGCTCGGCCTGCTCCCCGAGGTCAGCGGGAGCGTCCTGTTCGTCGAGACGGCCGGGTTCATGGTCCTCGACCTCGTCGCGAAGGTCGGCTTCGGGTTCCTGCTGCTGTCGAGCCGGCAGGTCCTCGACGACGTCTCGGCCGCGAGCGGGACCGGCGCCGCCGCGACCGCCGACGACTGACGCGCCCGCCCCGTCGCGACGCCCGGCAGTGACGGGGCGTCGCGGCCAGTCGTCTCGCGTCAGTTCGTAGCCGACGGCAGTGTCGCCCGACGCCGACCTGGAGGTAATCGAACCGGTCCGCCCTCGCGGGCCGTACAGCGGTGGAGTATCACGGCCGAGAATCGGCCCGAACGAACTACGGTCGCGGTTTCCGGACAGCATACCGATGAGCTCGTTGACCTACGTCCAGTTCCACGCGCTGTACGTCCTGCCGGTTCTGGCGGCGCTGACCGCGACGGTCCACCACCGCCGCGAGCGCGTCGACTGGCGGGTCGGCGCGACCGCGCTGGCGGTCGTCACCGTCCTCGCGGTGGCGTACACGCTGCCGTGGGACCGTCTGCTCATCTCGATGGGCGTGTGGTCCTACGGCGCCGGGACGGTCGCGGGCCGCCTGTGGGGCGTCCCCTACGAGGAGATCGCCTTCTTCGTCCTCCAGCCCGCGCTGACGACGCTGTGGACGCTCCACGTCGCCGGCCCGGTCGTCGAGGGCGTCACCCACACCCGGCGGGACCGACTGCTCGGTGCCGGTGCCGGAGTGGCCGTCGGCGTCGTCGGCCTGCTCGGGCTGACCGCGCCGGCGACGACGTACGCGGGCGCCATCCTCGCGTGGGGCGGACCCGTCCTCGCCCTGCAGTGGGGCGTCGGCTGGCGGTACCTCCTCCGGGTGCGCGCCCGCGTGGCCGCCGCCGTCCTCGTCCCGTCGGCGTACCTCTGGGCGGTCGACCGGCTGGCCATCCGGGCGGGCGTGTGGACCATCTCCGACACCTACACCACGGGCCTGGCCGTCGCCGGGCTCCCGGTCGAGGAGATGCTGTTTTTCGTCGTGACGAACTGCTTCGTCGTCCAGGGCGTGGTGCTGTTCCGCTGGGTGGTCGGCCGATGGCGCTAGCCCGGGAGCGGACCGACGCCCGGGTCCCGCCGGCCGCCCGCGCGCCCCTGCGCGCGCTCGTAGTCTGGATCCCGTGGGTCCCCGTCGCCGCCGCGACGCTGGCGTTCGCCGGCGGTCTCACCGTCCCGCCGGCGTGGCGGTACCTCCCGCTGGTCGCCAGCATCGTCGCGTTCGGCCTGCCCCACGGCGCCGTAGATTGGGCGGCCCTGCCCCGGGCGGCGACCGGCCGACTCACCCCACGGTGGCTCGCGGTCGTCGGCGTCGTCTACCTGGTCGCGGGCGGCGCCTACGCCGTCGCCTGGTTCCTGGCGCCGCTCGCCGCGGCCGTCGCCTTCCTCGCGCTGACGTGGTTCCACTGGGGCCAGGGCGAACTCCACCCGCTCCGCGAAGTACTGGACGCCGACCACCTCGACGCCCGCTGGCGACGCGCGCTGACCCTCGCCGTCCGCGGCGCCCTGCCGATGGGCGTCCCGCTGGTGGCGTTCCCCGACCGCTACCGTGCGGTCCTCGGGTCGTTCGTCGCGCCGTTCGGCGGGTCGGTGCCCGCCTGGCCGTTCACGACCGACGCCCGATTCGCGCTGGGCACGGCGCTCGCGGCGCTGACGCTCGTCACCCTCGCGGCCGGCTATCGGGCGGCCGCCGACCGGCGGCCGTGGGCGGTCGACGCCGGCGAGACGGGCCTGCTGTGGGCGTACTTCCTCGTCGTCCCCCCCGTCTTCGCGGTCGGGCTGTACTTCTGTTGCTGGCACGCGCCCCGCCACGTCGCGCGCGTGCTCGCGCTGGACGACCGGGCCGTCGACGCGCTGGAACGCGGCCGACTCGCCCCCGCACTCGGCCGGTTCGCCCGCGAGGCCGCCCTGCCGACGCTCGTCGCGCTCGTCGGCTGCGGGGCGCTGTGGTGGGCGGCGCCGGCGCCCGAGCCCACGCTGGCCGGCGCGACCGGCGTCTACCTCGTCGCTATCGCCGTGCTGACGCTGCCCCACGTGGTCGTCGTCACGTGGCTCGACCGATTCGCCGGGTACTGGTAGACGGCAGGTCGGCGGCTTCGACGGGCGCGACCGCCGACGAGACTGAAAACGGTTAACTGCCTACGCGGACAAACCCGGATCAAATGGCCGAGGACGTCAAACCCACTCGCAAGGAGCTCATGCAGATCGAGGAGCGCATCGAGCTCTCCGAGCGCGGGCACGACACGCTGGAGCAGAAGCGCGACGGCCTCATCATGGAGTTCATGGACATCCTCGACGAGGCCCAGGACGTTCGCGCCGACCTCGACGAGAAGTACGAGGAGGCCCAGAACGCCATCAACATGGCCCGCGCGCTCGACGGCGACGTGGCCGTCCGCGGTGCTGCCGCCGCGCTCAAGGAACACCCCGAGATCACCACCGAGTCCAAGAGCGTCATGGGCGTCTACATCCCCCAGATCGACGCCACGAAGGTCGAAAAGAGCCTCGACGAACGCGGCTACGGCGTCCTCGGGACCAGCGCCCGCATCGACGAAGCGGCGGAGGCCTACGAGGAACTGCTCGACCAGATCATCCTCGCCGCCGAGGTCGAGACGGCCATGAAGAAGATGCTCGACGAGATCGAGACGACCAAGCGCCGCGTCAACGCCCTGGAGTTCAAGCTCCTGCCCGAACTGCGTTCCAACCAGGAGTACATCGAGCAGAAACTCGAGGAGCAGGAGCGCGAGGAGATCTTCCGCATGAAGAAGATCAAGGACAAGAAGGAGGCCGAGGAGGACGAAGAGAAGGAAGCCGAGGCGGAAGAGGAAGCGGAAGAGGACGCCGTCCCGGCCGACGACTGACGCTCCCGGGTTCCGTTTTCACGTCCGTTCGTCCCGTCGGCTCCACCGTCCCCGGCACCGTTTAGTTCGTTCCGCGCGCACGCACGGCCATGACCTGTCCCGACTGCGGCGCGCCGACGCTGGCGTTCCCGGTCCCCGACGAGTACCGCGAGGCGCTCCCGGGCGAGCACGCGGCCGCCGAGGTCTGCACTCGCTGTCTCACCCTCCGGCCCGTGGCGGACTCGCCCGACGAGATCCCCGACTTCACCGCCATCAGCGACGCGGTCCCGTCGAACGACGCGGCGGCCGTCCCCTTCGTGCTCATGGTCGGGCTGATCCCGTCGCTGGCGACCAACCGCTCGGAGATCGCGGACCTGCTGGCGAGCGTCGAGCGGGCGGGGACCGACCCGCTGCTCGCGCTCGACCGCCTCGCGGACGACCCGACCGTCGACGCCGCCGCCGACCTGCGGGGGCGCCGCCGCCAGCTCGAACAGCTGCTGTGACCGCCGCGTCGGGCGATCCGACCCTGGTAGCCCATGCTCTCTCGCCGCCCTCGTTCGGACCCTACTCTGTTAGGCATACCACATTTACATCAGGGGGTAATACACTGACTCGCGGCATCGATGCCAGGTGCCGCCGCGACGACACTTAGGACCCGTCGTCGTCTCCCCCCAATCCCCCCCTTACCACCAGCACCCATTTCGCGTCGCCGGCCGGGCCCGGCGGAGGCATCCCCCCCGCCTCCCGGGCCGTCGGCGACACTCTCTGCCTTTCGACGCCGTCACGGCACTCGCGAGTATGCCGGGTTCGACAGCGGCGCGGCTGGTCGGCGGAGCGAGACCGGTAGAATCCGGGAGTGCGAACTGCGCGTCGGTCGCTAGACGCCCGTGGAGTACCGCAGGATGCCGGCGATGCCGCCGAACGCCGAGAGCAGTTGCTCGCCCTTCTCGAAGTCCGTGGAGACGAAGTACGTCTCGGTGCCGCGCTGCTCGGCCAGTTCCATCAGGTGGTCGATGGCGTCCTCGCGGTCGCCCTCCATCTCCTCGCCGCAGCGGTCGCAGGTCCGGTCGTCGTCGAAGCTCTCGCTTTGCCCGAGCAGTTCCCGCTCGGTGTGGCCGTTCGGACAGTCGTAGACGGCCACGTCCTGGCGGAGGTCCTCGCTCAGCAGCAGCGTCTCGACGGCGCCCATGTTGAGGTTCTCGCGGGTGGGGCCGAACCCGTAGGTCGCCAGGTCGCCGTCGTGGAGTTCGTCGAAGAACTGCTCCATGTACTTCTTGTCCTGGAGCATCTCGTGCTCGTCGAGCACGTCCTGGGCGGCGTCGACCAGGTCGTGGAGCCCGGACTCGTCGGTGTAGGCCACGTCGAACTTCCCGAGGACCATGTCGCCGAGCTCGTGGTGGAGGTAGTCGCCGTCGAGGAACTCGTCTTTCGTCGGCGAGGGGCCGCCCACGAGGATGCCGTCCATCTCGTGGCGCTCGTCGACGAACAGGTCGTTGGCCATCCCCGCGACCTCCTGGTAGAAGTTGTCGATCGCCTCCAGCCGCAGGCGGGCGAACCGCTGGGCGGACTGGCCACCCTTGCGCTGCTTGCCCGGCACCAGCGAGGAGGCGGACTTCACGGGTTCGACGCGCTTGCCGCGGAGCCAGCCGACGTTGGCCTCGCGGCGGTCGAGGACGATCAGGCCAAAGAGGCCCTTGTCGGCGAGCATCTCCTCCAGCGGCTCGGTGAGGAAATCCGAGTCGCAGTGATAGCGGAACGACTCGATGGGCCGGGGCGGACTCTCCAGCGTGCGGGTGACCATCTCCGAGCGGCCGCCGCCGGTGTCGATCGACCCGGAGAAGACGACCATGCCGTTCTCCGGCGGGTAGGTGTCGTAGTAGCGCAGGCGGTCCTTGATGGAGGTCAGCGCGTCCTGGACGGCCGTGCGGGTGTCCTTGGACTTGATGTTGGAGGCCTCGCTGTGCTCCTGGGTGACGTGCTGGACGACGCTGCTGATCTGGCGGTCCTCCGGGATGTAGATGGAGACCAGCTGCGTCCCCGAGCCGCTGTAGCCCTTGAGCTCCTCGATGACCCGTCGGAACTCGTATTTCTGTTTGTCCGACTGTTCCTGTTGCTCACTCATTGTCCAATGGTGGGGCGCTCGGGGCTAAGTAAGTGTTGACCTCCCCGGAGGGCCGCCGCCCGAGGCGTCGATACCGGTCGCAGAGGTCGGCTTGCGGTGGCCGCGGCGGCGGCCGGTTCGTGGCGGCCCCACCGGCCGCGACGACGGGAACCGGATCTGTGGCGGCCGCAATAGCTAAGAGGGCGGGACCGGCAGATGGTCGCACGGACGCGACACGCCGCGTCGGTCCCCGTGGTGGGTGGGACAGCCGGCGGCGAGCGGTCGACGCAGTCCGGGTGAGTGGGATGCGAACGGACGCGACAGCGGACGACAGCGGGATCTACGGGTGGATAGCCGGTGCCGTCGGCGGCCGTCTGCGGAAGGGAGCGGCCGGCGCGCGGCTGCGGGCGTGGTATCTGGGCGTCGACCCCCGCTACCGCCCGGTCACCGCGGGGACGTGGGCGCTGGCGCTCCTCGCGTACGCCGTGGGCGACACGGGACTGACGACGGTCGTCCTCGCGCTCGGCGGGTTCGAGGCGAACCCGGTCGCCCGCGCGTTCCTCGCGCACCTCGGCTACGCCGGGCTGGTCGTCCAGAAGTCGCTGGCGGTGGCGCTGCTGGTCGGTCTCTGGCGGTACTACCCGACTGTCGGGGGGCTGTCGCGGGACCCGTGGCGGCTGGTCGTCCCGACGGTCGCGGCCGCCCGCGGGCTCCAGCTGGTCGCGGTCCACGTCTCGAACGTCCTCGCCCTGGTCTGACCGACGGACGGGCGTCGGACGGCCGTCAGAACGGACGGCGGCTTTATGTGCCCCCCGTGATTTGGAGTAACACAATGGCGGGCTACGTCTGTACGGTCGCCGGTGGGAAAGGCGGTGTCGGCAAGACGACGACGGCGGTCAACGTCGGCGCGGCGATGGAGGAGGAGGGCTACGACGTGGTCGTCGTCGACGCCGACCTCGGCATGGCGAACCTCGGCGCGATGCTGGGGGTCGAACCCGAGACCAGCATCCACCAGGTCCTCGCGGGCGGGCGCGCAGTCAGCGACGCGCTGACGGACGTGCAGGGCGGGATCACCATCATCCCAGGCGAGCAGAGCCTGGAGGCGTTCGCCGACGCCGACCCCGCGAAGCTCAAGAAGGTCATCAAGACGCTGCGCAACGCCTACGACGTGGTCCTCATCGACACCGGTGCCGGCCTCAGCCACGAGACGACCGTCCCGCTCGGGCTGGCCGACGGCGTCGTCCTCATCACCACGCCCGACGACGTGGCCGTCGGCGACGCCATCAAGACCGCCGAACTCGCCGAACGGGTCGACGGCGAGGTGATCGGCACCGTCCTCAACCGGACGACCACCGAGACGGACGTGGAGGCCATCGCCGACCGCTTCGACTCGAAGCTGCTGGCGGTGGTCCCCGACGACATCGAGGCGACCGCCGACGAACCGCTCGTGCTCAACGCCCCAGCCAGCCCCGCCGCCGACGCCTACGTGCGCCTGACCGAACACCTGATCGGCATCTTCTTCGAGGGCGCCGAGGTCGACGACCTCGAGACCGCCGTCGACCGCGAGTGGTTCGTCGACGAGGACGAGGAGGACGACGACGAGGACGACTCCGGCGGCCGCTTCGGCCTGTTCGGCTGACCGGCCGACGGACACCGTCCGCGGTCGGCGGACCCACACCGTCCCGCCACACCCGCCTCCGCTCGAACGCGCCGGTCGCGCCCGGCCACATTCGTCATTCCTATATCCGCCGCTCGAAAACCGGGGAGTATGTATCTCTCCCTGCGCTCGGAGGTCGAGGACGCCCTGCGGACGGCCCTCTCGGCCCTCGAGCTGCCGACCGAGGACCTGGGCATCGAGCGCCCGCCCGAGGACGTCGACGCCGCCGTCGCCTCCAGCGTCGCCTTCCGCCTGGCGGGCGAGGTCGGCGCGCCGCCGCCGCAGGTGGCCGCCGACGTGGCGAGCGAGATCGACCCCGCGGACTACGACTACCTCGGCCGGGTCGACACGCAGGGCCCCTACGTCAACTTCTTCCCCAGCGACCGCTACCTCGCGGAGACGGTCGAGCGCGCCCAGGCCGAGGCGTACGGCCGGCTCGACGACCGCGACACCTCGGTCGTCGTCGAGCACACCTCGGCGAACCCCACCGGCCCGGTCCACGTCGGCCGCGCCCGCAACCCCATCGTCGGCGACGCGCTCGCCCGCGTGCTCGAGTTCGCCGGCTACGACGTGGACACCCACTACTACGTCAACGACGCCGGCCGCCAGGTCGCCGTGTTCACCTGGGCCTACGAGACCTTCGACGAGAGCGATCTGCCCGAGCCCGAGCGCGACAAGCCCGACTACGACCTCGTCCGCTACTACCGCAAGGGCAACGCCTACCTCGACGAGGCGCCCGAGTCCGAGGTCGAGGCCGCGGAGGCCGAGATCGAGGCCATCATGCAGGGCCTGGAGGACGGCGACGAGGCGACCTACGAGCGGGTCAGCGAGGTCGTCGACGGGGTACTGGACGGGATGACGGGGACGCTCGCCCGGCTGCCCGCCGAGTTCGACGAGTTCGTCAAGGAGACGCGGTTCATGCGCGACGGCTCGACCGACGACGTGGTCGAGCGCCTGCAGGCGCTCGACGAGGCCGTCTACGAGGACGAGGCCTGGCAGCTCGACCTCCCGGGCTTCGACAAGAACCTCGTCTTCCTGCGCTCGGACGGCACCACCCTCTACACCACCCGTGACATCGCCCACCACGAGTGGAAGTTCGAGGAGTACGACCGCGCCGTCACCGTCATCGGCGAGGACCACAAGCTCACCTTCGACCAGCTCAACGAGACGCTGGAGCTACTGGGCCGCGACACCGACCGGCTGGACCAGGTGTTCTACTCGTGGGTGAACCTCCCCGGCGGCGAGGGGATGTCCACCCGCGAGGGAACCGGCGTCGACCTGGACGACCTGCTCGACGAGGCCATCGACCGCGCCCGCGAGGAGGTCGAGGACCGGCTGGACGACCGCCTGCGCGACGACGACCTCGACGACGAGGACGTCGAGCGCATCGCCGAACAGGTCGGGACCGGCGCCGTGCGCTACGACATCGTCTCCAAGCAACCGACGAAGTCGATCACCTTCGAGTGGGAGCGGGCGCTGGACTTCGAGGCGCAGTCGGCGCCGTACGTCCAGTACGTCCACGCCCGCGCCTGCGGCATCCTCGACGAGGCCGAGAGCGAGGGGCTCGACCCCGCCGACGCGGTCGACCCGGACCTGCTGGCCACCGACGCCGAGCGGGACCTCCTCCGGACGATCGCCCGCTTCCCCGCGGTCGTCGAGGAGGCCGGCGAGGAACTCGAACCGCACCGCGTCGCCACCTACACGCGGACGTTCGCCGAGCAGTTCAACGCCTTCTACCGCGAGTGCCCCGTGCTGACCGCCGACGACGAGGCGACCCGCCGCGCGCGCCTCGCGGTGGTCGCCGCGGCCCGCGAGACGGTCGGCAACGCCCTCGGCCTGCTGGGCGTCGCCGCGCCGGACTCGATGTAGGCCGACGACTCGGCCCGTCTCGAACTGCCGCCGCTCACAGCCCGCCGAGCGCGACCAGGACGCCGGCCAGCGTCGCCAGCGCGAGCACCACGAAGACGAACACCCACCAGCCGGGCACGTCCCCGTCGGCGCCGTCGCGCGCGCTCATCGCCCGATCACCACGGCGCCGACGCTCGCGGAACTCCGTCCAGTCGTTGCCATCGCCCGATCAATTCACAGCGTACTGACTAATAGCTGCTGGCCGGGGCGGTGCCGGCCGGCACCTACCTGGTTAGGTACGACGCTCACTCCTCCGTGGTCCGTAGACGAAGTGTGAGCGGACTCGTCGCGCTCTCGTCGTGGCTGGCGGTCGGGTCGCTGGCCGCGGCGGGGGGAACGGTCGCGCTGGTCGCCTACCTGTGGCGCCACCTCGGCAAGCCGGGGGCGGGCTGGTTCGTCGCGACGCTGGTCGCGCAGGCGCTGTTCTGTCTGCTGGCCGGGCTGTCGCTGACCGTCGCCGACCCCGGGAGCCGGCTCGTCCTCGAGGCGCTGACCTGGGCGGCGCTGACGTGGGTCGGCCCGCTGTTCCTCGCGTTCGCCCTGAAGTACACCGGCCGGAGCGGCCTGCTCGACGGCTGGACGGTCGTGCCAGTCGCGGCGCTGGCCTCGCTGGTCGTCGCGACGGCGCCGGCCAACGACGTGGTCCTGCGGAACTTCCGGGTCGACCCGACGGGGCCGGCCGCGACGGTGTCCTACGCGCTCGAACCGTGGGGGCTGTTCGCCGTCGCGTTCGGTACTGGCACGGCCGGGGTCGCGGTGGCCCTGCTGCTCGACACCGTGTTGAGCTACGGCCCCCTCTACCGGCGCGAGGCCGCCGCCGTCGCGCTCAGCACCGTCACGCCGACCGTCGGGGTGACGATGTGGGTCTTCGACCTGGGACCGGACCCCTCGCTGGCCTTCGTCGCGGTCATGTTCGTCCCGCACGTCCTGCTCGACGCCTACGCGTTCGTCGGCAGCGGCATGTTCGAGACGAACCCGACGACCCGCCGGGCCGCCGACCGCACCGCCATCGACGACATCGGGACGCCCGTGCTCGTCGTCGACCCCGACGCCCGCGTCGTCGACTACAACGCCGCGGCCGACCCGCTGCTGGAGTCGGGCCGCGACGGGACGACGCTGCTCGGCACCCCCGTCTCCGAGCTGGTCGACCTCGACGCCGACCCGGTCGCCGACGGGGGCGCGGCCGACGGCGCGGTCGCCGGCGGGACCGACCCGGCCGCGTCGGCCGGCGACCCCGGCGCGGCGGACGAACTCGTCACCGTCCGCTCGGGCGGGCGCCGCCGGGAGTTCCTCGTCTCGCGGTCGACGCTGACCGACCCGAAGGGCGCGACCGTCGGCACGACGCTCGTCTTCCAGGACGTGACCCGCGAGCGGCGCCGCGAGCAGCGGCTCGACGTGCTCAACCGCGTCCTCCGGCACAACCTGCGCAACAAGATGACCGCCGTCGCCGGCAACGCCGAGCTCATCGCCGACCGCAGCGACGACGACCGGCTGGTCGACAGCGCGGACATCATCGAGGGCAGCGCCCGCGAACTCATCGACATCGGCGAGAAGGCCCGGGCGTTCGAACAGTGTCGCCGCGACGGCCCGCGCTACCGGTCGACCCCCGTCGCGGAGGTCCTCTCCGGCGCGGTCGCCGACTACCGCGGGGCCGCCGCGAGCGTCGACGTGACCGTCGACGACGACGCCACCGCCGCGACCGACCCGCAACTGCTCCGGCTCGTCGTCGCCAACCTCGTCGAGAACGCGGTGGACCACGTCGACGACCCGACCGTCTCCGTGACGGCGACCGTCGACGCGGGCGAGCTCCGGGTGACCGTCGCCGACGACGGCCCCGGCATCCCCGAGGCGGAGCTGGCGCCGCTCGACGCCGGGACCGAGACCCAGCTGAACCACGCCACCGGCATCGGCCTCTGGGTCGTCCAGTGGAGCGTCGACGCGCTCGGCGGCACCGTCTCCTTCGACAGCGACGACGGCACCACGGTCACCGTCCGCCTCCCCGACGGCCCCGGCGGCCTCGACGGGACCGGCTCCGGCAGCCTGAACGGGACTGGCTCCGGCGGCCTCGACGGGACCGACTCCGGACCGGCGTCGGACGACCCGGATACATAGCTCTCTATAGCGCCCCCCATCGATCACTGGGTCGATATAGCGAACTTAGTCACGGTCTTGTCCGTCGCTCCGGTAGCGACGGGTACCCCGACGTAGCCGACCCACGGGTCCGGCGCGTCGAACCTCACCATGAGCGACACCACGAACGACATCGACGGGACGGGAGCGAGCGACGGGACCGGCGGGGACGCCGAGGGCCCCAGCGCCGAGGAGCCGGCGGAACTCGACGGGCTCGCGGTCGACGAGGCGGTCGAGCGCGTCCGCGCCCGCGAGCCCGACCGCGACCCGGAGACCGTCCGGGCCGCGCTCGGGTTCGTCGCCGAGGACGGCGTCGTCAGCCGGACGGCTCTCCGCGAGTCGCTGAAACTCACCTCGAAGGTGCTCACGACCGCCGAGACGCGGGTGGAACTCGCCGGTATCGCGCTTGACGACGCCCGCGAGGCCGCCGAGTCGGCCCCGGACCTCCCGACCGTCGAGGCCCGCCTGGCGGACTTTGCAGCCGAGGTGGCCGCCGTCGAGGACCGCGCGGCCGACCTGGGTTCGGACCTCCAGTCGGTCGTCGACGACCGCGAGGACCCCGCCGCCCGGTTCGCCGTCGCCGACGGCCTCCGCCGGGTCGACGAGCGGGCCCGGGAGGTCCAGCGGACCGCCGACGAGATCCAGTTCGACCTGGAGGCGTTCGAGCGGTGGCTCGACAGCCACGCCGTCCGCGTCCGCGAACTCGGCGAGGACCTCGACGCGCTCGCGGCCTCGCTGGACGACCTGGCGGCCGCCGTCGAGACGCTCGAAACCGGCGGTGACGCCGACGCGAGACCGGACGACCCGGCCCGGGCCTGGTTCGACGCCACGCTCAGCCACCGGGCGACCGGCCTCACCGTCGCGGACCTGCGGGCGGAACTCGCGGATCTGCGGACGTGGGCCGACCGCGAGGACGCCGACCCCGTCGACGAGGGCGGCCTGGACGACCTGGCGGCCCGGCTCGACGACCTCGACGGCCGCCACGGGGCGCTGGGCGAGCGGCTGGACGCGGCGGCCGAACCGGAGTGGACCGACCGGTTCGGCGAGGCGGTCGCCGCCGTCGAGTCGGACCTGGCCGACTGCGCCCCGCCGGTCGACTGGGCTGTCGTCCAGTCGACGATCGAGGAGCACCGCGACGACAGCACGTCGGACGCGTAGCCCGGGGGCCGCCCCGATCGCGGAGCAGTGCGGACCGCTGTTCTACGAGGGTTTCACCGTCGAACGCGACGAATCCTGTGGGAAACGACCGGCAGTCCGGAGAGGATGTCGCGGTCAGTGGTGCCGGTTCCGCTCGCGGACGGCGGCGCGGGCGGCCACGTCGGCGACGGCGGCGCCGCGGTCGGCGGTCCGCCCGAGGCGGTCGAGCGCGCGGGCCAGCGCGACGGTCGCGGCGGTCGAGCCGTCGAAGGGGTCGGTCGCCTCGTCGAACAGCGCCGCGTCGACGGCCTCGACCTCGGCGACGGCCCGCTCGTGACCGTCGAGGGCGATCGCGGTCAGGTCCTCGTCGGCGTCGTCGAGCACGGCCGTCGTCGCGTCGTCGACGACCGACCGGGCGGCCTCGGCGGCCTCGCGGACGTTCTCTGCGACCGGGTCGGGCAGGGGCTCGGGGAGCCGCCGGGCGGCGTCGGCGAGGCCGACGCCCTGGCGGGCGACCCCCTCCAGCGCCCGGGCGGTCACGTAGTAGTCGAACAGCGTCGGGCGGGAGAGTCCGAGGCGGTCGATCTCCTCCATGGAGACGAGCGACCGCGAGAGGTGCCGCGCGACCATCCGGAAGAGGCGGTCGGCCTCGTCGGCGCGGCCGCGGAGCCGCTCGTGGGCCTCGGCGTCGGCGTCGACCAGCGCGTCCGTCGCCGAGCGGTGGATCGACAGCGCGGTGAACTGCAGCTGGACGACCGACTGCCGGACGGAGACGTTCGCCGCGTCGAGCAGGTGCTGGACGGTGATCTCCCCCTCCGTCTCGACGAGGAGGTCGGTCCCGACGAGGTTGCGGACCACCGAGCGGGCGGCCCGGCGCTGCTCGTCGGTGAACGCGTCGGCCGGCTCGAGCGTGACCGTCTCGAAGCCGGCGGCGTGGGCCGCCCGGAGCGCGCGCCGGACCAGCGCGGGATCCGCCCCGTCGACGGCGACGGTGGCGGTGGCGAGCTCGTCCACGTCCTTCTCGGCGGCCCGGAGGACGATGGAGTCGTCGCCGTGGGTGGTGAGATACAGCTCCATCCCGGCTTCGAGCTGGTGGTCGTTCGCCCACTCCTTGGGGATCGACACCGTGTACGTCCCGCCGCCGACCTGCTGGAGTTTGCGGGTTTGCATCAGTAGAGCAACTCGGGGTCGCTTTCGAGCATGTACAGCGTCCGCGCGGCGACGTTGACCCCGTGGTCGCCGACGCGTTCGAGGTCCCGGACCGTCAGCAACAGTCGGGACACGTCGTCCAGTACCCGTTCGGCCGCCCACGAATCGTCGCCGGCCTCCCGTTCGAGCAGGTCGCGGACGACCCGCTCGCTGGCGCGCTGGCACAGCGCGTCCAGATCGTCGTCCCGCGCGGCGACCGCGCGGCAGGCGTCGGCGTCGCCCGCCTCGTAGGCGTCCAGCGCCGCCGCCACCTGGTCGCGGGCGTCGTCGCCGATGGCCCGCACGTCCACCTCGTCGGCCGGCCGGTCGGCCGCCAGCGCGTACCGCCCGAGGTTGGTCGCCAGGTCGGCCACCCGTTCCAGATCCGTGAGGATCTTGAACGAGGCGGCGACGAACCGAAGGTCCGAGGCGACCGGCTGCTGGAGCGCCAGCAGGTCCACGCAGTCGCTCTCCAGGGCGAGATACCGATCGTTGATCGCGGCGTCGCCGTCGATCACCTCCCGGGCGAGGTCGTCGTCGCCGGTCGTCAGCGCGGCCAGCCCGTCGTCCAGCTGGGCGAGCGCGTCGTCGCCCAGCGCGCGCACGTCGGCCCGGAGGTCGTCGAGCGCCGCCCGGTATGTCTCGCGCGTCACGGCGATCACCCGAACTTCCCGGTGACGTAGTCCTCGACGCGCTGGCTCTCGGGGTTCTCGAAGATCGTCTCGGTGTCGTCGTACTCGACGAGCTGCCCGCCGGTGAGGAAGACGGCGGTCTGGTCGGAGATACGCGCCGCCTGCTGCATGTTGTGCGTGACGACGACGACCGTGTACTCCTTCGCCAGCTCCTCGATGAGGTCCTCGATCTTCGAGGTGGCGACCGGGTCCAGCGCGGAGGCCGGTTCGTCCATGAGGATCACGTCCGGGTCGACCGCGAGACAGCGGGCGATACAGAGCCGCTGTTGCTGGCCGCCCGACAGCCCCATCGCGTTGTCGTCGAGCCGGTCGTTGACCTCGTCCCACAGCGCCGCCTGTTCGAGCGCCCGCCGGACGAGCCGGTCGGCTTCCTCGCTGTCGTCGCGGCCGGTCAGCCGCGCGAGCAGCCCCGTGTCGAGGTCGCCGTGTTTGCGCGGTCCGTAGGTGATGTTGTCGCGGATCGACTTGGGGAAGGGATTCGGCGCCTGGAACACCATGCCGACCTCCTTGCGGAGTTCGACCAGGTCGACGCCGTCCTGGTAGATCTCCTCGCCGTCGAGCTCGACCGAGCCGTCGACGCGGGCCGCGCTGATCCGGTCGTTCATCCGGTTGAGCGAGCGCAGGAACGTCGACTTGCCGCAACCGGAGGGACCGATGAGCGCGGTGACGCTCTCCTCGGGGATGTCCATCGAGACGCCCTGCAGCGCGTGGTCGTCGCCGTAGTGGACGTCCAGGTCGGAGACGCTGAGCTTCGCCTCGCCGGCGAACTCGTACTCGCGCCACGCCTCGCGGATCCGCTCGTCGGTCTCGCCCGTCGTCGTCTCCGACGAGCGCGCTGTGCCCTCGGTCTTCGGTTCTGTCTCACTCATAGCTCAGTTTGCTCCGGAAGTACTGTCGCGTGGCGATACCGACCGCGTAGAACGCGAGGACGACGCCCAGCAGGACCAGGGCGGTCCCCCAGCCGAAGGCGAGAACGTCGTTGACCCCGGCTGTCTCGCCGGTGCCGGTCAGGACCACCTGCCAGAGCTGGTAGGGCAGCGCCGTCGTCGCCTGCGTGAGTTCGGGGTTGGTGACGAACGGCGGCGACCACGATAGCTGGAAGTTGTTCAGCACCTTCGCCCGCTGGCCGGCGGGGACGAACGACCCGCCGCCCATCGTCAGCAGCAGCGGGGCGGTCTCGCCGGCGATGCGCCCGACCCCGAGGATGACGCCGGTGACGATGCCCGGCATCGCCGCCGGGAGGACGACGCTACGGATCGTCCCCCACTTCGAGACGCCCAGCGCCGCGCTGGCGTCGCGGTACTCGTCGGGCACCGCGATCATCGCCTCGCGGGCCGTGATGACCACCAGCGGCAGCAGCATGAACCCCAGCGTGATCATCCCGGCCAGCAGCGACTTCTGTGGCTGGGGGGTGAAGCGGGGCACCAGGAACGCGGCGCCGAACAGGCCGAAGACGATGCTCGGCGTGGACCACAGCGCGTTCGTGGCGACCTCGACGACGTTGGTGAACCGGCCCTGCTCGGCGTACTCCGTGAGGAAGACGGCCGCGCCGACGCCCAGCGGCACCGCGAGGACGACCGCGCCGACCACCAGCCAGGCGGTCCCGACGATGGCCGGGAACACGCCCGTGATGTCGGCGAACAGCGACGCGCCGTTCATCAGGAACGGCCAGTACACCGGCCAGACCACGTCGAATCCGAACCCGAACAGGCCGATGGTCGTCGCGGGGCCGACGCCGAGGCCGACCTCGATCCCCTCGGTGACCGGGCCGAGGCCCTTGAACACGACGAAGGCGACGAGTGCGACCAGCACCGCGATGATGGCGATGGCGTTGAGATAGACGAGCAGGTACGCGCCGAGGTGCCGGCCGCGGGCGCCGAAGCCGCCGTAGGCCTTGGCGGCGGCCCAGCCGACGACCAGCGACGACGCCATGACCGCAAAGGGCGCGACCGTGCGTGCGAAGAACGTCACGGACTGGGCGTCCGGGAAGTTCGACGGCGACCACGACCACTCGGGGCCGATGATCCCCAGCAGGAAGACCAGTCCGAAAAAGCCCGCGAGCGCGCCGGCCGGCAGCGTCGAGCCGATGTCCTCCCGCGGGAGCGCGGTCGCGAAGAAGGCGACGGCGGCGAGGCCGAGGCCGCCGACGGCGCCGCCGACGGGGCCGAGCCCGAGCGTCTCGGCGGCGACGAGCGCGCCGACGAGGCCCCACAGCGCCGAGAACAGCCCCGCGGCGACGAAGCCGGCGCTCGCCCGCGGGTCGGTCGGGAAGATCCCCCGGTAGGAGGCCAGCCCGAACCCACCGACCGCGGCGCCCATGAGGACCAAAAGCAGGCCCAGCGTCGTCAGCGTCGGGAGACCGGCGAGCGTGCCGGTGATCGAGACGAGTTCGACGGTGGCCGCCAGCCCGAGGAAGAAGAGGACGGCGGCCAGCCCGACGGTCAGCGCGGCGACCGTCTCGTAGGTCGAGGTGTCGCCGCGGACGACCGACGATTCGGCGGCGCCCGCCATCACTCGACACCCCCGACCTTCCGGTCCATGCGGCGCTCGATCAGCTGCGAGCCGATGCTGAGGGCGAGGACGGAGACGAAGAGGATACAGCCGGCGACGAACAGCGCGTCCTTCTGGAATCCACTTGAGGAGCCGTAGTTGGCGGCGATCAGCGAGGTGAGCGTGTCGAAGCCGTAGAAGACGTTGTACAGCGGTTCGGCGATCGTCGGCGTGTTGCGCAGCATGACGGTCGCGGCCATCGTCTCGCCGATGGCGCGGCCGACGCCGAGCAACACGGCGGCGGAGACGCCGGAGAAGGCCGTCGGGATGGTGACCGTCGTCATCGTCTGCCAGTCGGTCGTCCCCAGGGCGAGCGAGCCGCTTTTCATCGACTCGGGGACGCTGTTGATGGCGTCCTCGGCGACCGAAACCACGGTGGGCAGCGCCATCAGGCCGACGACGATGCCGACGAACAGGTACGTGCCCTGGCCGACGAGGGCGAACGCGTCGGAGGCCCACGGGCTCAAGACGGTGAACCCGAGGAAGCCGTAGACGATCGAGGGGATGCCGGCGAGGATCTCGACGCCGGGTTTGACGACCTCGCGGACCGCCGGCGGGGCGATCTCCGAGAGAAAGAGGGCGGCGGCGACGCCGAGCGGGCCGGCGACCGCGGTCGCGATGAGCGTCACGAGGACGGTCCCCTGGATCATCGGGAGCATCGAGTAGCGGGGCGTCCCCTGGGCGGGGCTCCAGTCCGTGGTGGTGAACATCTCGAGGCCGGGCACGGTGATCCCGAAGACCGTCCCGCTCCGTTCGGCCAGGATCGGCCAGGCCTCGTAGAAGATGAAGACGGTGATCAGCGCGAGGATGACGACCGTCGAGACGGTCATCGCGAGCGTGACGCCGCGGGCCGCCAGCTCCCGGTGGCGAACCCAGCCGTACGCCACCGCCGCCAGGAAGCCGACGATGCACACCGCGGTGTACGGCGAGGTCACGAGGAAGCCGGCGAACGCGCCCGCCAGCGACAGGGCGCCGAGCGCGCCCGCGGCGACCGCGTCGTTGTCTGTACTCCGTACGAACTCCGCGAACCGAGCGTACCGAGACGCCAGCCGGGACTGCCACCCGTCGGAGTCTCTCTGTTTTGTAGCCATGGTTGTATGCGAAAGCTGGACCGCGGCCGGGAGCACCCGACCGGCCGGGTCGGGGGACGCCTCAGGCGGTGTCGGGGAGCTTCTCCAGTTCGGCCTCGAGGTCGGCCGTCGGCAGCGGGATGTAGTTGTTGTCCTCGACGAAGACCCGCTGGCCGAACTGCGTCAGGAACATCCGCATGAACGCGCCCTCGCGGTTGTCCGTGCCGCTGGGCGTCTCCTCGGTGATCTTCGTGTACATGTGCAGGTCGCGGTTCAGCGGGTAGGAGCTGTCGAAGATGGTGTTCTCGGCGTCCTTGCTGGTCTGGTAGACCGTGCCGTCGAACTCCAGCGCGATGGGCTGGACCTGCTCGCCGGTGAACGCGAGCGCCATGTACGCGATGGCGCCCTCGTTCTGGCGGACGAGCTGGGCGACGCCCTGGTTCTGGCCCTGGCGAGTGTCGACGCCGGGCATCTCGGCTTCGGCGTCGCCGAGCATGTTCAGGCGGAAGGAGGTGTCCGTGCCCGACCCGACCGCGCGGCCGATACAGAAGATCTCCTGGTCGGGGCCGCCGATCTCCGACCAGTTGGTGATCTCGTCCTGGTAGATCTTGCGGACCTGCTCGGCGGTGAGCTGGTCGATGCCGGCGTCGTAGATGTCCCTGCTCACGACGATGGGCTGGCCGTCGCGGCCGAGGACGTGGTCGACGACCTCCTCGTCGCGCTTCTCCTCGCTCCAGCCGAGCTCGGCCGTGATGGGGCCGGAGGAGTTACCGATGTCGACGAGGCCGTCGGTCACCGCCTCGCAGCCGGTCCCGGAGTGGCTCAGGCCGATGGTCGCGCGGTAGGGCGGGTTCGAGCGCTCGCCGGTCGGCTCGAAGCCGTACTGGCTCGCGAAGTAGTCCGCGAGGTGCTGGTCCGTCTCGATCTCCGACCAGCCGGGGACCGACCCCTCGTCGTTGCTCCCCCAGTACTCGCCGTCGCTCGGCGGGGCGTTGCCGTTCCAGTAGGAGGCGCCCTTGTTCGCGATGGGGTAGACCGTCGACGACCCCTCGCCGGTGAGCAGCGACGGCTCGTTGGGGCTGCTCGAGGAGCCGTCCGAGCCGTCCGAGGAATCCGACCCGTCGCCCGAGGAGCCGCCCGAGCCGTCCGAGGAACCGCCGTCGCCCGAGGGCTCCGGCGTGTCCGTCGCCTCGTCGCCCCCGCCCGCACACCCTGCGAGGCCGGCCGCGCCGATGGCGCCGGATGTCAGCAGGAACTTGCGCCGCGTTACCCTGTCCGCCGGACGCTCCGAATCGTGCGTCATCACCCGAGAAGAGTCGGGACCCAAGTAAACGGGTTTATAATAGGGGTATCCCCCGGTACGAGACCCCTCTGAGCGGTACGTTCGGGTGGCCGCGTCAACCGTTTGCAGGGATCGGTACGTACCGATATATAGTCAGGGCGGGTGCGAAGCGGGGCGGCCGGCGGGTCAGCGCTCGTCGACGAGCGGGAAGGCGGCGAGGCGGGCGGCGGCGATCCCAGTCAGGCCGCGCGCGGTCGCCGAGTCGGCGACACGACGCGCGTGGGCGGTTTCGAGCCCGTGGCTGTCGGCGACCGGCACCAGC
Organism: Halosimplex halobium; assembly: GCF_051414055.1. Classification (NCBI taxonomy): domain Archaea; kingdom Methanobacteriati; phylum Methanobacteriota; class Halobacteria; order Halobacteriales; family Haloarculaceae; genus Halosimplex; species Halosimplex halobium. The sequence goes on from NZ_JBLKNX010000001.1 coordinate 416,959, forward strand.
CTGACGGTCGTCCCCTCGGGGGTCACGTCACAGAGCAGGTACGACTGCGGGAACGAGCAGGTCGTCGGCGCCGCGATCTCGCGGACGCCTCCCGTCTCCGCGCTCGCCGGGAGGTGGTAGTGCCCCGAGAGCAACAGGTCCGCATCGCCGTCGCCGAGCGTCTCCGCGAGCGGTTCGGGGTCGGCCATCGCGGGGATGTCGGCGAGGTCGGGCTCGACCGCCTCGCGGTGGGCGTCGAGCTGGTCGGTGATCCCCGGGAGGTTGTGGTGGGCGAGCACCACGGTCGACCCCGCCGTCGCGAGCTGGTCGGCCAGCCACTCGCGCTGGGCCTCCGGGACGTGGCCCTCGTGGCTGTCGGTCAGCCGCTCGGCCGTCCCCGCGGTGTTGAGCCCGAACACGTCGAGCTCGCCGACGCGGACCCGGTAGGAGAGGCCGTCCGGCCCGCGCGCGAGGGGGTCGGCGGGGGTGTAGCGGTCGACGAACCGGTCGAGGCCGGGGGTCTCGTGGTCGTCGCGCTCCTTGGGCACGTCGTGGTTGCCGGGGACCGCGTGGAAGGGGGCGTCGAGCGTCGCCAGCGCCTCGTCGACGGCCTCGTAGTTCCAGGGCTCGCCGTCCTTGGTCAGGTCGCCGGGCGACAGCACCGCGTCCACGTCCCGCTCCCCGATGTCGTCGAGGGCGGCCGCGAAGTGGTCGAGGGTGTGCTCGAACAGCTTCGAGGTGCCCTCCGCCCGCGTCGAGACGTGCGGGTCGGCGACGACCGCGAGCCGCGCGTGTTCGCCGGCCGGCCGCGCCAGCCGCGCCAGCACCGTCCCGGGACCGCCAGAGGGGGTCGCCGGGCTCACGGGTCCTCCGGGAGGAAGTCCGCCGGGTGGTCGTGGGCGAACGTGGCGAGGTGCGTCCCGTCGAGGAGTTCGACGTGCGAGTGGAGGCGTCCGCGCTCGCGGGCCGCGGCCGCGAGGTCGGCCGCCGCCGGCTGGTCGAGGTCGACCCCGCCGACCAGCAGCACGGCCAGCCGGCGCTCGGGGTCGCTCACCCGCGTCACGAGGAAGAGATCGGTCCCCAGCCGGCGGCGGAACGCCGCCGAGCGGTCGAACTCGCCGCGCTCGGCGACCGCGGGCAGCGACTCGGCCACGCCGTCCGGCGCGAGATACACCAGCCCGGAGCGGTCGGTCTCGCCCGCCTCGGGTGACAGCGGCGCTACGTGGCCCGCGCGGACGACCACCACCTCCCAGCCGTCCGCGCGCAGCTCCGCCGCCATCTCGTTGGCTTCCCGTACGGTCTCGCCCCAGGGGGACGTATCGTCGTCCGTCTCGGCCGACATACCCGTACCTCTGCCTGGCGGGACATGGGTGTTACGAACGGGTGGATAAATAGATTATATTGGTGTATAGTCCTATAACCCTGGCCCATATCCAAACGTATCACGAGCCAAAACCTATTTGATTGCGCAATCGGACACTCCTCTCGATGCCAGAGAAACAGACTCGGCGTCGGTTCCTCACGGCAGCGGGCGCGGGCGCCGCGTCCCTGCTGGCCGGTTGTGGGAGTGACACGTCGACGCCGACCGACGGTTCGGGCGACGGTTCGGACGGTTCCTCAGGTGACGGGTCGGACGGCTCCGCGGGCGACGGATCCGACTCCTCGGACGAGTCGGACGGCTCCGACGGAACATCGGGCGGCTCCGCCGGGGGCGTCCTCAACATGATGGCGACCGGGAACGTCCAGACGCTGGACCCGATCAACGCGAAGGGCTCGGGCGCGGGGTACAACCAGTACAACAAGTCGCTGATGAACTTCCCCGACGGGCAGTACCCGCCCGAGCCGGCGCTCGTGAACGGCTACGAGCTGTCGGAGGACGGGCGTACCTACACGTTCGACCTGAAGGAGGGCGTGACCTTCCACGACGGGTCGGAGCTGACCGCCGAGGACGTGGTCTACTCCTACCGGCGGCTCGCCGAGTCCGAGAACTCGCGCAACCAGGACGACATCATCGGCGAGACGATGCGCATCCAGCACGAACGGGACGCCAGCCTGACGACCCCCTCCGACGAGGCGACGGCCGACGACATCGTCCCCGGGTCGCTGGCGGTCGAGGCGGTCGACGACTACACCTTCGAGATGACGCTCGCCTCGCCGTTCCAGTACACCCTCTTCCAGATCGCCGGCGGCGCGTTCGCGATCCTCCCGGCGAACTCGGTCGGCGACGTCGAGAGCTACGACGGCGAGTACAGCTACAACGAGTTTTTCAGCACGGCCGGCGACGGCCCCACCTTCTCCGCGCTGGGCCCCTTCCAGGTCGACTCCTGGACGAAGGGCAGCCAGATCCAGCTGTCGGCGTTCGACGACTACTACGGTGAGGGTCCCGAACTCGACGGGATCACCTACACCGTCGTCTCGGACGGGCAGACGCGACTGAACCGCTTCCGCAACGAGAGCGCACACATCCTCGAGGGGATACCGACCGCGTCGTTCAACCCGGAGAACGTCTCCATCGAGGAGCAGATGGGCAACCGCTCGGTCGGCACCTACACCTTCGGGAACGGCACGGAGGTCAACTACGGCGAGATCCCCGCGCTGACGACCGAGTACCTCGTGTTCAACACACTGGAGGTGCCGCTGGCGGTCCGGCGGGCGTTCGCCTACGCGATGAACCAGCACGACATCGCCGAGAGCGTCTACAAGGGCACCGGCAAGCCCGCCTACCACATCACGCCGCCGGCGCCGTACCCCACCTTCGAGGAGGGCCAGTCCGGGGAGGCGTCCTACGACGCCCACGCCGAGAACGGCGCCAACTCCAACACCGAGTTCGGCGCGGACGGCTACCCCTACGGCTACGGCGAGACGCTCCTCGACGAGGCCCGCGCGGTCATGGAAGAGGCCGGCTACGGGCCGGACAACCGCTTCTCGATCACGGCGACGACCATCTCCGGCGACAGCGGCTACCGGCAGGTGTTCACCCGCCTCCAGCCGAAGCTCAACTCCGCGTACATCGACATGGAGATCACCGAGGCGAGCTTCGGGACGATCATCAGCAACGCCATCAACGGCTCGATGGAGGTGTTCGGGCTCGGCGACGGCATGGAGTACCCCGGCCCGCAGAACTTCCTGCGGTTCCTCCACGGCTCCAACCCGAGCACGCAGTTCACCCGCTGGGGCGCCGAGGACAGCTACTACACGGAGGAGTACCGCCAGATCGCCCGCGAGGCGTGGGACGAGAACTACGCCGCGGAGGGCACCACGGCGGAGGACCACGCCGAGGCCTTCCAGACCGTCGAGGAGATAAACTGGGCGTCCATGCAGGAGCTCCCCTTCCTCCACCCCATCAGCCAGCGCCTGTGGCACGACTCCGTCGACGTCGAGATGTACGGCGTTATGGAGAACCAGACCTTTAATCAGGTCACGCTCGACGAGTAACTGACAAGCGCCGGCCGGGTCCCGCCGGGAGCCCCGTCGGGCGGCGGACCCGGCAGCGGTCGACACCGAGATATCAATGCATTCGCGACACTGCGCGCGGACGGCCCCGGGGTGCAGCCAGGACAGACAGCGGCCGCCGGCCGGCGGAGGTGACGGCCGGTGAGCAGGCTGAAGTACCTCGGCAAGCGGTTCCTGCTCGCGATCCCGGTCGTCTGGCTGGGCACGTCGATGACGTGGTTCATCATCTTCATGGGGCCGATCGACCCGGCGGCCAGGCTGCTCAGCCAGGGCCAGACGCGCAACCCCGCCGCCTACCGGGCGGCACAGCAGGAGCTCGGCCTCAACCAGCCGCCGCTCCAGCACTACCTCCACTACATGGTCGACCTGATAACCTTCGACCTGGGCCAGACGTTCCTGCTCTACCAGGGGTCGAGCGTGAACGCGCTGATCCTCGATTTCCTGCCGCGGACGCTGTGGCTGGGCTTCTGGTCGGTGGTCATCGCGATCCTGATCGGCGTGCCGCTGGGCTTCTACGCGGGGATGCGCTCGAACACGGCCGCCGACTACCTCGCGTCGTTCGGCGGCATCGTCTGGCGCGCCATGCCGAACTTCTGGCTCGCGATCATGCTGCTGGCGCTTTTGGGCAGCCTCCAGGGCATGATCGGGATCAGCTGGCAGCAGTTCCTCGTCCCCATCGACGCCATCTCCGGGAGCCCGGACATGTCCCGGATCGGGACCGTCGACGGCTTCCTCGCGGCGACGAAGAAGGTGTTGCCCGCGGCGCTGGTGCTCGGGTCGGCGTCGATGGGCAACGAGATGCGGATCGGGCGGACGGCGGTCCTCGAAGTGCGCAACGAGGACTTCGTCGACATGGCGAAGGCGAAGGGCGTCTCCGACCGCGCCCTCGTCTGGAAGCACATCCTGCGCAACGCCCTGGTGCCGCTGGTCCCGATCATCACCAGCGAGGCGTTCCTGCTCATCGGCGGGTCGGTCCTCGTCGAGACCGTCTTCGGGATCAACGGCATCGGGTGGCTGTTCTACCGGGCGGCCATCCAGGGCGACCTGCCGCTGGTCGGCACGCTGATGTACATCTTCATCCTCATGATCGTCGGAATCAACCTGATCCAGGACCTGTTGTACACCGTCATCGACCCCCGCGTCGGACTGGAGGGTGCCTGAGATGGCCGGCGCGACGACCGACCGGGAGCGTGCCTCGACGGCCCTCCCGACCTCGTCGCCGGCGCTCGTCTGGGCCGCCGCCGGGGTCGCACTGTTCGCGGTGGAGGCCGGCGCGCTCGCTACCTTCCTCGCCGGCATGGCCGCGGACCTCCTGCTGTTCGTCCCGTCGCTCGGTCCCGCACAGCCGGCTGTCGAATGGCTGATAGGGCTGTTCAACGCCGCCCAGTCGACCGCCCAGGAGGTGCCGACGCTGCTCTCGCGGGAGACGATCCCCAACGAGGGGTACTGGAACGGGGGGCGGTGGGTCGGGACGTTCCTCGGGCTGGAGCCCGCGCTCGCCTGGGCGGTGCGGGTGGCGCTGGTCTACGGGTACGCCTTCGCCTGCGCCGGCTGGGCGATGCTCGGCTACCGCCTCTACCGGCGGGAGATCCGCCCGACCGACTGGAGCCCCCGCGACGACATCGTCGACCGCTTCCGCTCGCACACCTGGGGGAAGTTCGGGCTCCTCGTCGTGTTCATGTTCGTCGTCATGGCCGTCTTCGCGCCCGCGCTCGGGCCGACGACGGTCGAACAGAACATGCGCCAGTCGTACTCCCACGAGTTCAGCTACTGGAACAGCGACGCCGGGGAGGTCCAGACGACGCTCGTCGGCCAGGCGAACCTCGAATCGCAGTCGACCGGCACCGAATCGCGGGTGATGCCGTTCACCTACGACGACTACAACCGCTACCACCCGTTCGGGACGCTCCCCACGGGCCGGGATCTGTTCACCTTCATCGCCACCGGGTCCCGTATCTCGCTGGTCATCGGCGTGCTCTCGGTCGGGCTGAGCGCGCTGCTGGCCGCCTCGCTCGCGCTGGTCGCCGCCTACTACCGCGGCCGGGTCGACCTCGGCATGGTGCTGGTCTCGGACGCGGTGATGGCGATGCCGCAACTACTCCTGCTCATCATGCTCACGACCGTCCTCGCGGACACGTGGGTCGGCGGGATCTACAGCGGCGCGTTCGTCCTCGCGCTCATCTTCGCCGGCACCGGCTGGACGTACATGTGGCGGTCGGTGCGGGGCCCCGCCCTCCAGGTCGCCCAGCGACAGTGGGTCGACGCCGCCCGCAGCTTCGGGCAGAAACCGCGCGTGATCATGCGCCGGCACATGCTCCCGTACATCACCGGCTACCTGCTGATCTACGGGTCGATGACGCTCGGCGGCGCGATCATCGCCATCGCCGGTCTCTCGTTCCTGGGACTGGGCGTCTCCCCGCCGACCCCGGAGTGGGGCCGGGCGATCAACCTCGGCCAGGACTACGTGACCACGGGCTCGTGGCACATCTCGCTCATCCCGGGGATCCTGATCACGGTCGTCGTGACCGGGTTCAACGCGCTGGGTGACGGGATCCGCGACGCCATCGACCCGCAGTCCGACGCCGAGGGCGGCGCGGCCGGGCGGGGTGGTGGCGCGTGAGCGACGCCGAGCCCCTGCTGGCCGTGGAGAACCTGCGGACCGTCTTCCACACCGACCGCGAGGAGATCCACGCCGTCGACGGCGTCTCCTTCGAGATCAGCGCGGGCGAGACCGTCGGACTCGTCGGCGAGTCGGGGTCGGGCAAGTCCGTCACCGCGCGGTCGATCCTCGGGCTCGTCGACCGCCCCGGCGCGGTCGAGGAGGGGTCGATCCGCTTCCGCGGCGAGGACCTGACCGACGACAGCTGGGAGGCCCACCGCGGCGACATCGCCATCGTCTTCCAGGACCCCGGCAGCGCGCTGAACCCCGTCTACACCGTCGGCAACCAGATCCGGGAGGCGCTGAAGATCCACCAGGACCTCCGCGGGCGCGAGGCCCGCGCCCGGGCGGTCGAACTGCTCGAGGAGGTGGGCATCCCCGACGCGGCGGACCGGGTCGGCGAGTACCCCCACCAGCTCTCGGGCGGGATGCAACAGCGGGCGGTCATCGCGATGGCGCTGGCCTGCGACCCCGACCTGCTCGTCTGCGACGAGCCGACGACCGCGCTGGACGTGACCATCCAGGCGCAGATCCTCGACCTGCTCGCCGAGCTGCAGCGCGAGGAGGACCTCGCGATCCTCTTCATCACCCACGACATGGGCGTCATCGAGGACGCCACCGACCGGGTGAACGTCATCTACGCCGGCGAGATCGTCGAGCGGGCGCCGACCGACGCGCTGTTCGACGACCCCCAGCACCCCTACACGCGGGCGCTGTTGCGGTCGATCCCCGGGCGGACCCCGCCCGACGAGCAGCTCCCCACCATCGAGGGGGAGGTGCCGACGCCGACCGGCCCGGCCACGGTCTGTCGGTTCGCACCGCGGTGTCCCGACGCCTTCGGCGCCTGCATCGAGGTCCACCCCGAGCACCACGACGTGGGCGAGGCGGGTGTCGACCGGAGCGCCGCCTGCCTGTTGCACGACGACCGCTACCCGAGCGAGACCGGCCTCGACGACGAGCCGGGCGACGACGACGGGCTCGACGAGCGCACGGTCGCCGCGGCGAGCGACAACACCAACTTCGGGGCCGTCGACCACGGCGGTGGCGCGCCCCCCGAGGCGGGCGTCGGCGGGAACACGGGTGGCACGGGCACGGCCGGCGATGTCGACGTCGGCGACGAAGGGGGCGGTGAGCTGTGACCGACCCCGCGACGAGCGTGGCGGGCCACGGCGACGCGGCGGGCGCCGAACGGGGCGAGCCGATGCTGTCGGTCCGGGACCTGCGGACCTACTACGACGAGCGGACGCTGCTGTCGCGGTCGCCGCCGGTCAAGGCCGTCGACGGCGTCTCCTTCGACCTGTTCGAGGGGGAGACGCTGGGGCTGGTCGGCGAGTCCGGCTGCGGCAAGACGACGCTCGGCCGGACGCTCGTCGGGCTGGAGGACGCGACGAGCGGGACGATCGAGGCCGGGGGGCGGGACGTGACCGACGGCGGCGACGCCGAGTGGCAGCGCCGCGTCGGCATGGTGTTCCAGGACCCCGACGAGAGCCTCAACGACCGCCAGACCGTCGGCCAGATCGTCCGCGAACCGCTGGAGGCCCACGGCTGGCCGCGGCTCTCGGTCGCCGTCGAGGGGGTCGACGCGGCGACCGTCTCCGGGTCGGGGCCGGTCGTCGGCGGGTCCGTCGGCGGCGACGACGCGGCCGGCGTCACCGGGGACCCCGACGCCGGGCCGGACGTGACGGTCTCGCTCGCTCGCGGGACTCACGAGGTCTCGGTCCGCGACCGGCTCCCGCTGACGGCCGACGACGTGACGGTGTCGGTCGACCGGGGCGAGCGCCCGACCGTGTCGGTGCGCGTCGGGAAGTCGGTCGCGGAGCTGCGACAGGACCGCGTCGCGGAACTGATCACGCGCGTCGGGCTCAGCGAGGAGCACGTCCGGCGGTACCCCCACCAGTTCTCCGGCGGGCAGCGCCAGCGGGTCGGCATCGCCCGGGCGCTGGCGCTCGAACCGGACTTCCTGGTGCTCGACGAGCCCGTGAGCGCGCTGGACGTGAGCGTCCAGGCGCGGATCATCAACCTCCTGGAGGGGATCCAGGACGACCTGGGGCTAACCTACCTGTTCATCGCCCACGACCTGAGCGTGGTCCGGCACATCGCCGACCGGGTCGCGGTGATGTACCTCGGCAACGTGGTCGAACTCGGCCCGGCGGAGTCGGTGTTCGCCGACCCACGCCACCCATACACACTGTCGCTGCTCTCGGCGATCCCCGGCAGCGGCTCGCCGTGGGACGGCGAGCGGGTGACGCTGCGGGGGACCCCGCCGAGCCCGCGGGACCCGCCGTCGGGGTGTCCGTTCGCCACGCGCTGCCCGGCGAAGATCCGCCCCGACGAGTTCGACCTCCCGGAGGCGACCTGGCGGGCGCTCGACGAGCTGCGGGTCGTCTTCCGGACGCGCGCCCGCTCGGAGGACTCGCTTCTCGCCCGGGCGAAGGCGCTCGCCGGCCGCCCCGTCGACGCCGAGGCGATCGACGACGCGGTCGACGAACTGCTCGGGGACCGCGACCTCCCCACGGCGGCGAGGGCCGCCGTCGACGAGGCCGTCGCCCTCGCCAAGGGCGGTGACGACCGCGCGGCCGCCGACCGGCTCCGGGAGACGTTCGGCTCCCGGTGCGACGGCGAGGCGCCCGACGCCTACGCGACCGGCGGCGGCGAGCGCGAGAGCCGGTGTCTCCGCGCGGAGGACGACTACCGCGGCGTCGCGGCGACGGTCGCCGACCGGGAGCAGAGGGCGGGCGCGGCCCCGGCCGACCGCGCGGGCGGGAGCGACGGTGACTGACCCCGACGCCCGGCGGGCGGCCGCCGAACGGGCCGCGCGCGCCGGCGGCGAGGTCGCCGCGTCGCTGTTCCGGGAGGACCTGGCCGTCGAGACGAAGGACAACGAGACGGACTACGTGACGCGGGCCGACACGGAGGCCCAGGAGGCGATAGTCGAGGTCCTCCGCGAGCGCTACCCCGACGAGCCGGTCGTCGGCGAGGAGGCCGACGCGGCCAAGGCCGTCCCCGAAACCGGGCCGGCGTGGGTCGTCGACCCGATCGACGGGAGCCACAACTACGTCCGCGGCGGCCGCGTCTGGGGGACCTGCGTCGCCGCCGTCCGCGACGGCGAGCCCGTCGCCGCGGCGACCGTCTGCCCCGCGCTGGGCGACACCTACGTCGCCGGCGGCGGCCCCACCGAGCGCAACGGCGAGGTCGTCTCGGTCAGCGACCGGGCCGACCCGGCGACCTGCAGCGTCGCGCCGACGGTCTGGTGGCCGAGCGACCGCCGCGACGAGTTCGCCCGCGCCGCCGAGGCGGTCGTCACCCGCTTCGGCGACATGCGGCGGCCCGGCTCTGTCCAGGTCGCGCTCGCCCAGGTCGCAGCCGGCCGCCTCGACGCCGCGGTCACCAACGTCGCGGTCAATCCCTGGGACAGCCTCGCCGGCGTCCACCTCGTCCGCCGGGCCGGCGGCCGCGTGACCGACCTGGCCGGCGACCGCTGGCGCCACGACGCGACGGGCCTGGTCGCGTCGAACGGCTCGGTCCACGACGACGCCCTCGCGGCCGCGACCGAGATCTGACGCTCCATACCGCTCCGGTGACCTACGTAGTCCCACGGTCCGTTCTTAGCGACCTTCTTTTCGCGCCGGGCGAAACGACCGGCTGGCGCGAACAGACTGTCAGGCATGCGCCACGCAGGCGGTCCGGTCGTCACGGAGCGAACCCGCCCGCCACCCGACGGCCTACGCGGTCGCGGCCGCGGCGACCGCTTCCACCCGCTCAAGTTCGATCTCGACGACGACGGTCCCCTCGACGCCGGCTTCCAGCTCCGCCCGCGTCGGCGGTCGGTCGCCCTTGACTGCGATCCCGAGACGCCGTGCCGCGTCGACGCCGTTGCGCTCGACGAACCGCTCGACGTACTCGGCCACGTCCGCCGGGTCGGGGTGGGCGGTCGCGACTCCCGCGTAGCGCTCGCCGCCCAGCAGGACCTCGACGGGCCGACCGTCCCGGAGGTTGCGCCACCACGGGCTCTGGGTCGTGACGACCAGCCGCCCGTCGTCGTCGACCCAGTAGCCGACGGGAGTGGTGTACTCGTCGCCGCTCGTTCGCCCCGTGAACGTCAGCAACGTGAGCGAGTCGCTGACAAGGCCGTGCAACGGCGAGCGCAACAGCCGCTCGACGGCGGGGTTGATCACCCGGTAGGCGGCCTCCGGGACCGGCGGGCCGCGCGTCTCGACGTACTGCCGGTCGTCCGCCGGGCGGAACCGGTCGGCGTAGTCGGCGACGAACGCCGCCACGTCCCGGGGCGGCCGCCCGAGTATCCGTTCGGCGTCGTCGGTGACTCGGTCGGCGAGACCCACGCGCGCCGTCGTGTAGATGCCGACCATCAGGACGAGGAAGGGAAGCGGCTCCCCGCGCGAGCGCATCCGGCGGACGAACGCCAGTATCGACGGGTCGGCGTAGGTGATCGGCCGGTCGAGGGCGTCGCTGAACGCCGCCGCCACCTCGTCGTAGGTGAGCGCCTCGGGGCCGGTGAGGTCGTAGGCGCGGTTCGCGTGGCCCGCCTCGGTCAGGACGACCGCGGCGACCTCCCCCACGTCCCGCGCGTCGACGAAACTCGTCGCACCGTCGCCCGCCGGGACGAAGATCTGGTCGCGCTCGACGACGTCCTCGCGGTGGACCTCGACGAGGTTCTGCATGAAGAAGGAGGCCCGCAGGAAGGTGTAGTCGAGGTCCGTCTCGACGATCCGCTCCTCGATCCGGTGGTGTGGGATCAGCGGGTTCTTCTCGGCGCCGAGCGTCGAGAGGTAGGCGACCCGGTCGACGCCGACGCGGTCGGCCGCGGCCGCGAACTCGCCGACCCGCTCGCCGCCCGCGGTCGGCGGTCGCATCAGGAAACAGCCGTCCACGCCGTCCAGCGCCCCGCCCCAGGTCTCCGGCCGCTCGAAGTCGAAGGCGACGTACTCGGCCGCGTCGGGGAACTGTTCGCGGGCCTGCTCTGGCTCCCTGGTCGCGACGCGAACGACCGCGTCCCGGTCGCCGAGGGCGTCGACGACGTGGCGGCCGACCGTCCCGGTCGCGCCGGTGACGAGGATCCGGTCGCTCACCGCTCACCCCGCCAGGAGACGAGCAGTTCGACCGCTACCGCGGCGACGACGACGTGCATGACCATCAGGACCACCACGCCCGCGGGGGTCGCGGCGGGGTCGGCGGCCAGCAGTGCCAGGTCCGGGACGAACGAGACGACCAGGACCGCGAGGGCGAGTTTCCGGAAGGTCGCCGCCGGCTCGGCGACCCGGCCGCGCAGGAGCGCGTAGACGCCGGCCGCCCCCACCGCGCCGAGCACGGAGAGGAAGACGACCGGCGGGTAGGTGAGCGCCCGGAAGCCGGGTGCGATCCCGACCCCCTGGACGGCCGCGACCAGCGCGGCGTTGGCGGCGGCCGCGAGGACCGCCGCCAGTACCGCACGCACCGGGAGCGAGCGCGTTCGCAGTGCTCCGGAGCCAGTGTTCGTGGTTGCCATGGGCTCCCCTACGCCCGCTGGGGAGATATATCTCTGCCCGTGGCCGCCGTGCGGGCCTCGGTCTTTCGGCCGTCCGTCCGCGGTCTCGATAGCCACCAGCCGGTTCGGTCGCGATGCCAGATCCGTTCGCAGTCGCGGTCCGGGCTCTTTCAGCCAGTGTCCCGGGAGTACGCCACCGGGTTGCGCGCTTCGAGTTGCCGATCCCGGACACTCGAACGGAGTCTCTCCTCGTCAGGACTCGTTGCGCTCATCGACGTACTCCCGGATACCCTGCATCGAATCCGTCTCCTCCTCCGTGAATCCGGTCGCTTCGAGCCCGTCACTGGCCGCGTTCAGTCGCTGGCGGAGGCGATGGTCCTCCGCCAGACGCTGTTCGAGGACCCCGATGACTTCCTCGATGGTGACACCGTAGATCGCTTCGAAGCCCTGTCGGACCTGTTCCTCCGTGATCTGAGGCTTATCGTCGCCGGTGTCGTCGCTCATGTGCCGATCGATCACCGGGCGGTGCAAAAAAGAACTCCTGCGGGTGCCATCGGGGGCTCTCAGTGCTGGTGTCGATGCCTCTCAGAACGAAACGCTGGTGAATTCTGTATCAGTATATTTCGCTCGTTCGACACTGACATCAACCGCCCTGCGATTGATAGAGATGCAAGCGCATACCTCCGCCTTTAGGCGGAGGTCGAGCGACACTCGGCCCGTTTGTCGATGGAATTTAGCCCGTGGCCCCTGTCAACACGGATGCTACGGAGTCGGTGAGATGCCGTCCCCGAACCACAAGGGGTGGCGAACCGGCGGTGGTTCGCACGGCGATGACACGGACTCCGATGGGGCCTCATTGACCGGGCCACAGCCCTACGAGGGAGACAAACGAGAGTTCCCCCGGTGTGTCGCCGGTTCCCTCCGAGTGCGGGTTGGAACCGACGGATGTCAACCGCCCGAATCCGATGGCCGGATCCCTCCGCCTTCAGCCGGAGGAGGAGGTCAATCCCGCAGCCGACACCACACGCCGAGCGCTCTCGGTGCGTCGCGGTCGCTCGCTCCGTAAACCGACGATGTCAGACATCGGCAAAGAGCAAAGCTCTCACAGACAGCGAGGGACTGGAGATCCCTCGGGCCGTGTGAACGGGCGCGAGCCGCCCGTGAGCAGTCCTCGCGGATCTCCGATTCGTTCAGTGACGAGAGAGCGAAGCTCTCTCGAACCACGCGGGATATCTGCCCTGGGACAGCGGTACCGCACTCGCGCGGAACCCATATCCCTGCTGAGAGGCTACAACGGGCAATGGACGATTCGCCCGCGGCACGGACCCAGCCCCGCATCCACACGGCACCGCGAACGGACGTTTCGCAAGACCAGGGCAGGTTCCGGATCCACCTCAACTTCCCCGGCCGCGCAGTCCCCGACCACGACGACCACGGCTACGGCCCGCTCGCGACCGTCGTCGAGTCGTTCATGGACCCCGGGACGCTCATCCGGATGCACCAGCACCGCAACGAGGAGATCATCTCGTGGGTGCCAGACGGGGTGATGCGCCACGACGACCGGCGGGGCAACGAACTCGTCACCGACCCCGACCACCTGATGGTGATGAACGCCGGCAGCGGCTTCTGGCACGCCGAGGAGACGCTGGCCGAGGACCCGCCCCTGCGGATGCTCCAGATCTTCGTCCGCCCGCACAGCCTCGACCTCGAACCGGGGATCCAGCACGAGCCGATCCCCGACCCGGTCGCCGGCGAGTGGCGCCACCTGTTCGGGCCCGAAGGCACCGACGCCCCGCTGTCCGTCCGCAACGACGTGGATTTCTACGACTGCCGGCTCGCAGCCGGCGCCACGACCACGCTACCCGCCCGGTCCGGGTGGCACACGTATCTCTACGTCTTCGACGGTGTCGTCGACGTCGGCGACGAGTCGGTCGGGTACACCGAGAGCGCACTCGTGACCGACGACGGCGACGTCCCCGTCACCGCGACCGAGGACTCGACGCTCGTCGCCTTCTGTATCAACCCCGACGCACCGGTCACGCGCCAGGGCACGATCGGTCGCTAGGGCGCTCCCGCTCCGTGTTCGGAGGGCTGTCGGTTCTCGGTGGCGTTCGGTCTCGCTCTGAGCGGCAAGAGATCATCTCTGTCGGCGGGCTGACTGGAATCGATTCTCGGCGAGCAGTTCGGTCAGTGCTCGTCGCACTCCGGGTCTGAAACGCTCACTGTTTGGGCCCATCCACGTTCACGTGGCGGCGGATGTTGACGGTCACCGCTGTAAATCCGAACCCCGGACGAACGGTTCTCTGGCGATTCGACGACTCGCGGCTGGGCTCGGCCAGGTCGAGACTACGCTTAACAGGGTGCAGACGAAAACCGACGGTATCGATACCAGCAACCGAGGCGGCCCGGCACGTCTGTAGCTGAGACTATCAACGACGCCACCGGCACGAACAATCCATGAGTGAACTACCCGAGATCCCGGACGAGTTCGACAGCGAGGCGGAGCTGAAACGGTACATCGGTCGGCTGCGCACCCGTATCGAGGTCCTGGACGACGAGCTGGACCGCACGGAGCGGGAGGAGCTGAAACAGGAGCTGGAGGAGTTCGAAGCGACCGTCGCAGCCAACAACGAAACGCTCGAGCAGGTCCACACAACACTGCAGGACCTCGTCGACCGGCTGGAGCGCATCGAGCTCCACGGCACGCCGAGCGATGTCGGTTTACAGGACAACCTGCGAAACCCCGACTTCGACTCCTGAGGGAGTCGCACTCTCAGATGCGATCGGGAGCGCGCGGTTCGAACTGTGGCGGGGACGCCGACCGGGGAACGGAGTCCGCTCGAGACCAACGGGGTGCCCCCCGGCGCGGACACGAAGAGCTTGAATGGTCGGCGCCGGAGAAGCCGTGACAGACATGACGGAGTCGGAGTACCAGGACCGGATCGAGGAACTCGCGGACAGGATCCTGGACCGGTGCAACCGGGCCACGAAGGCCAAAAACGGCGGTGACCCCGCGAAAGCCGGGGAGCTGTTCGGGGACGCCGCCGACCTCACCGGCCAGGCCATCCAGCTGCTGGAAGCAGCGGAGGCGGACCGGTCCCGGATCGAGGACTGGCGAGCCTTTCGAGCGGAGACACGGCGGGAATCGGAGAACCTGCTGGCGGACGGGGAGAGCGACGTGGACATGCAGACAGTCTTCGACATCCCCGAGCTCTCCCCGAACCTCGCCGTCACCACCCGGAACACGGAGGCAACCCCTGAACGGAACATCTTCGAAGCCGAGCGGACGCCCTCGGGGGAGGTGGAACTGGACGAGGCCCCGTCCTGGGAACCCGCCGTCGCCGTCGCGGGCGTCGGACCGACGGGCGCGGAAACGGTCGGCGCTATCGACACCGGAAGCGCCGCCCGGATCTATCCGTCACCGAGTCCCGGCGATGTCGCGGACAGCGATTTCCTGTTTCTGTCCGCGGACCTCCGCGAATCCGGCGTCCCGGACCGGGTCTCGGACCTCCTGGCCGCCGCTGGCGATGATACCTGTGTCGTGTTCTTCGCGGAAGGCCGTACCGGGAACCCCGGGGCGTTCGTCGACGCGGTCAACCTGCTCTTCCCCGTCGCCGTGACCGAGGGTGATGGCCGCCAGTTCGTCTCCACAGCGATCGCCGACTGCTTCGAGTGTATGTTGCGGCCGACGGTTCGGGAACTGGGCAAAGGAGATGTCGCGGCGGTCGCCGGGACGAACAGGGTGGGGAAGGTCTTCGTCGACAACTGGGCGGACACGGGCCAGCTGGGCGACCTCACACCCGGACCCCGGCTCGACGCTCCCGACGCTGTGCTCCTGTTCGTCTGCTACGACGGCCCGTACCCTGCTCCTGCCGTGGAGACCAAAGTACGGGAGTACGAGCGACCCGACGACGCCGCCTTCCTCTGGGACCCGCGAACCAGCCCCCGATACCGGGAGCGGGCCCATCTCAAACGGATCCTCACTTCCGACACCGACCGCCAGACGATGCGCCAGTTACTGCACGACGGCGGATCGCCCGGTCGGTGAGGGGGGACCTCGTGGAGGCGTTCCGGTTCGTCCGTCATCGTCCGCCGGCCAGGCGTTCCCCGATTTCGGGGGGCAGCCCTTCCTCCGCGACCTTTCTCTGTACCGTCTCGATGTCGTATTCCACGCGGCGAAGATCCGTCTCCCAGGTGTCGGTGTCGACGACAGCGTACGCGGCCCGGCTGTCGCCGTCACGGGGCTGTCCCACCGACCCGGGATTCAGGATGAGGCGGTCGTCGATCACCGCCTCGTGCTGGAGATGCGTGTGGCCGAGGAAACAGGCCTCGTAGTCGTCCAGGTACGGTCTGACCTCCGGGAACCCCCGGGGCATGACGTAGCGGTCGACCTGTTCGGGATGGTCGTGGACCAGGAGGGCGTCGCCGTCCAGCAGGTCGGTCTTGCGTGGCCTGCTCTGCAACCACTCCAGATTCGCCGTGATCAGCTCCGCCTCCGCGTATCGGAGCCCGGCCATCGCCATCTCGTTGTCCGTGTACCCCTCCGGATCGAGCGCTTCCCGGTCGTGGTTCCCCCGGATCACCGTCTCGCAGTGCTGCTGAATCAGGTGCACGCACTCGGACGGCCACGGCCCGTACCCGACGATGTCGCCGAGGCAGACGAACTCGTCGACGTCGTCGGCCCCGTCCGCGAGGACGGCCTCCAGCGCAGGGCGGTTGCCGTGGATGTCGGAGATCAGACCGAGGTTCATACGCCATCGAGTACGGCGAGCGCCTAAAGTATCTCCGTGAGGACGTCGGCCACTGCCTCGGGAAGGGAGTGGAACTTGTTGTAGGCGACCCGTGTCGGCAGTTCGATCTGGATGCCCTGGCCGTCCTCGGCGAAGTAGTTCATCGAGGCCTGCTTGCTCCTGCCGGTCAGGGCGATCTCGCTGTAGTCCGTCTCGACGTCGT
Source organism: Halosimplex halobium (assembly GCF_051414055.1). NCBI lineage: Archaea > Methanobacteriati > Methanobacteriota > Halobacteria > Halobacteriales > Haloarculaceae > Halosimplex > Halosimplex halobium. The sequence continues at coordinate 433,485 of NZ_JBLKNX010000001.1, forward strand.
ACTTCGACGGCACCGGACCTCGGATAGCGTCACCGACCCGCTCCCGGAGGTCGGCGTCGGCTCTGCCGCCGACGGCGACGTAGTCGTACTTGTGGATGTGGAAGCCGACTGCGTAGCGGCAGGTGAACGCCCGCTCCACCAGCTGTCGCAGGCCCGGATAGGCGTCGTACGCCTTGACGGGTTTCTTGACGTGCCAGCGCTTGAAGGCGTCCTTTTCCTGTCCGGTGTAGTACCCGTGTAGCATCCACGCCGTCGCCGCGATCCCTCGGGCCCGCAATTTCTTGAACAGGTACTGCCCCATCTCGTCGGTGTTGTACTCGATGTCGCCGCCGTGCGGACAGGTGATGAACACGTCGGCGTCCGCTCGGTCCCACAGGGTCTCGGCGATATCGCCCGTGACGAACGCCCGATCGCGGCTCTCGATCGGGACCGTCGCCTCGACTGTCCCTGTCTGCCCGGCCTGTGCGTCGATCCGTTCCAGGCCGTCCGCGTTGACCGCGAGTCCGGCCGCGTCGTCGTGGGTCCCGTCGACGATGAAGTACGCCTTCGACGATTCACACTCGACTCTGACGTGGTCGTCTTCCGCTTTCCCCAGGTCGTCGGCCACCCGGCGCGAGAGTCGACACCGGTTTGCGGCCGCTATCTCCGGTGATTCGGCGATACCAGCCTCGGTCATCGATCTTGTAGAGCGGTCAGAGGGGCTTCTGAAGAGTCTTTCTACAGATCTGGCTTCGGCCGTTCCGCTTACGATGACCAATCACTGCGGGATGCCTTTCGAACGGAGGGTGTCCGGCCGCTCGTCAAACTCGGGTGTTCGCTGTGATGGTTTATTCGCTCTCTGCCGGGGTCTCGGAGTATATCTCGCCGAGGAAGGTCGCGACGATTTCCGAGAACCCCCGGGTGTCGGCTGGGATACCCGTGGCCGCCACGGTACCGCTTCAGTCGTGCATCGGAACGCTCGGCTAGCTCCGCTGCCCCCTCGTCTTTTTCGTCCGCCCCGTATCGACCAACGTTGGGCCGTCGTACGACGTGAGTGTCAAGCATGGATCGAACATCTGACTCCGCCCGAGTTGGGTGTCTGAAGATGGCGACCTCCTATCTGTACCTTGGTCGCTACTACTCTACAGGTAGAGCGGATGAGTCCCGGATGAAGACCCTCCTTCTCGAACTACTTGTCTCCACGGTGGGTTCATCTTCGAACGGTACTGTCTAGCTGAGCACCTCCTCGGCAGGCGTGCGGCCATCCAATGCCTGGTCCGGCCGGTTTCGATTGTAGTCGTGTCTGCACCGCCTACCAGCGTTTCGCGCTGGATTGCCCCGCCAAAACGAGTGAAAGCGGTCAGTGCGCATGGTCACACTCTGGAACCATTTTTTCGATGTGGTCCCGAATCGGTATCCAACAGCGATAGTATAACTAATCAGGTAGATATACGAACACATAAACGTGGCACTGAGTACACTCCGGTAATGGATTCACGACGGGAAGAGATACTCAGCTTGCTGACTGAAGAGATAAACCGGACCGTTGTCTCGGTCGTTCAGCAAGGGGCCGGTGAATGGACCGTCCCCGAGCTCGCTGAGACGATCGTCGCCGAAGATGCAGCGGTCGTCCCTGCCGGAGACTACGAAGAGCGACTGGCGGAGACGCGCATTACCCTTCACCACGAGCGGCTCCCCCAGCTCGACGACGCTGGACTGATCGCATACGACCGCGCCGAAAACGTCGTCTCGGAGGGGGAATACACAGCGGCGGATGCGCTCTGGACGGACATCGACGAAATTGACGGACTGCTCTCCGAGTTCCTGACCGGGCACGATGTCGACGACCGGCGCATCGGCATCCTCCACGGACGAGAGGCGATCTACGACTACGGTCGAGAACTGGCGGACAGGGCGGACGAGGAGTTGTTCCTGATCTACACGTCCGACGAACTCCTGGACGAGGAGTGTCTCCCCCACGCCGAGAACGCCATCGAGCGAGGCGTCGACGTCTCTGCTGGCGTGAAAAGCGAGGACGCGCGGCAGTTCTTCGTCGAGTGTCTGCCGGACGCGACAGTCTGGGAACCGCAACTGGACTGGATGCGCTCGGAGGGCACGTATCCGACGGTGAGCCGCCTCATTCTGGCCGACCGGCGGAAGGTTGTCGTCGGCCTGTGGGACGAAGCAGACGACGGAACACGGACGGAGGTCGCAATGATCGGAGAAGGAGAAACGAATCCGCTGGTCGTACTGGTACGCGAACTGCTAGGCCCGCGGCTGGATCACCTCGACTTTCAGAGTGATGCGTTCGTCGGCGACCTCCCATTCGAAGCATGACTGATGACAGACCCACAGACGACGACCAGAACGCGTCCGGAACGACAGCGACGGCACAAGTGACCCATCACAGAGAGACTGACACGCGACCAAGTCTCGACGTTGTACGGGCAGTGGCCGCGTTCACCGATACAGCCATTCTCGACCTCGAACCGCTCGGTGACGTGATCGATACCGAGTCTCTCAACAACCTGTTTGCGGAGGACGATGGGGCGACGGAGACAGCTGAGATGACCTTCGAATATGAAGGGTGTACAGTCACGGTGACCCGGGACGCGGTCGAGGTCACGCGACCCGAGGCGTGAGCTAAGTCTCGTTTCTGTCTCCCGGTTTGTTCCAGTCGGACAGTACGCGCCGGCACAATCGCTCCTCTCGGCATATCGATCAGGATTTCCGGCGGCCGCGGACGAGCGGGCCCAGTAGGTACGTCCGAACGCCTTCGATTCTGCGTCAGTGGCGCATCTGGCTTGGATCGGCATCTCACGCAATGGGCGATTCCATCTGGTAGCCGGCCGAATTCAGTCCTCGCTGGGCGCGATAACCGAGTCACTCGGTGGCCGGTGTGCCGCGAACGGCGGGTGAGGATGTCACACGGATCGTAGGCTCCCGGTCACTCAGTCCAGAGTGAGCGATCAGATCACTCGGCAGCTGTAGGCGGACCCACCGGTCGGAGGAAAGGATGTATACGAGCGGCTACCATCCCTTCCTCTAATGAGCGAATCGGACGGTCCAAAGCAGGTGTCGGACCCGGAGTACCACAGCGAGAATCACACAGCCGCCCAGACTTGTGGCTGGACGGCAAATGCCTTGCGCGGAGAAGGCCGCTGTTATAAATATGCGTTCTACGGGATAGAGTCCCACCGCTGCATCCAGATGACGCCGGTCGTCAAGTGCAACGAGCGCTGTGTCTTCTGCTGGCGGGATCACGCGGGCCACGCATACGAGCTGGGGGATGTCGAGTGGGACGACCCGAGCGCCGTCGCCGACGCCTCGCTGGAACTCCAGAAGAAGCTGCTCTCGGGGTTCGGCGGCAACGACCAGGTGCCCCGCGAGCGCTTCGAGGAGGCGATGGAGCCGCGGCACGTCGCCATCTCGCTGGACGGCGAGCCCTCCCTCTATCCGTACCTGCCGGAGCTCATCGAGGAGTTCCGCGACCGGGACATCACCACGTTCCTCGTCTCCAACGGGACGAAACCCGAGGTGCTGGCGGAGTGTGACCCGACACAGCTGTACGTCAGCGTCGACGCGCCCGACCGGTGGACCTTCGACGAGACCGTGAAGGCGGTGGAGGACGACGCCTGGGAGCGGCTGATCGATACGCTGGACGTGCTCGCCGAGAAGGACGAGACGCGGACCGTCCTCCGGACGACGCTCGTCGACGGCAACAACATGCACCACCCCGAGTGGTACGCGTCGATGTACCAGCGGGCCGACCCCGACTTCATCGAGCTGAAGGCGTACATGCACGTCGGCCACTCGCGGGGCCGCCTCGATCGGGATTCCATGCCCGACCACGAGGACGTGCGGGCGTTCACCGAGGACGTGAAAGCGCACATGCCCGAGCACGACTACATGAACGAGGTGCCCGTCTCCCACGTCACCCTGCTGTCGAAGACCGAGGACACCTGGGTCCCCAAACTGCAGAAGGACAGCGAGTTCTGGGAACGGGACCCCTACGCCGGCGACTGACGCGCGCTGGCTCCCCTTCCGATATCCTTCTCTCAGACCCACCTGGGCCATCCCTCGCGCTTCCTCGCCCTTTCGCGTCCGGATATCACGCCGTGGGAGACTCCGATGCCGTTATTGCGACCCACTCCAAATCTCCGGTGTTCCGGCGGCGATTCGTGACGGCTCGCGACTCGCCCCAGACCGTTCCATTTCTGAGATGCGTTCCGCATTCGGTATGCTTATCGGGGAGTGACCGCTAGTGGGAGATATGTCAGGAATCACGGCGTCGTCGGCCGGCCACGCGGAGCTGGCGACGCTGAAGGCGCTGGCGCTGTCGGGGGGGCTCGACGGCGACCAGAAGGTGTCCTGTTCGGCGCTGGCCGAGCGGCTCGACGCCTCGACGCAGACGGCCTCCCGGCGGCTCCAGCGGCTGGAGGAGGCCGACCTGGTCGAACGCGAGATCGTCAGCGACGGCCAGTGGGTGACCGTGACGGCGGCCGGCGAGCGCGCCCTCCAGCGGGAGTACGCCGACTACCGGCGCATCTTCGAGCGCGACGCCAGCGTCGAACTCCGCGGGACGATCACCAGCGGGATGGGCGAGGGTCGTCACTACATCTCGCTGCCGGGCTACATGCGCCAGTTCGAGGACAAACTGGGCTACGAGCCGTTCCTCGGGACGCTCAACGTCGAGCTCGACGAGGAGAGCGTCCGCGAGCGCGGCCGGCTCTCGTCGTTCGAACCCGTCACCATCGAGGGCTGGGAGGACGACGAGCGCACCTACGGCCCCGCCTACTGCTACCCCGCCACCGTCGAGGTCGACGGGAGCGAGGCGGGCGCCTCGGACGGCGGCGACGGCGATACCCGTCGCTTCGAGGACGCACACGTCATCACGCCCGAGCGCACCCACCACGGCGACGACCAGCTGGAAGTGATCGCGCCGGTGAAGCTCCGCGACGAACTGGGCCTCGACGACGGCTCCCCCCTCACCATCCATGTCACCGAACAGCGATAGCATGACCGGCGACGCATCGACCGCCGCGGCGACCGTCGACCGGGCGGTCGACGCCCTCCGCCGTGGCGAACCGATCCTCGTCCACGACGCCGCCGACCGCGAGGGCGAGGTCGACCTGATCTACCCCGCGGGCGCGGTCACGCCCGCGGCGGTCGCCCGCATGCGCAACGACGCCGGCGGGCTGGTCTGTGTCGCGCTCGGCGACGAAGTGGCCGAGGCCTTCGAGTTGCCCTACCTGCAGGAGACCATCGACCACCCCGCCGCGGCCGACCACGACCTGGGCTACGACGAGCGGTCGTCCTTTTCGCTGACGGTCAACCACCGCGACACCTACACCGGGATCACCGACGAGGACCGCGCGCTGACGATCACGGAACTCGCCGCGGCCGCGGCCGAGCCCGAGAACGTCGACTTCGCCGCCGAGTTCCGCGCCCCCGGCCACGTCCACGTGCTGCGGGCGGCACCCGGCCTCCTCGCGGACCGGGAGGGCCACACGGAGCTGGCCGTCGCGCTGGCCGGTGCCGCCGACCTGCCGCCGGCGATGGTCGTCTGCGAGATGCTCGACGACGACAGCGGCGCCGCCCGCTCGCCCGCCGCCGCCCGCGCCTACGCCGACCGCGAGGGGCTGGTCTACGTCGAGGGGTCGGCCGTCGTCGAGCGGCTCGGCTGAGTGGAACCGGGACCGGGACCGAACCGGATCTGGTCCGGGTCCCGGGACCGGGCCACTGAAGGCTCGCCCGGTCCCAGCCCCGACGATGACTCACGTCTCGCGCCGTTCGCTCCTCCGCACGACCGGTCTCGCGGCCGCCGGCGTCGTCGCCGGCTGCACGGGTGACGACTCCGGCGACGCCGGCTCGCCGACCGACACGCCGGGCGACATCGTCGCCGGCCCGGGCGGCGCCTACGCCTTCGAACCCGAGTCCTACACCGCCTCGGTCGGCGAGACGGTCACCTGGTACTTCGCCAGCCCGACCCACAACGTCGGCTGCCGGCCGGGCGACGCCCCGCAGATCGCCCTGCCGGACGGCGCCGAGCCGTTCGCCAGCTACGAGGACAGCGCGGGCCAGACGGTCCCGCAGGGCGAGACCTACGAACACACCTTCGAGACGGCCGGCGAGTACACGTACGTCTGCATCCCTCACTCCCGCCAGGGCATGGTCGGGACGGTCGTCGTCGAGGAGTGACCGCCAGGGCTCGTCGACAGCCGACTGTCAGGGCTCGTCGACGCCCGACCGTCACGCCTCGTCGACGCCGACGACTTCGAAGCGGGCGCCCGGACTGTCTCTGTCGGCGTCGTCACCGGCGTCGCCGGATCCCGCACCTGCGTCGTCGGTGTCGTCGCCGGCTCCCTCGCCGGTGCCGCCCGGGTGGTCGGCGTCGGTCACGCGAACGTCCCAGCCGTGGGCGTCGGCCGTCTGCGCGACGATCGAGAGGCCGAGCCCGGTGCCGCCCGAGGCCGTCGAGAAGCCGCTCTCGAAGACCCGGTCGCGTCGGTCGGGCGGGATGCCGGGGCCGTCGTCCGCGACGAAAAACCCCGGCTCGTCGTCGAGGACGCCGACGCGGACGGTCGCGTCGTCGCCGGCGTGTTCGACCGCGTTGCGGAACAGGTTCTCGAACAGCTGGCGGAGCCGCGACTCGTCGGCCGCGATCACCCTCGCCCCGTCGACGCGCAGCGTCGCGTCGCCGGTGGCGACGGTCGCCCAGCTGGTCCGGGCGACCCGTTCGAGGTCGACGGGGTCGGTCGACTCGATGCGCTCGCCCTCCCGGGTCAGCGTCAGGATGTCCTCGACCAGCTGTTCCATCCGCTCGACCGCCCGCTCGCACAGGTCGAGGTGGTCGTCGTCGTCGGCCTCGACCATCTCCAGCGACCCCGCGAGGACGTTCAGCGGGTTCCGGAGGTCGTGGCTGACGATGCTCGCGAACTCCTCCAGCCGGTCGTTCTGGCGGGACAGCTCGCGTCGCCGGCGGCGCAGTTCCTCCTCGCGGTCGGCCCGCGCCAGGGCGGCCTCGGTGGTGTTGGCGAGGATGCGGGCCAGCGACACGTCCACCTCGTCGAAGGCCTGTTCGCTGGTTGCCCCGAGGTTCATCACCCCGTACTCCCCCAGCGGGAGGATCAGCTCGCTGCGGATCGGCGTGTCGGGGTTCAACAGCCCCTCGGCCGTCGCGAGGTCGTCGTAGACGCGGACCTCCCCGGACTGGAAGGCCTTCCAGGAGAGCCCCTCGCCGCTGTCGTAGGTCGGCGCCTCGCCGAGCAGCGCCGCGGCCTCGTCGGTGATCGCCGCGGGCTCGAGCGCGTCGGCGTCCGGCTCGTAGAACCAGAGCCCGTTGACGGGCATGTCCAGCACGTCTCGGGCCGTCTCGACGGCCCGCTCGGCCACCGACTCGCGGTCGGGCGCTTCCATGAACGCCCGCGTCGCCTCGTGGAGCGCACCCAGCCGCTGCTCGCGGCGCTTGCGCCGGGTCACGTCCCGCGAAGTGACGACGTACCCCTCGAGGGTCGTCTCCCTCCGGTTGGTCGCCTTCGCCTCGATCCAGCGCCACTCGCCGTCGGCGGTCCGCATCCGGAACTCGATGTCCTCGGTCGCGCCCGGCTGCTCGACCAGCTCCGTGAACCGCTCGGTGACCCGCTCGCGGTCCTCGGGGTGGACGTACTCGAACGCCGTCTCCCCGACGAGGTCGTCGGGGTCGTAGCCCAGCACGTGCTCGACGGCGGGGCTCTGGTACTCGATCACCCCCGTCTCGTCGAGGACCGTGACGATGTCGGTGACCTCCTCGACCAGCGTCTCGTAGCGGGCCAGCTCGCGCTCGTGCTCGCGGCGCTCGGTCACGTCGCGGGTCGTCAGCAGCGCGAACCGCTCGGACCCGCCGGGGTCGACCGGGACTACCCTGAGGTCGACCGCTCTGGTCGGCGACTCGACCGGCGACTCGAACTCGACGTGGCGTTCGGCGGCCTCGCCGCCGACCACGGCGTCGACGGCCTCGGTCACGCGCCGCACGTCCCCCGGTTCGAGGACCCCGGTCTCGGCCAGTACCGGGAGCCGGCGCCCCGGCAGGCCGTCGGCGATCGCCGCCGGCGGCTCGGTCATCCGGTGGTCGGCGAACCGGAACCGGTGGTCGCCGTCGACGACGTAGACCCCCTCGCTCATGTGCTCGACCACTACCCGCGGCCAGTCTGGCTCGCCGCCGTCGGCGCTGTCCGGCCCACCGCGTTCCGCGTCCGCACTGCTCTCGTCGTCCGCACTGCCTTCGTCGTCCGCGCCGCTCTCGTCGCGCCCGGTCGCGTCCCCGGTTGGGGTGTCGCCGGTGCGACCGGCTTGCTCGACCGCGTCGCCGATCCGGTTCGCCAGGAGGGCGTACTGGCCGGGTTCGCCCTTCCGGAGGTACTCGGCCGCGCCGGCGTCGAGCGCCCGCTCGGCGACGGACTCGTCGGCCGGCGCCGCGAGGATCACCGGGAGGCCCGGGTCGCGCTCGCGGACGGCGTCGAGGAGCCACAGCCCGTCCCGCTCGGGCAACCGGTAGCCGCTGACGATGCAGTCGACCCGCCGGCCCCCGAGTTCGTCGAGCGCCTCGTCGGCCCGGGCGACCGCGGTCACGTCGAACGACTCGGCCGCGGCTGCGAGTCGCTCGGCGGCCGCCTCCGTGAACCCCCGGTCGTCGTCGACGAGGAGCACACGGATCGACTGCGTCATACGCGTCCCCTGGCAACGGACCCTGAAATAGCTACGGACACCAGTATCAGAACGAAAATCTCCGGCCGGCACGGGCACGGTAGCGTCCCCCTGGCGGTGCCCGTCGGGCCGATCCCCTCGGCGGTCCACCCGCTACCCCAGCCAGCGGCCGAGGGCCGCCGTCGCCCGTTCGTAGCCGGCCTGGATAGCGTCGGCGGCTGGCGCGGGGAGCCAGGTCGTCCACCGGACGAAGCGGGCGAACGCCCCGACCGGATAGCGGGCGTGCGGGTCGTCGGCCTCGGCGGCCCGCACGACCGCGGCGGCGACGCGCTCCGGGGTGGTCGCCAGCGGGTTCCCGTCGAGGAGCCAGCCGTCGTCGAGCGCGGCGTAAGTTCGCGCGTAGGCGGGCGTCCGCTCGCGGCTGGCCAGCCGCTCGCGGGCCGCGTCGGCGAAGTCGGTGTCGACCCACGCCGGCTCGACCAGGCTCACGTCGACGCCCGTCCCGCGCAGCTCGACCCGGAGCGCGTCGTGCAGCGACTCGACGGCGGCTTTCCCCGCGGCGTAGGCGCCCAGCCCCGGCGAGGAGCGCAACCCCATGACGCTGGAGACGGTGACGATCCGACCCCGACCGCGCTCGCGCATGTGCGGCAGGGCGGCCCGGGCGAGTCGGTGGGGCCCGTGGACGAGCACGTCGAACTCGGCGCGGGCCGCGTCGACGGGCACGTCCTCGACCGGCCCGGCTTCGGCGTAGCCGGCGTTGTTCACCAGGCAGTCCAGCCGCCCGGTCTCGGCGACCACCGCGTCGACGACGGCCTCGCACCGCTCGTCGTCGGTCACGTCGAGCGCGCGCGTCTCGCAGTCGGCGCGGACCCGCTCGGGCAGCGGCGTCGCCAGGTCGGTCGCGTACACCCGCCAGCCGCGGTCGGCGAACGCCAGCGCGATGGCCGCGCCGATCCCGCCGCCCGCGCCCGTTACGAGCGCGACCGGCCGCTCGCCACCCGCGTCGCCGCCATCCTTGCGGCGTTCCCCGCGGCCCTCCGGGCCCGGTCCGGCGTTCCGTGACACGGGCGACCGGGCGCGTGCCCGGAACAAAAGGATTCCGACGCATCCGGGCGGTCCGTAGCTCTCAGAACATAAACCCGGGCCACCGATGAGGGAGATCGCCTATCCTGCTGCCGGCCCGAGTCGATCACGTGAGCGAACTGTCCCCTCCAGCGACGACGAACAGGGTTCGGTCGGCGACGCGGCCCCCGACCCGGGGGTGGTCCCCGTGACGCTGTCGAGCCTCGACCGCTACCGGCCGGGCCGGCTCGACCGGCTGGGCGAGCGCGCGGTCGTCCTCGGCGGGAGCGTCGCCGGCCTCTGTGCGGCGCGGGTGCTCGCCGACGGCTTCGCGGAGGTGGTCGTCGTCGAGCGCGACTCCCTGCCCGACGGGCCGGCCGAGCGCGAGGGCGCCCCCCAGACCAGCCACCCCCACGCGCTGCTGGGCGCCGGCCAGGCGACCCTCGAGGACCTCTTCCCGGGGTTCGGCGAGGACCTGGCGGCCGAGGGCGGGCTGATCGTCGACGTGACGCGCCAGCTGGTCGAGTACCAGAAGGGCGGCTACCTCGCGGGCGGCGACGAGCGGACCCCCTCCTACTGCGCGAGCCGGCCGCTGTTCGAACACGTCGTCCGCGAGCGGCTTCGCACCCGCGAGGCCGTCCGGCTCCGCGACGGCTGCCAGTTCGTCGGCTACCGCACCGACGAGACGGAGACGGCTGTGACCGGCGTCACCGTCCGCGAGGACGGGGCCGTCGACGAAATCGACGCGGACCTGGTCGTCGACGCGACCGGGCGGGCGAGCCGGACGCCGGAGTGGCTGGCCGACCACGGCTTCGCCGCGCCGCCGGAGGACCGGGTCGGGATCGACCTGCAGTACGCCTCGCTACGGATCGAACGCCCGCCGGGCGACAGGCGGATGATCAGCGTCCCCGCCGACCCGCCGGAGACCCGCGGCGCCGTGCTGATACCGATCGAGGGCGGCCAGTGGGACGTGCTCCTCGCGGAGGTCCACGCCGACGACGCGCCCCCCGACCGCGAGGCGGTGCTGGCGTTCGCCGACGACCTCCCGGTTGACCTGGTGGGCGACCTGCTGCGGCGCCAGCGGTGGGTCTCCGACGAGGTCGCCCGCTACCCGTTCCCTGCGAGCCTGCGCCGCCGGTACGAGCAACTGGACCGGTTCCCCGACGGCCTGGTCGTCACCGGCGACGCCGTCTCCAGCTTCAACCCCGCGTACGGCCAGGGGATGTCCGTCGCCGCCCTCGATGCCGTGGTCCTCCACCACGCGCTGGCGGAGGGCGGCCTCGACAGTCTGCCCACCCGGTTTTTCGACCGGCTGGCCCCGGTGGTCGACACGGCCTGGCGGATGGCGACCGGCGTCGACTACCAGTACCCCGGGACGGAGGGGGAGCCGTCGCTCGGGGCGAAGCTGTTCAACTGGTACTTCGACCGCCTGCTCCGGGCGGCCAACGACGACGGCGTCCTCGCGGCGGCCTACGGCGAGGTGCTCGACCTCGAACGCTCGCCCGCCTCGCTGCTCCGACCCGGAATCGTTGCCCGCGTGTTCCTCCCCATCGGCGGCGACACGACAGAGACGGACCCCCCGCGGGCTGCGGTCCCGTCGGACTCCGATTCGGCCGGTTCAGATCCCGCAGCGGCCGCTTCAGACACCGAGACGACCATCTCGGGCGGGGACCCGGACCCCTCAGGCGTCGGCCCGTCGCCCGCCGCCGATGGTGAATCGGCCGTCGAACGCGAGCGTCCCCAGCGACCGACCTAGCCCCAGGTCGCGCAGGCGCTCGGCCAGCGGGTGGTGTCCCAGCGTGTAAGTCCCGCCGAACGGCCGGGCGCCGAACCGTCCCGATAGTTCCAGCGGCTGGCGACTGGCTCCCACTCTGTCGCCAGTACCGGCTCCGGTTCCGACTTCGGCCCGCTCTCCTGTCCCGTGTCTGTCCCCGCCGGTGTAGCTCGCCGTCCGCACGGTCGCTTCGACCCGCGGATTCCAGGGCGCCTCGAACGTGACGAGGTGGCCCCGTTCGTCGCCGACGGCCGTCCGCCGGCGGCCGCCGCGGTCGGTGACCCGGACGTCGGCGACGGACTTCGGATACCCCCAGATCTCGACGCCGAGCGCCCGCGCCGGTTCGGTGGTGACCGGCAGCGCCGCGACGTAACCGCCGAGGGCGCCCGCGGATCCCGCGAGTCCGCGCCGGAGGGCGCCGAGTTCCCGGACCGGCCCGTCGGCGGGCGTGACGGCCAGGAGGACGCCGACCTCCTCGTAGGGCGCCATCGCGTCGTCGCCGATCCGGCGGTAGTCCACCGAGAGGAAGGTGACCGCGGTTCGCCCCGGGGCGACGCTGAGGGGCGCGAGCGGGTCGGGCAGCCACTCGGCGGCCGTCCCCGCGTCGCCTGTGACGACCACCGCCGTCGCCTCGGCCTCCGTCTCCAGCGGAACGGCGACCTCCTGACCCGTCGAGAGGGTTCGCGGTTCCGGCGGCTGGTCGAACACGTTCGCCGATCCGGGCGAGTCCGCCGAAAGGATGGCGGTCCCCGCGGCGTTGCGGCGTTGCAGTGATCGAGCCTGCGGTGGTCGGGCTTGCCGGGCTTGCGGTAGTTTAGCTTGCGGCTGTCGCGCCGAGAGACTCACGCGACCCGGCTATTCGTGGCCGTAGACGGGCACCGGGTGGTACGGCTCTTCGAGGTACTCCACGTCGGAGTCGGACAGCGAAATCTCCAGGGCTTCGACGGCCTCCTCCAGATGTTCGATGCTCGACGTACCCACGATGGGCGCGTCGACGTTGTCGTTCTGGAAGTGCCACGCGAGGGCGATCTGGGCCATCGTGACGCCCTCTTCCTCGGCCAGCTCCTGCACGCGCTCGTTGATCGCCTCGCTACCGGGACCCTCGTGGTAGGGGACGCCGTAGTCCTGCTCGTGTTCGCCGCGGTCGGTCGCGGTGAACTCCTCGTGGGGACGGGTCAGGTAGCCGGCGGCCAGCGGACTCCAGGGGATGACGCCGACGTTCTCCCGGTCGCAGACGGGGTACATCTCCCGCTCCTCCTCGCGGTAGGTCAGGTGGTAGAGGTTCTGCATCGTCTCGAAGCGGGCGAGTCCCTGCTCGTCGCTGACCCGCAGGGCCTCCTGGAACTGGTGGGCCCACATCGACGAGGCGCCGATGTGGCGGACCTGCCCCCGGGAGACGGCGTCGTCGAGCGCCCGCAGCGTCGTCTCGATGGGCGTGTCGTAGTCCCAGCGGTGGATCTGGTACAGATCGACGGTGTCCATGCCCAGCCGGTCCAGCGAGTGGGACAGTTCCTGCTCGATGGTCTTCCGGGAGAGGCCCTCGGCGTTGCGGTGGTCTTTGGCACCCGAGAACCGGACCTTGGTGGCGACGACCTGCTCGTCGCGGTCGTAGTCGGCGAGCACGTCGCCGAGGACCCGCTCGGATTCGCCCGCCGAGTAGGTGTTGGCGGTGTCGAAGAAGTTGACGCCCAGGTCGATGGCCCGCTCGACGAGTTCCCGCCCTTCCGCTTCGTCCAGCATCCAGTCGTCGCCGCTGCCGAAGCTCATGCAGCCGAGACAGACCTTCGAGACCTCCATCCCGGTCGAGCCGAGTGTGGTGTACTCCATGGCCGACGCAAGGAACGAGTGGACGTAAAACGCCCGCTCGCGGAAGCCGGCCGACGCTCCCGGTGCGGTCGCGGACGGCCGGCGGCGCCCCCCGACGCGTTCGCCGACCGCCCGAACGCCCGCTGGTTTGACAATGGGGGGCGCGGAATGGTGGAGTGTATGGTAATCGATGACGCGGACGCGCTGGTCGCGGCCCTCCGGGAGCAGGCCGGCGACGCCCTGCGCGTCGTCGCCACCTACGACCGGGACGGCTACGACCCGGTGTACGTCCGGGAGGACGTCGAGGGCCACCTCACCGCCCAGGCCGAACGGGTCCACGACGAACTCGTCCTGCAGGGGCTCGGACGGGGCCACCTGGAGGACCTGTTCGACGCCGGCGACCTGCAGTGTTCGATCCACCGCTTCGACGACCTGACCGCCTTCCACTTCGCTTCCGGAGAGTTCTCCGGTCTCTTCGTCAGCGTCGACTCCGAGGCGGACCTGCCGCTGGCGACGTTCGCCGAAACCTGCAAGGAGTCCCTCTGAGCGGTCCCCGGCGACCGCGAGCGGGGCCGTCACTCGGCGGTCTTGAACTCGACCGTGTAGCCGGCCGGATCCTCGACGTAGACGCAGGGGTACTCCCCGGTGGCGCCCTCCCGGACCGCCTCGGTCTCCACTTCGACGCCCGCCGCGTCGATCCGCGCCATCACCTCGTCCATCGACTCGTCGACGAAGACGGCGAAGTGGTTGACCGTCTCACCGGTCGGTTCCGGCACCGTCTCGCGCGGCGAGACGTGAAGGATGCACTCCGGGCCGAGGCGGACGTAGAAGAAGCCGCGCTCGCCGTCGCGGTACTCGTCGTAGTACTCCAGGTCGAAGCCCATGTCGTCCCGGTAGAAGGCGGCGAAGCCTTCGACGCCGTCCTCGGGGACGCGCAGGTTCACGTGGTCGATCGCGGTCGCTTTCATGCCGGCGGGTTCGCCGAACCGGTGCTTCTGTCTTGTGGTTTCGGAGACACATCCTCGGTCGACCGTCGCGCCCTCGGGACCGGGCGGCCACGGTCCGGTCGGGACCCGCGCCGGGTTTATATTCGCCTGTTGCATACGCGTGCGTGTGAGCACCCGTACGAGTGCGCTGGACGCCGTCGTCTTCGGGGTGGACGTGCAGAGCGGCGACGTGCGCGGGGACGTCTCCTACGCGCTGGTCGCGTTCGACGGTGAGCACGTCGACCGGGACGTGGTCTCCCGGCGGAAGCTCCGCCGGCTGATCCGCGACGAGCAGCCCGCCATCGTCGCCACCGACAACATGTACGAACTCGCCGAGAACAAGGACGCGCTGGTCCACTTCCTCGGCGAACTCCCCGACGAGACGACGCTGGTCCAGGTCACCGGCGCCGAGCGGCCGGAGCCGCTCTCCCGCGTCGCCAACCGCCACGACGTGCCCTACGGCAAGGACCCCATGGAGGAGGCGGAGGCGGCCGCCCGCCTCGCCGCCAACAACGTCGGCCAGGTCGTCTCCGCCTTCACAGACGAGACCGAGGTGAAGGTCTCGCGGGGCCGCTCGACCGGCGGTGGCGGCGGCTGGTCGGAGGACCGCTACACCCGCCGCATCCACGGCTCGGTCAAGAAGCGCACCCGCGAGGTCGAGTCGGAACTCCAGGAGGCGGGGCTGGACTACGAGCGCGAGGTGACCGAGAAGTACGGCGGCTTCTCCAACGCCGTCTTCACCGTCGAGGGGCGGCCGCGGGACATCCCCGTCTCCAACGAGCGGGCCGGCGACGTGCGCGTCGAGGTCGAACGCGTCCGCCGGGACGGCATCGAGTTCCGTCCGCTCGCCAAGCGCCGCGACCACGTCGTCGTCGGCGTCGACCCCGGCACCACCACCGCGGTCGCCATCGTCGGCCTCGACGGCGAGGTGCTGGACGTGTTGAGTACCAGGACCGCCGACAGCGCCGAGGTGACCGAGTGGATCGTCGAGCGGGGCCGCCCCGTCATCGTCGCCGCCGACGTGACGCCGATGCCCTCGACCGTCGAGAAACTGCGGCGGTCGTTCGATGCCGCTGGCTGGACGCCCGACCGAGACCTCCCGGTCGACGTGAAACAGCACCGCACCCGCGAGGAGGGCTACGACAACGACCACGAACGCGACGCCATGGCCGCCGCGTTCGGGGCCTTCGACGCCCACAAAGACCAGTTCGAGCGGATCGCCGCGAAGGTCCCGCCCGGCCAGGACGTGGGACCGGTCGTCGCCCGCGTCGTCGCCGGCGGGGAGAGCGTCGAGACGGTCCTCGACGACCTCCGCGACGACGGCGGCGACGAGAGCGCGGAGCCCGACCAGCCGGACAACGAGCAGTCGCCCGAGCAGAAGCGGATCTCCCAGCTCGAATCGCAGGTCGCCCAGCTGCAATCGCACGTCGAGAGCCTCGAGGACACGATCGACGAGAAGGACGCCGAGATCGACGACCTGGAGGGCAAGCTCTCCGAGGCCCGCTCGGAGACGCGCAAGGAGGCCCGCAAGGACCGGGAGGTCACCCGGCTGGAGCGGGAGAACCGTCGCCTGCAGGGCGAGATCGACGAGAAGGACGACCGGATCGAGGAACTGGAGGGCAAGTTAGAGCGGCTGAAGGCCCTCTGGAAGCTCGACCACTCGAACTTCGCGGACGTGTCGGAGGCCAAGGAGGGGCTGACGCCCGTGAAGGTCGTCGAGCAGTTCACCAGCGACGCCATCGACGACGCCGACGAGCGGTTCGGGCTCGCCGAGGACGACGTGGTCATGTTCCGCGACGCCTCCGGCGCGGGCGCCTCGACGGCCGACAAGGTCGTCGACGTGGACCCGAAGCTCGTGCTCCGCAACGGCGGGCTCTCGGACGTGGCCGACGAGATCCTCTTCAAGCACGATATCCCGGTCGCGCCCGCCGACATGGTGACCGTCCAGGAGGTCGACGAACTCGCGGTCGCCCGCGAGCGGGAGATCGAGGCGGCCGTCGCGGACTGGGAGGACCGCGCCGAGGAACGGGAGCGCGAGCAGAACGCCCAGATGGTCGACCGGCTCATCAGCGAACACCGCGCCGGCGACCGCGGCGAGAGCGACTGACCGGCGTCGCCCCGACTGCTCGCCCCACCGGGTTTCGTCGCGCCCGGCGAGGTCGAACAGCCGCGACCCGCGGGGGGGGCCGCGGTCGTCGCCGCCAGCGGACCACCGCCCGCGCCGCTCGCCCCGGCAACCACCCGGACCCGAAGGGATTCGCCAACGGGGTATTACGGCCGGTCCGAGAACGATCGGGGGATGGGACCAGCACTCGACCTGCGCGAGTATCCGGACGAGGAGTCCCGGCAGACACTCTTCGACGAGCTGGCGGCGGTAGACGTCGGCGAGTCCGTCGCGGTGGTGGCCGACCGGGACGTCGATACCGACCTGGTGCGCTACCAGATCGAGCACGACCGGCGACTCGAGTGGACCTACGCCGACCCGGACGCCGAACCGAGGGAACTCGAGGTGACCAGGGGGGAGCCGCTGGAGGGCGACCGCGGGGCGGTCGACGTCCGCGACCTGAAGCCCCAGCGGCGCCACGAGGCGCTGTTGTCGATCTTCGACGAACTCGACCCCGGCGGGGGGTTCGTCCTCGTCAACGACCACGACCCCAAGCCGCTGTACCACGAACTCACGTCGATGCACGGCGACGTGGTCGAGTGGGAGTACAGGGACCGCGGCGCCGACGCGTGGCGCGTCGAGATCGCAAAGACCGGGGTGTCGGAGGGCGATACCGGGGACGTCGTCACGCGGTACGACATCCGGGAGATCCCGAAGGCGGAGCGACACCCGACGATCCACCACCGCTACGGGATGATCCCCGAGGGCGGGACGATGGAACTGGTCGCCCCGCACGAGCCGCGGCCGCTCCACCGGGAGTTCCGCGAGCGCTACGGCGACGCGTTCGACTGGGAGGTCGTCGAGAGCGAACCCGGCCGCTGTCGCGTCCACATCACGAAGGCCGACGACGCCGGGGACCGGGACGCCGGAGCGAGCGACGCCGGGGACCAGGCTGCCGGAGCGCACGATGCCGGAGGATGTGGCGCCGCCGGGGCGGCGCAAGCGACCGACGCGGAGTCAGACTCGGTGACGGTCGGCGACGACCTCGAAGTGGTCGAGGTGCTGGACGTGCGGGACCGGCCGCCGGCGCAGCGACACGAGGCCATCTTCGACGCGTACGCCGACCTGGCGGGCGGCGAGGGGTTCGTCCTCGTCAACGACCACGACCCCAAGCCGCTCTACCACCAGTTCGAGGCCGAGGCGGGGCCACAGTTCCGGTGGGAGTACCGGCAGAAAGAGCCCGGCGAGTTCAGGGTACTGATCGGCAAGGCCGACGCCGCCGAACAGGACCACGGACACGGGCACGGGCACAGCCACGATCATAGCCACGGCCACGACCACGGCGGCGCCGACCACGGTGCGGCCGACGAGACGCCCGACGCGCCGTTCTGACCGACCACCACACCATGACCGAGATCGACCCCGACCGCACGCTCGCATCGCTCGTCGAGGAGACGCCCGCCTGCGCCCGGGCGTTCGAGTCGCTGGGGCTCGACTACTGCTGTGACGGCGACCGGACGCTGGCGACGGCCTGCGACCAGGCGGACCTGGCCGTCGACGAGGTCCGCGCACGGCTGCGGGAGACGCGCGACCGGGAGGCCGACGCGGACTACGACTGGACGGACCTCGCCGACCTCGCGGACCACGTCGTAGAGACCCACCACGACTACCTCCGCGAGGAGCTGCCCGCGCTCGAGGACCTGGTCGCGAAGGTCGCCCGGGTCCACGGCGAGAACCACCCCGAACTCCGCGAACTCGAGGCGGAGTTCGCCGACCTCGCCGGGGAGATGCGCGAGCACATCGAGGAGGAAGAGACCGAACTGTTCCCGGTCGTCGAGCGACTCGACCGCGGGGAGTCCCTGGGCCCCGACGAGGCCGCCCGGCTCCGCGAGGCGATCCGGACGTTCGAGGACGACCACGCCGCGACGGCCGACCGTCTCGACCGGATCGCGGAGCTGACCGACGACTACGCTGTCCCCGGGGACGCCTGCGCGAGCTACCGGAGCATGCTCGAGCGGCTCGAACGCCTCGAACGCGACACCCACATGCACGTCCACAAGGAGAACAACGTGCTGTTCCCGCGGGCCGCCGAGCGGCTGCCGGCCGACTCCGCGGAGGCCTGACGGACCCGCCGACCGCCCGCCGTCGACCCTCGACGGACCCGTGGTGTCCGGACGCCGGCGCGTCGAACCCGCCCGGGAAGATGTTCGCACCAATCCTCTTGCCCCCGCTCGTCGGATCGGTATCCGCATGACTTTAGGCCAGCCTAAAACGTGGTCGGAGCGCAACCCGCCGGAACCGACGGGCCGTTCACGGGGGTGGGTCGGCCGTGATCCGTGACCACGTCCGCCACCTGCACCGCGCGATCGACGAGCAGTCGCTCCCGCTCCGGGGCGTGATCACCCTCGCGGCGCTGGCGTCGCTCCCGGTCTTCGGGACGGCGGTCAGGGGCCTGGGCGCGGCGCTGGACCTCGGGCGGCTCGTCCTCCCGCTCCTGGTGCTCGCCCACGTGCCGGTCGTCGTCGCGCTCGTCGCCGTCTGGTCGATCGGCTGCGACGTGTGTCGGTCGGACCGGTCGGCGTGACGGCGACCCCCTCGACGCGTTCGGGACGCCGACCCACCAGCGGCTCGCCGGTCACTCGACGACTTCGACGGGGTCGCCGACATCGAGGCACGCGCCGCGGTCGGACTCGGGGACGCTGGCGATGATCATCAGCGTGTAGTAGTGGTCGAAGGCGGCCTCGTCGGCCCGCTCGGGGAACGTCGCCTCGCGGCGCTCGACGAACCGCTCGCGGAACTCGGGGACCGGGTCGCCGGTGTCGGGGTCGCGCTGGGGGACGACACAGCGCCCGCAGGGCGTGACGCCCTCGAAGCGGACGCCGCCGGCCTCGAACGCGGGGGCGTCGGCGCCCACGAACCGGTCCTCCCAGAACGCCGGCACCCCGGAGACCTCGACGTTGGCGCGGAGCCGCCGGCGCGCGCCCGCGACGGTCACGTCGTCGAACCACGACGCGACCGCCTCGAGCGTCGCCGTGCTGACGACCGACGGGCCCATCTCCCGGCGGTCGACGTATCCCAGTGCCGTATCGCGCTCCAGCGTGAGGCCCATCCCGAAGAAGTCGCCGAACCACTCGGCGGCCCGCTCTCGTTCGCGCTCCCGTTCGAGCTCGAACGCCCGGGTCGTCCCGTCGGGCGCCTCGGCGCGGAGCGTCCCCGTCTCGGGGTCGAAGTCGGTCGCCAGGTCGTGGACCCGGTCGGTCCGCTTGCCGTTGACCACCTCGCCGTCGGCGTCGAAGAGGGCGTACTCGCGGTCGTACCGCAGCGTCCCGCCGTCGAGGACCGCGGCCGTCTCGACGTCGATGCCGTCCAGCCCCTTGACCGGAAACACTCTGAGCCGTTCCAGGCGTGCCATCGTGCGGACGTGTTCCGCACAGCACAATAGCTATTCGTTCGAACACGATCGACGCGCGGTCGCGATCGAACGGCCACGGAACGACGGTCCGGAGGGCACGGGACCACGGTCCGCACCCCTCTCGATCGGCCGGACACGACCGCCGTCGCGGGGTCGGGTTTTATTAGGGCGGCGCGAGCGAGGGGTCGTATGGCAGAGGTTCGACACGATCAGGTAGGGGTCGAATCGGTGGCGGCGGCGGCCGGGATCGCGGTGCTCGGCGTCATCTTCGGGGGATTCATCGTCGGCGTGCTCAACTCGCTGTTGCACGGCGACCTCGTCGGGGCGTTCGCGCCGTCGGGGATCCAGTACGAGGCGGTCAGTCACCTCTCGACGGTGGCGGTGATCGCGTCGGTACTGCTGGTGTTCGCCCGCGGCACCAGCGGGGACCTGCTCCTCCGCACGACGGCGGCGATCTACGGGGTTTCGTTCCTCGAGTCGGTCCTCTGGGACCTGTTGCAGTCGTCGTTCGAGGTCGGCTTCGGCCTGTTCGTCGGGCCGCTGTACCCGGTCGTGACCTTCCTCGGCTACGTCGTCGCGTTCCACATCGTGTTCGAGCGCGACGACATCGTGTAGCGCGGCGACCCCGGGACACGGCCGTCCCGGCGACCGCGCGGCGCCGTCGGCCGGCCGGACGACCAGCGCCGCGACTGTGCGGTCGGCCGGTCGGTTTTTGCCGTCCGGGGACGGGGTGTCCCGCATGCGGCCGCCCGGTCGGGTCCCGGCGAGCAGAGCCGGTGAGGAGCGCGCCCACCGGCGGGTCGTGCTGGCGCTCGGCGGCGGCGTCTTCCTCACCCACTGGCTCGTCCTCCCGCCGGGGTGGCTGTGGGGGGCGGTCCCCTTCTACCTCGCGGGCGTGCTCGGGCTGGTCGCGGCCGCGGCCGGCTACCGGAGGTTCCACGTCCCCGAGGGGGTCGTCGCCACGAGCGCGCCCGGCGTCGCGCTCGCGCTCCGCAGCGAGTACTGGCCGTTCCACTACGGCTGTTTCCCGGAGGCCGACGGCTCCGACCGGTGTCTGCTCGCGCCGCCCGACGCGACGCGGTTCGCGGTCCAGCGGCTGCTCACGTCGGTCGCGTTCGTCCTCGTCGTCTGTGCGGCCGGCTACGCCGTCGGCCGCGGGCTGGGACGGCTGGTCGGAGAAGCGTACCCTTAGACCATCCCGCCCATGCCGAAGGAGGCGAGCAGGTTCGAGACCAGCCCGTAGACCAGCAGGCCGAGGCCGGCGACGACCAGCCCCATCCCGGCGGCGATCAGCGGGTTGATCCACGCGAGCAGACCGATACCGGCGACGACGACCAGCACGCCGACGATCCCGGCGGCGCCGAGTTTGTCGATCACGTCTCCCGGTGCTCCCCGCCCGGACTTAACGGTTTCAGTATTCGTACTCGGCGTCGACGCCCTGGGCCGCCCGGACGAGTTCGGTGACCGCCTCGCGGTTGGAGAGCAGCGCCATCTCCGAGCCCTCGAACTCCAGCGAGCCGCCCATGACGGCCTCGGTGACGTCGATCTCGTCCTCCAGCAGGTCGACCCACACCGCGTAGGGGCCGGCCAGCCCGAAGTCGTAGTCGGCGTCGGGGTCGTTGCCGCGGGCGGCGACGCAGGCGCCGTCGGCGACGACGACGGTGAGCGTGACCGGGTCGCCGTCGTAGCGGTCGTCCGGCAGGATGACGAACCGGAAGGTGGCGTCGAAGCCCGCCGCCGCGTCGGTGAACGCCTCGCGGTCGTTGAGTCGCGCCTGGAGCCGGTCGGCCCACTCGTCGGCGTCGTCCGGCAGCGTCGGTGTCATTGGTCCGGTGTGGCTCGCTCGGCGGCTTTGGTGTTTCGGGTTCCGACGGCGAGCGACACGTCCGTCGACGGCGTGGGCCGTCGGGAAAGAGCGACGGCGTCCCGCTACAGCTCCAGCCCGCGGATCGCGACGGACGCCTCGCCGTCTTCGACGCGACCGATGATCCGGCCGTCATCGGTCGCCTCGACGACTTTTTCGGCGTCGTCCTCGGACATGGTCGCCACGAAGCCGGTCCCCATGTTGAACGTGCGGTGCATCTCCTCGTCGTCGACCGACCCCTCCCGCTGGACGAACGCGAAGACGGGCTGGGCGTCGAACGGGTCGGTGATCTCGTAGCGGAACTCGCCCATCCGGGTGAGGTTCGTCCACCCGCCGCCGGTGACGTGGGCGGCCGCGTGGGTGTCGGCCTCGCGGAGCGGGCCGAGCAGGTCGCTGTAGATGCGCGTCGGTTCGAGCAGTTCCTCGCCGATGGAGCGGTCGGTGTTCGGCGGGAACGGGTCGGTGTACTCGTGGTCGCGGGTGACCGCCTCGCGGGCGAGCGTCAGCCCGTTGGAGTGGATGCCCGAGGAGGGCCACCCCACGACCACGTCGCCGGCCTCGGCCTCGCCGGGGAAGATGGCATCCTTCGGGGCGAGGCCGGCGCAGGTGCCGGCGATGTCCAGCCCCTTGATCACGTCCGGCATCACGGCCGTCTCGCCGCCGACCAGCGCGACGCCGGCGCGCTCGGCGCCCTCGTCCAGCCCCTCGCCGATCTGCTCGGCGGTCTCGTCGTCGGGCTCCTCGACGGCCAGATAGTCGACGAAGGCGACCGGGTCGACGCCCGCCGCGACGAGGTCGTTGGCGTTCATCGCGATGCAGTCGATGCCGATGGTCGAGTAGTCGTCCAGCGCCTCGGCGACCAGCAGCTTGGTCCCGACGCCGTCGGCCGCCAGCGCGAGGTAGCGGTCGCCGATGTCGAGCAGGCCGGCGAAGTCACCCTCGAAGTCGCCGGTGGCACCCACGAGCGCCGCCGTCGCCGCCTCCTGGCCGGCGATGTCGACGCCCGCCTCCGCGTAGGTCAGTCCCTCGTCGCTGTCCGCGCCGCTGTCGTCGGTCATACCTGTGAGCGCGCCGGCCGCGAGCAAAAGGCCACCGTTTCGGGCGACCGGTCGGACGTACACCGGAGCCACGCGGCGGGCGGGTCAGTGGTCCAGCGCGTATACGGTGCCGGTTCCCGCGAGGACGAACATCGCGTCGCCGGCCAGCGCGGGAGGGCCGGGGTCGCCCGGGAGCGCCATGTCCCCTTCGTGGACGCGGTTCGGGAACGCTCGATACCATCGCGTCGATCCGTCGTGGCTCGACACCGCGAGCAGGCCCGCACCGAGTCCCGCGTAGACGGAGTCGTCCGTCGCGAGGGGTGGCCCGAGCGAGGGGTCGACCGACCCGGAACGGCTCCCGGCGAGCGCGGCGGCGTCCCGTCGCCACAGTTCGCGTCCGTCCGCTCTCCGGAGCGCGACGAGTTCACCCCCCCGCTCCGTCTTCGACGCGACCACGAGCCGTTCCGGAGCGGCACAGAGATACCGGGCGCGCGCCGCGGCGGCGAAGCCGTCGAACTCCCACCTGAGCGTTCCCGACCGGGCGTCCCAGGCGCCGACTGTCGCCGGCCCGCGCGACGCGTAGACCGTCCCGTCCGCAACCACCGGCGGACCGGTCGGCCCGTCCGTCGCGACGGTCCAGTCGACCGACCCGTCGGACCGCGCGAGACGCAGCAGCCGCCCGTCCGTCTGCACGAACGCGCCGGCTGGGGATACTGCGGGGGCGCTGATGTCGCCGGACCCGACGTCCGACTGCCAGCGGAGGGCACCCGAGGACCCGTCGACGGCACTGACGACGGGGTTGCCGCGAGTTCCCGACACGTACACCGTCCCGTCGGCGGCCGTCGGTGGTTCGTCAGCTTCCCCGACCGAGCCGTTTCGCCACTCCCTAGTCCCGTCGCTCGTGGCGAACGCCTGCAGTCCGCCCGCGTCGTCGGCCACGTGGTCGGTGGCGACGACCACGCGGTCGCCGAGGACGGCCGGCGACGTGGGGGTTCTCGTCCCCGGCTTGCGACACCACCGCACGGACCCGTCGGCCTGGTCAAGCGCGTAGAGTACGTCCCCGGCGACGAACACGTTGCCGTCCGCGACGACGACACCCCGTCCCTCCGGCGGGAGGTCGCCAGTCGCCACTGTCCAGTTCTCGCCGTTACTGTCTGTTCCCCGCGTCGAGACGTAGCCCGTCTGCCGCGAGTCCGCGCGAACGTTCGGGAACGAACCGCCCGCCGCGACGGAACTCGACACGGCCCTGCCCTCGATGTCGCAGTCCCGCGTTCCGCCGAGACAACCCGACAGCCCGGCGACCGCCCCGGCGACCGCGGTCAGATACGTTCGTCGCGTGGTCATGCGTTCCAGCGTCGAGCGATGGTCCCCAGTGCGGTCGGTTACAACTCGTCGTACATGAATCCGACAATTCTACTCTCCGTGGACTGATAGACCCCGTCGGTACACTCCTCACCCGACTGTGCGATATTGAACGTTTTCCAGAAACCGGGGTTGTTTCCGTTGCAGCCCGGCTTTTCGGGCCCCATCACGGTACTTCTGAATTTCGTATTACCTTACTCCGTTTCATTTCAAAAATCTATCACGACCAGGTTGCATAATTTTGTTGCTAGTAACCCCCTTCTAGATAGTTATGGATAGTCTGGTCTACTGCAAATCACCCCCTTCGCCGAAAACGCGGTCGTCGCGCCGCTGCCGGGTGAGGCAGGACTGCGGAGGGTCGCGAGGCGGGCCGTGAGCAGTACGCCGGACCTTTCGAGGCCCATCCGGACTTGGATTGCGAGTTCGCGGGCCGGGTGACGTGGGGCCGTTCGACGCCGTTCATGAGCGCACCACCGGGAGAGCCGAGGGAGGCGCTCGCGGTCTACGAGGTCAGCGACGGCGGGATCCGGCGGCTCTGGATCGGCCACGCCTGAAGGACCGCTCGCCCGTCAGAACGGCGGCTCGTAGTCGTTGCGGATGTAGTAGCGCACCCAGTTGCCGTACGTGCGGTCGGCCGGGGTGTCGGAGACGTCCTCGTACCGGACGGTCCCCGACTCGTCGATCACGTAGGTACCGGCTTTGCCGGTCAGGCCGTGGCTGGTCTGTTCGGTGCCGCTGTAGCGCTCGCAGACTTCGCCGTCGGGGTCGGCCAGTAGCTGGATCTGCAGGTCGTAGCGGTCGCGCATCTCGGTCACCTTCGGGAGCGGGTCGGGGACGACCGGGACGACGCTCACGTCGTCGTGGAACCACATGTCGTAGGACACCTCGCTGAACGTCTGGAGCTGTTCGGCGCAAAAGGAACACCAGACGCCGCGGTTGATCAGGACGACGGCGGGCCCCTCCTCCAGTTCGTCGTCCAGCGAGACGGTGTCGCCGGCGGTGCTGGGCAGTTCGAACTCGGGCGCGGATTCGCCGTCGAGACTCATACCGGGGCGAGGGGCGCGAAGGGGGTAAGTCGTCGGCCGGCAGTGTGCGGGCCGCGCCGATTCTCGACATCATCTGACAGAAACAGTATCAGAACCAATACTCGGGTGAGAACGTTTATTCGACAGTCGAGAGCCTCACGAGGTATGTCTGACAACTCCGAGATGGTGTTCGCCGGCGACGAGCGGCGTGAACTCGCCTATTCCATGGGCGAGGGGGTCGGATCGATCCCGCTTTCCGGACTGGTCGTCCGCCCCATCGTCTGGTTCTACGTGAACGTCCAGCTCAAGCTGGTCTCGATCGTGTTTTCGCTGATACAGAAGCGGGAACTCGGCGAGCGACTGGTCGCCGACAACGAGGTCATAATGGACGAACTGATGGCCGGATTCCGGGGCGAACAACCCCTCACCGAGTCCGAGTCGGCTGACGCCTGACACGCCAGCGTCCGGCCGCAAGACGGCTCTCACCCGGTTTCGACGGGTCAACTCGGAGTTCCCGGTGGGATGTTCGGCGAACCCGGCGATACGTCGATATCCGCGCTATTCCTCCACGCTCTCGTCGATGGCCATCCCGGTCGTCATGACCGCCTGCATCCCCTCCTCGACGGACAGGTCCACGTCGAAGATCCGGTCCTCGGGGAGGTTGACGAGGTGGCCGCCCATGACGGGGTTGGGCGCCATCGGGACGAAGACGGTCTCCATCTCCCCGCAGTCGGCGGCCTCCTCGATCGTGGCCGGCGCGCTCGCGGTGAGGAAGGCCAGCGCGAAGCAGTCCTCGCGGGGGAACTCGACGATTTTCACCTCGCGGAAGCTCTCGGTGTCGCCCTCGACCATCACGTCGCTCATGCGCTCGACGCTGGTGTAGATCGAGCCGATCCCCGGCAGGTCCTCCATGAGCACGTCGAACCGGCGGGCGATGTGCGTCTCCGGGCCGTGCTGGGCGGCGAAGCCGACGGCGAACACGAACCCCGCCACGATGGCGCCGGCCAGCAACTGGACGACCCAGGTGCTCATCTCCCCGCCGGGGCCGACGGCGACGAGCACGCCGACCAGCGGCGAGAGGGCGCCGGCGACGAACCCCAGCGCCCAGATCAGCACCAGCACCGTGAGCAGGAACGGGACCGTCAGCGCCAGCCCCGACAGCAGCGTCTGTCTGAGGTCCCGCCGCACTTCCCTGGTCTCCTCGGCGGCGACGTGCGCGATGTCGTTCACGTCCGGTCCGGACATACGACCGGTTGGGGCCCGAGGGCGAAGTGCCTTGTTCGGGTCGGGGGCTCACCCGGTTTTCCGCCGGCCCCAGCCTCTCAGAAGAACGTCCGCAGGTACACCCGCTCGGGCGGGAACAGCGCCGCGAGGTCGTCGACGACCGACTCCTCGGCCACCGAGAGCCCGCCGACGCGGCGGGCGGTCGCGGCGTCGTGATAGCCGACCA
This sequence comes from Halosimplex halobium, assembly GCF_051414055.1. Taxonomy (NCBI): domain Archaea; kingdom Methanobacteriati; phylum Methanobacteriota; class Halobacteria; order Halobacteriales; family Haloarculaceae; genus Halosimplex; species Halosimplex halobium. The sequence continues at coordinate 460,031 of NZ_JBLKNX010000001.1, forward strand.
CGAGCTGCGAGAGCGTCCCCACGTCGAGGGTCGCGTCCGCCTCGGCCGCCGGCTCGTCGACGGCCGCGCACTCGCTCGACCCGTCTTCGACGGTCAGTCGGAACACGCCGTCGTTCCACTCGGCTGTCCCGTCGGTCACGGCGAGGGCGAGGTCGGCGCTCGCGTCGTCGGGGTAGGGACAGGCCGCCAGCGCGTCCGTCACGTCGACGACGCGGACCATCGGGCCCGTCGACACCTCGCAGTCGACCGCCTCGGGGTCGTCGACGAGGTCGAGGAGATCCGTCCGGCCCTCGCGCTCGAACTGCACTTCGGTCACCTGCGAGTCGTGGTCGGCGAGGAAGCCCAGCAACCCGAGCCACGCCTCGTGGTCGACGGCGGCCGTATCGTCGACGGTGAGTCGGCGCTCGCCGAACCCCTCGCCGGCGTCCGCGAAACTGTAGACGAGATACCCCACGGGCTCGCCCGCCCGCTCCCAGACGGACGCCCACGGGCGGTCGTCGCTCCCCTCCGCGAGGACGCGCTCGCGCCACCACGTCTCCGAGCGCCGCCGGAGCGCGAGCGTCGTCGCCTCGGCGGCCGCCTCGTGGACCGACTGGAGGGTGCGCCACTCGTCGGGGTCGACCGGGCGCGCGCGGCCGTCGGCTTCCCCGCGGGCGAACGACAGCTGGGCCGGCGGGCAGGTGTATTCGCTGTACGTGTTGGCTGTCGCCCAGCCGAACTGCTCGTAGTACGCCCGCGAGAACGGCCACAGCGCGGCCAGGGGGTACTCGCCGCGCCACCGCTCCAGCGCGTCGTCGACCAGCGCGCGGACGTGCCCCGCCCGCCGGTGTTCCGGCGGCGTCGCGACGGCGGCCAGGCCGGCGAGCGGGACCCACTCGCCGCGGAGGGTCGCCCGGAAGTCGTAGTGGCCGCAGACGGCGAGGAGTTCGTCGCCGGCGACGGCTCCGTACCGGTCGGCGATCCGCTCGGGCTCGTCGTCGTAGGTCTGTGGCCCGTCCTCCGGCGAGAAGGCGTAGTCGACGATCCGCCGGAACTCGGCGAAGCGGTCGGCCGACAGCGGTCGTACCGTGGCGCTCGCGTCGTCGGTGTCGCCGGTGCCGTCGCCCGTCATACTCTCCCGTTCTCGAACTCCAGGACGACGGGGCGGTGGTCGGAGACCTGCACGTCGATCACGTCACAGCGGGTGGGTTCGATGTCGGGGGAGGCGAGGAAGAAATCGAGGGTGCGCGTCTCGGAGACCAGGCTGTCGAGCGGGCGCTTGGGCACCGTCTCGCCGGGGTCGTGGAGGACCAGCCCCGTCTCTTCGAGGGCGGTTTCGACCTCCTCGAGGCCGTCGTAGGCGTTGAAGTCGCCGGCGACGACGACGCGCTCGCGCTCGGCGACGATGGCGGCGATCTCGTCGAGTTGCTTGCGGCGGCCGCGGCCGCTCATCGCGAGGTGGACCGCGAAGATGGACAGGTCGCCGATGCGGACCTCGGTGACGAGCCGCTTGGGGCCGGTCTCGAGGTAGTGGGCCTCGATGGTGGCGTCGATGTCGTCGCGGACGAGCAGGCCGTTCGAGAGATGCGAGAGCACGGGGAGTCGCCCGAGGACGTTGCCGTCGCCGTACTTGGCGTCGGCGCGGGCGTGGTAGGCCAGCCCGCGGTCGGTCAGCGCCTCCGCGAGGCGGGTGACCTGCCCCTCGGTCATGGTGCGGGCCGAGCCCTGGTCGACCTCCAGCAGGCAGACCACGTCCGGGCGCTCGTCGGCGATCACGTCGACGAGGCGCTCGGTGGCCCGCTGTTCGGCGGCGTCGTCGCCGAGCATCGCCCGGTGGGGTTTCAGCGCGTACTCACGCAGCGATCCGTCGTAGTCGAGCAGGTAGCCGGCGTTACACGAGAGTATCTTCACACGTTCTCCGTCGCCGTTGGGGCGACCGACCGTCCGTTGGAGGGACTGAGCCGGGATGAGGGTATAAAGGCGGCGGTGATCTGTCGGCGGAGGAGGGCGTCGGCGCCCCGACGCGGAGGCGCGGCTGGCGAGAAGCGAAACGCGGGTCGGGTACCGCGCCCGCCGCGGCGACGGGGCGGCGGCGACGGGGCGGCGGTGAGCGACCCGCCGGGAGCGACTGTGGGTCGACGCGGTGTCGGGTTAGAAGGTCTCGAGGTACCGGTCGAGTTCCCAGTCGGAGACGTCGACGCGGTAGTCGTCGAACTCCTGGGTCTTCGCCTCGACGAAGTTCTCGTAGACGTGCTCGCCGAGGGCGTCCTGGACGACCTCGTCGGACTCGAGGGCGTCGAGGGCCTCGCCGAGGTTCGTCGGCAGCGTGTCGATGCCGTACTCCTCGCGTTTCTCCTCGTCGAACTCGTAGATGTTCTCGCGGACCGGGTCGTCGCAGTCGAGGCCGCGCTCGATGCCGTCGAGGCCGGCGTGGATCAGCGCGGCGAAGGCGAGATAGGGGTTACACGACGGGTCCGGGAAGCGCGCCTCGATGCGGGAGGCGGCGGGGACGCGCGCGGCGGGCTTGCGGATGAGCGCCGAGCGGTTCCGGTCGGACCAGGCGACGTAGACGGGCGCCTCGTAGCCCGGGACCAGGCGCTTGTAGGAGTTGACGGTCGGGTTCGTGACGGCCGCGATGGCGGGCGCGTGTTCGAGGATGCCGGCGGTGAACTGCTTGGCCGTCTCGCTCAGGTCGAACTCGTCGTCGCCGTCGTGGAAGGCGTTCTCGCCGTCCTCCGTGAACAGCGAGAGGTGGGTGTGCATGCCCGACCCGTTGATGCGCGGGATCGGCTTGGGCATGAAGGTGGCGTGGAGGTCGTGCTCGGCGGCGATGGCACGGACCACGGCGCGGAAGGTGGCGACGTTGTCGGCCGTCGACAGCGCGTCGTCGTAGGTGAAGTTGATCTCGTGTTGGCCCTGTGCGACCTCGTGGTGGGAGGCCTCGATGTCGAAGCCCATGTCCTCCAGCCCGAAGATGATGTCCCGGCGCACGTCCTGGGCGAGGTCCTTGGGCGCGAGGTCGAAGTAGCCGCCGGCGTCGTTGGTCTTCGTCGTCGCGCGACCCTCCTCGTCCTCCTCGAAGAGGAAGAACTCGGGCTCGGGCGCGGCGTTGACGGTGTAGCCCATGTCCTCGGCGCGCTGGATGGCGCGCTTGAGCACCCCGCGCGGGTCGCCGGAGAACGGCTGGCCGCTGGAGGTGTCGATGACGTCACAGATGAGCCGGCCGGCGGCGCTGTCGTCGTCGTTGCGCCACGGCAGGACGGCGAACGTCGACGGGTCCGGGTCCAGGCGCATGTCCGACTCCTGGATGCGGACGAAGCCGTTGATCGACGACCCGTCGAAGTAGATACCCTCTGTGAACGCCTTCTCGGCCTGGTCGGCCGGAATCGAGACGTTCTTGACCGTCCCCAGAATGTCCGTGAACTGCAGCCGCAGGAAGTCGACGTTCTGCTCCTCGATCTCGTCGAGTACGTCCTGTGCCTCGGCGGAGAGACCCCCGTCCGGTTTCGCGTTTTCGCTTGTCATTGTTATCGACACCTGAAGGGTATACCCATAGTATTAAAATCCTACCCATCTGCGCAAATCTTCCCCTTCGAGAGACGGAATTGTATATTCGTAAAATTCTAATGCCCCGGTGTCGTCTGTGGACGTAATGACGTACGAAAATCTGGACCGCAAGTTGGTAAATGCGCTGCTGGGCGACGGGCGGGCGAGCCTGCGCAGCCTCGGCGAGGACCTCGACGTGTCGGTGACGACCGTGTCGAACCACCTCTCGGACCTGGAGGAGGACGGCATCATCGAGGGGTACACCCCGAAGGTCGACTACGACAAGCTCGGCTACGACGTGACCGCCATCCTCCAGCTGAAGATCGAGGGCAGCTCCCTCCCGGAGGTCACCGACTCGCTGCGCGAGCACGACCAGATGATCTCCGTCTACGAGGTGACCGGCGACTACGACATCATCGCCATCGGCAAGTTCACCGACACGGACGGCATGAACGAGCATATCAAGGAGCTGCTCGTCGACCCCGAGATCAAGGAATCCAACACGAGCGTCGTGCTCAACGCCGCCTCCGAGCACGAGCAGTTCGAACTCGAGACCGAGTAGCTCGACGCCGCGCAGCGAACAGTCGCGCCCGCGCCGGACGGCGTGTACCCACCGGGTGTGGGTGGCGCGATTACCACCGGTTTTCCACTCTCGTAGCGACCGCCAGCGTCCCGTAGAGCGGTCTCGGGTTCTCGTGGACGAGCGGATGCCCCGGTGCGACACGCGACCGTAGCGGCCGCTGGCCGGTCGAAAACGGAGAATCGCGGACTGCGATGGTTCGGGAGCCGCAGCGGTCGGCGGGCGGTTCGAGGGTCGGCGGGTAAGCGTCCGCGCGCCGACGGCGCGCGGTTCACCGGACGCGAGGGAGCGAAGCGACCGGGGCGTCCGGCTTTTTTCCCCAAGTTTTTGCGACGGAGGATTCCCGCAGGCGCGCGAAGCGCGCCGAGGAACTCTCCGTCGCAAAAAGTGGGCTCACATCATGCCGCCCATGCCGCCGCCCATGCCGCCCATGCCGCCGCCCATGCCGCCGGGCGCGCCGCCGGGGCCGCCGGGGCCGCCGGCACCCTCGTCGTCGTCGTCGGTGCCGCCGCCCTTCAGGTCGCCCGCGGCGATCACGTCGTCGATGCGGAGGATCATGACCGCGGCCTCGGTGGCGGACTCGACGGCCTGGGTCTTGACGCGGAGCGGCTCGACGACGCCGTCCTCGACCATGTCGACCACGTCGCCGGAGTAGGCGTCGAGGCCGACCTGGTGGTTACCGGAGTCGTGCTGGCTGCGCAGGTCGACCAGCGAGTCGATGGGGTCGAGCCCGGCGTTCTCGGCGAGCGTGCGCGGGACGACGTCGATGGCGTCGGCAAAGGCCTCGACGGCGAGCTGCTCGCGGCCGCCGACGGAGTCGGCGAAGTCGCGGAGCTCCAGCGCGAGGTGGGCCTCCGGGGCGCCGCCGCCGGGGAGGACCTGCCCGTCTTCGAGCGTGACCGAGACGACGCCCAGCGAGTCCTCGATGGCGCGCTCGACCTCGTCGGCGACGTGCTCGGTGCCGCCGCGGAGGATCATCGTGACGGCCTTGGCGTCCTCGACCTCCTCGACGAAGATGCGCTCGTCGCCGGCGACGTCCTTCTGGGCGACGCTGCCCGCGAAGCCCAGATCGTCGGCGGTGATGTCGTCGATGTTCGAGACGATGCGGGCGCCCGTCGACCGGGAGAGCGCCTTCATGTCGGACTTCTTCGCGCGGCGCACTGCCAGAATACCCTCCTGGGCGAGGTAGTGCTGGGCCATGTCGTCGATGCCCTTCTGGCAGATGACGACGTCGGCGCCGGCGTCTTTGAGCTTGTCGACGTACTCCTTGAGCTGCTCCTCCTCCTGGTCGAGGAACTGCTGGAGCTGGTCGGGGTCGGTGACGTTGACCTCGGTGTCGAGCTCGGTCTCGGGCACCTCGATGGCGGTGTCGAGCAGCGCCACGTCGGCGTCCTCGACGGCGTAGGGCATGTTCTCGTGGACGCGCTCCTTGTCGATGATGACGCCCTCGACGAGCTCGGACTCGTCGATGGAGCCGCCGACGACGGTCTCGAGCTGGATGTTGTCCGTGTCGACGCCCTCCTCGTCGGCGACGGACTGGACGGCGTCGACGACGAGCGAGGAGAGGGTGTCCTTGGCGTTCTCGGCGCCCTTGCCGGTCATGGCGGTGGCGGCGATGGACTCCAGAATTTCGGTGTCGTCGGCGTCGACCTCGATAGCGATGTCCTCGAGGGCCTCCTTGGCCTTCTCGGCGGCCTGGCGGTAGCCCTGCGCGAGGATGGTGGCGTGGATGTCCTGGTCGAGCAGATCCTCGGCCTTGCCCAGCAGCTCGCCGGAGATGACGACGGCCGTGGTCGTGCCGTCGCCGACCTCGTCCTCCTGGGTCTGGGCGACCTCGACGATCATGTTGGCCGCCGGGTGCTCGATGTCCATCTCCTCGAGGATGGTGACGCCGTCGTTGGTGACGACGACCCCGCCGGAGTCGTCGACGAGCATCTTGTCCATCCCCTTCGGACCCAGTGTGGTCCGTACGGACTCGGCCACGGCCTTCCCGGCCGTGATGTTCATGGACTGTGCGTCCTTGCCCGAGGTGCGCTGAGAGTCCTCGGACATGATGATGAGGGGCTGGTTACCCATCTGCTGAGCCATAGTCAAGAGACAGGTTGATTGCGATTCTATATAAAAGTACCGGGTATCGGCGGGATTCCCCTCGCTGGGCCCCCGAGCGGTGTATGGCAACCGATGTCAAAGATGTGTTTATATACGATAGCGGAGAGCACCGGCGGCGTGACGGACAGGTATCGTCGACGGCGTGAGGGGGACACGTATGGCCGTGGAGCGTGTACACGAGACAATGGCAGAAACACGAGCACTCGGTGCCGACCAGGAAGGCCGCCGGCCGGCGGTCGCGGTCGTCGCCGGGGTCGTGGCGGTCAACCTCGTCGGCGCCGCGCCGGCGGTGCTGTCCGGGCCGGGGTCGCCGTGGTTTCAGACACTCGTGAAACCCGCTATCTACCCGCCACCGTGGCTGTTCGGCGTCGTCTGGACGCTCCTCTTTACACTGATGGGCGTCGCTCTCGCGCTCGTGTGGCTGGCCGACGGGGGTGGGACGGTCGAGGAGAGTCGGAGCAGCGACGGCTGGACCGACCGCCGCGTCGCGCTCGCCGCGTTCGCCGGCCAGATGGTCCTCAACGTCGCGTGGACGCCCGCCTTCTTCGCCGCGGAGAACCTGCTCGCGGGACTGGTCGTGATCGTCGCCCTGTGGCCCGCGGTCGCCGTTACTATCCGGGCCTTCGACCGCGTCGACCGCCGTGCGGCCGCGCTGCTGGTGCCGTATCTCGTCTGGGTCACCTTCGCCGCGGTGCTGAACTACCGGTTCCTGGCGCTGAACTGAGAGTCCAGTGGCCGGAGCCGAACTACACGGCCGCTCAGAGCAGATTCTGCCGGATGTATTCGTCGACGACCTCCCCGTCGAGGTCGTCAAGTGTGTCCAGCGCGCCGTCGACCGAGGCCAGATCGTCGTCGAGATCGTCCTGCTGGGCGACTCGCCCCAGCGAGAGTAACAACTGGTGTTTGTTCACGTCCGTATCGAGGGCCATCACTTTCGTCACGACGTTCTCGTCGTCGGGACCGTCCAGACGGACGAACGACGGTGGAATCGCCTCGTGCAGCAACGCCGACGCGTGTTCGTCGGTGTGTGGCTCCCGGGGAATCTCCGCCAGCATCGCCTGGATCAGGTCGAGCTGGTCGTCGTGCTTTTCGTCGACGACGTTGCGAACGAACGCGTTGTCGTCGACTCGCCGGAGGTTCCGCTCGTCGTCGACGCGAACCCGACGAAGGCGGAGCACGTCGTTCGTGAACTCACCGGAGATATCGTCCGGCTCGACCCCTACGTCCGCACCGTACTCACCAGATTCGAGATCGGCGAACGGGTCGGAGAGACCGACCGTCTGGCCGGAGTCTTCGTGGTCGACGAACTCCGCATGGTCGAGGTACTCGGCGTCGGTCGGGGGCTGCCACGGCCCACCCAGCCAGTCCGACGGTGCATCGGCGACGACGAATTTGTCCCCCGCGAGCGTTGCCGTATACCACGGATCGGGGTCAAACATGGAATCGGCTCCGCCGAATTCGTCTACGAGTTCTCCAGAGTAGACGGCGAGCCGCGGGAGCTCCTCGATCCCGTCGACGAGCGGTTTATCGTGCGGCATGGCGTTCCGACTTTCGGGGTTATATATCGGCGCATAATCGGCGTCCAGTGCGACCGAGAGACGGCACAGTAGCTCAAAGATCGCTTCCAACAAGTCCCGATAGTCGCCGTCGTTGTCGACCTCCGAACCGTAGAGGCTATCCCCAATCGCAATTCGTAGGACGGGTGTGGTCGGTTTTCGGTCCTCTGTCAAGGTAAAGAAGAAGCTGAATCCAGACTCGCCGTACGTAATGTCGAGAACCGGTGCATCGTCCGAGCTCGCGACTGGGTCCACCTCAGCAGAGCCGACATCGAAACCGAGCGATTCAGCGACCTCGAGCGTCTCCTCTTTGACCTCCGCTGGCGGGTAGGACACGTGAAACTCCATGACTGCGAGACCATGAACCATTGTCAGTCACCTATCTCGTCGTAGCTTACGACTCTGACGGTCGGATCCGAATCTATCCCACTGGTATCGAGTTCCTGTTGGACCCTCTCCGAGAGCCCATCTAGCTGGTTGCTAAAGGCGTTTTTGAACTCGCTGGTAGTGACGAGGACAAGTTCATCTTGCCCGGATGCAGCCTGCGCAGCGAACTTTTTTCTCACGTCACGGAGTAACACATTTTCGACAAAGTCCTCGTTGTAACTGTCTGGATTCCAGTTCTTCGATTCGAGTGCGGGTGAATCGACCGTTTCACCTTTGATGGTGATCTCCGATTTCAGGTTAACGTCGATTTCCGAACCCGATTTACTAAGATCGTCGGGCACCTTGCTGTTTGGTACATCTACCGATAGTTTGAGGTCGCTCCCACTCACCGTATCTTGGCCTAGCGCGTTATCAGCGATACGAACCTCACCGGCGACTTGCTTGTATCCTTTCAGACCAGTAGAGACGCGACGCATGCTCCGGGTGACCCCGTCAACACTTTCGGAAGCGAGGTCGTCGATCCGTTGCTGGACTTTCGCTGAACCGTCCGACCCCGGACCAACCGACACCTGGTCGGCTTTCTTATAGGCGTTCAGAAGCTTATTTGCCTTGTCGTTGTCGAGTGGATCGTAATCGCCGAGTTCGTCGACTTCGTCGGAATCTTTCGTATACTGGTAGACCGACCGGATAGTCGACTCACACGGACTGTTACAGACATCGCGGTCGAACAACTCGCGCCACGTCCGGTCGGAATTCCCGCGGCGGAACTGCGCCAGCACCCGTCCCGTGATCGTCTCGTCGTTCAGCGCTTCCCGGAACTCCGCACGCCCGCCGACGGTCAGCGCGTCCAGTCCGGTGTCACTATCACTGCGGGTTCCGCGAATCCCGCGGTAGTACGCCCGCAGTTGCGACCGGCCCCGGTCGCTCAGGCCGCGCAACACGTCGCTCGGCGTAGTCCCGAGCCGTCGCGACAGCGACCACGACCGCCCGACCGTCTCGATGCCCGCCATGGTCTCGCGGACGGTCCCGGGCGCGTCTACGTCGACGCGGTCGACCACCCGACGGGTCACCTTCGACCCGAGCCGACTGGCCGGTGCGCTGACGAACCGGGTCCGCGCCGATCGATAGTAGCGCACTGCCCGCGTCGCTCTGGCCCTGTCGGCCAGGTCCTGCACCTTGTCGACGTTCTTGACCTGACCACCGGCCGCCGACAGCGCGACCTCGAAGACGACCAGCCCCGAGTAATACCCTCGCCGGAAGTCGTCGTACAGCTGCTCGTTGGCGACCTCACCCTGTCGGTAGTAGGGGTTCGCGGTCCGCTGCTGGCGCTGGTACTGCTGGACCAGCAGCCCGGGGATGTCGTCGGCGTTCTCGATGGGCCGTTCGTACCGCGAGAGGTCGCTGAAGCGGGCGAGGGTCTCCCCCGGTTCGGTGACGACGTTCTGTACCGTCCCGGTCAGTTGTCCGGCGCCACCGGATATCCCAGTCCCCGTGCCGAGCGTGAACGCTTCCGTCTCCGAGAGACTGTCGAGCGAACCGCTCTGCTTGACCGCCTCGACGAGGCCGTTCGAGCGGGCCGCGGCGAGGGTCGTCCGGCTGTTGCCGTACTCGTCGGTCGCGCGGACCTTCAGTTTCGTCGTCGCCAGTCCCTCCTGGATCGTCCCGAGGAATCCGGCGTCGATGTCCCGGTCGAAGTAGTTCGGGTCGTCGACCTCGTACTCCCGGCCGTCGATGATGATCGTCGGGTGGGTGATACCGAACGGCGACGGGTCGTGCCCTTCCCGGAGGGGCGAATCTCGTATCGTTCGACCGAACTACGTTGGTCAGCTGCTGTCTCCAGACGACACAGAAGCGTCGAACGGTCGGAATCAGTCCCCGGCGCCGTCGTTCAGGTGGCCGACGAGGGCGTCGTTGACGCGTTCGGGTTCCTCGTCGTGGACCCAGTGGGAGGCCCAGGGGACCCGTTCGAGGCGGCCGTCGGTGCAGTGGCCGACGCTCTCGGCGGCCATCGACGGGAGCAGCGCCACGTCCTCGTCGCCCCAGACGACCAGCGTCGGCGCCGCGACGGTCTCCCGTGGCGGGTCGTCGCGGCGGCGGAACAGGGCGCGGTACCAGTTGACGGCGCCGCGGATCGCCCCCTGGCGACGCCAGGCGTCGCGGTAGTGGGCGAGTTCCGCGTCGGTGAACGCCCCGGGGTTGGCGCTGCCCTCCAGCAGGTCGAGGACGCCGCGGGCGTCGTCGCGGCCGAGGACGAGTTCCGGGACGACCGGGAGCTGGAAGAAGAACATGTACCAGCTCCGGGCGAGCTGGCGTGGATTCCGCTTGAGCGTCCGGCGCATCACCGACGGGTGCGGGACGTTGACGATCCCGAGCCGGTCGACCCGGTCGGGGTGGCGCAGCGCCAGGTCCCACGCGACCGCCGCGCCCCAGTCGTGGCCGACCACGTGGGCGTCGTCGCGGCCCTCGGCGTCGATCAGGTCGGCCACGTCGCCGGAGAGTTCGCCCATCCGGTAGGCGTCCAGATCGCGCGGTTTCTCGCTGAGGTTGTACCCCCGCTGGTCCGGCGCGACGACGTAGTAGCCGGCGTCGAGCAGGGCGGGGATCTGGTGGCGCCAGCCGTACCAGAAGTCGGGGAACCCGTGCAGCAGGACGACCATCGGGTTCGAGGGGTCGCCGGCCGTGACGACGTGCAGGTCGACGCCGTTGACGGCGTGGCGAGTCGACTCGGCAGAGGACAGGTCGAGCAGGCTCGCGTCGGTCGCGGTCATGTCCGTGAGTGGGGCCGGGAGGCCCCTGTAGATTCTGGTGGTTCGAGGGGTCCGGTCGGCGGAGTCCGGTAGCTGGGACCGCCGGGCGATTTATTCCCGCTCGTCGCGTGCGCTCGCGTATGGCCTACACCTGCCAGTGCGGGGCGACCCTGGAGTACAAGCAGGACCTGCTGAAAGAGCAGGGGGAGGTGTACCCGACCTGGAAGTGCCGGGAGTGTCTCAGCGAGGTGCCCAGCGTCCACGCCGAGCGTATCAAGCATCGGCACCCGTCGTAGTCGTCGGATTTGCGTGTAGAACGCGAGGACGAACGCGGCGACCGCGGACAGCGTGAAAGCCCCCGACCGCTCCGGTCGAGGGGCTCGCTGCGCTCCTCACTCACTGCGTTCGTTGCGGTGCTTGCGTCGCCCGTCTTCCCGGAGCGGTCGGCCCCTTTCATTCCCACCCGCACAGACTGACCGACCAGCCGACACGGGTGGGAATGAAAGGGGCGGCGCGTTCGACGAAGGCCGGCGACGCAAGCACCGCAGGGAGTGGAACGACCGAGGAGCGCAGCGAGACGCCCGAGTCGAACGCGCCGGGGCTTTCACGCTGTTTGCGGTCGGATCGCTAGTTGCGGTCGCGAAGAGGGAGCCAGCTGCAACCGTGACTGCAGTACCGGCCGCAGATCGTGAAACTCACCGACCCATCCCGAAGCGACGGTGGCGCAACTCGGGGGTGATCTGGATGCGGTCGATCTCCTGGCCGGTGCGGTACCAGACGAACGCGGCCCGCGTAAAGAGTTCGCGACACTCGATGCGGACCTCGCGGGGGATCCCCTCCGACCGCTCGTGGACGTCGCGGATGGCGGCCTCGGTGAACAGCTCGACCCCCTGGTCCTCGTAGGGTTCGTCCCGGAAGTAGGCAAAGGAGCGGGCGATGTACTCGGCGATGTCCTCGGGGCCGAACGGTTCGATGCCCTCGTAGTAGCGCAGCCGCGAGTCGAGCGTCCCGCGGAGGTCGGCGACGCGCTCCTTGCCCTCGGGGGTGCCCATCAGGAACAGGCGGACGCCCATGTCGCCAGCGACCTGGAGCGTCGAGAGGATCTCCGCGGGGAGGACCTCGATCTCGTCGACGACCAGAAGCAAGGTCTTGCCGTCGGCGCGCACGTCCTCGACGAGTTCGCGGGCGGCCTCCTTGGCGTCCTCGGTGGCCCACGGGACGCCGTCGCGGGTCTGCCAGTAGTCACGGTCCTCGACCTCGTAGCCCGCGGCCTCGGCGGTGGTCTGGATCGTCGCGTAGAGCTTGCGGGGCGTGGTCTCGCGGGGGTTGTCGAGCACGGCGACGACGAAGTCGTCGTGTTCGCCCAGGTCGCGGCGGACGATCTCCCGGAAGGCCGTCTTGCCGGTGCCGTAGTGGCTGACGAGGCCGATGTGCTGTTCCTGCAGCAGCCAGCCGGTCACCTGGTTGAGCATCTCGGTGTCGTGGCGGACGTAGAGCGGTTCGGGCATCCGGTCGGTGCCCGCCTCCTCGGTGAAGGGCAGATCCGCCACGGTGTCGGGGTCGCCGCCGAGCGCGCGGCCGAACGCGAGCAGGCGGTTCTCGACCTCCGCGAGCTGGTCCAGGAGGACGCCCTGGCTGCGCTCGCCGTCGTCGTCCAGCGCCCGGATCTTCTCGACGAGGTCGCCGACCGTCTCCGTCTCGCCAGCGCGGCCGTCCGCGGTCGGCCGGTCCGTGTCGTCTGTCATGCTGTTCGGTCGATCACCGGAGGATTTCGTGTCCAGCCGGATAGCTCTTCTGACGGCTCACCCCGGGACGGTGAAGATGCCCACCTGCTCGTCGCTCTCCGCGAAACCGTAGCGGACGGCCTTCGCCCGCACCGCCGTCTCGCCCTCGGGCAACTCGATCGGTCCGGTGTAGAGTTCCCACTGGGGGTCGGACCCGTCGTTTTTCACCGGGTCGTCGGCGAACGCGTAGGCCATCGACGCGCCCTGGGTGGCGCAGTACAGCGAGAGCGTCGCCGGCCCATCGAGTTCCAGCCCGCTCGTCCTGGCCGTCCGCTCGTCGTGGTTCGGGCTGTTGACGACGAACCGCGGCGCGGCGGTCTCGGGCTGGTCGTCCCCGCCGTAGCGGTCGCGGACCGTCTCGGCCTCGGCGGTGTCGCCGGCGTCGTCGACCCGGTCGCGCCAGTCGTCTAACGCCGCCCGCATCCGCGCCAGCGTGTCGGCGTACTCGGGGTCGTCGGCGAGGTTGTCGACCTCCCACGGGTCGGCGGCGAGGTCGTACAGCTCCTCGGCGGGCCGGGTCGCGTCGAACCATTGCTGGGCCCCCGCCAGCTCGCCCTCGCGGGCGCGCTCCAGGAGCTCGCGCATGACGGGGTGGCGGTTCCGGAAGGGGATCCACTGGCGGTAGGGCGTCCCCGGTCGGTAGTGGCGGACGTACTTGAACCGGTGGTCGCGGACGGCCCGGACCATGTCGTACGATTCGTCGTAGCGGTCCCTGGTGGCGACGACGTACTCGCGAGCGTCCGCGTCCGGGCCGAAGAACTGCTGGCCGCTCATGTACTGCGGTACGTCGAGCCCGCACGCGTCGAGCATCGTCGGCCCCAGATCCATCATGCTGACGAGGCGGTCGTCGACGCTCCCGGCGTCCAGCTCGCCGGGCCAGCGGACGACCAGGGGAACGTGGATCCCCCCGTCGTAGGGCCAGCGCTTGCTGCGGGGCAGCCCCTCGCCGTGGTCGCTCCAGAGGACCACGATGGTGTCCTCGGCCAGCCCGTCCGCCGCCAGGCGGTCGAGCACGTCGCCGACCCAGTCGTCCGAGCGGGCGATATTGTCGTACTGGCGGGCGATGGCCAGCCGGGTCGTCTCGGTGTCGGGGAGATACGGGGGCACCTCGACCGCGTCGGGGTCGGTATCCGGGTCCGCGACGCTCCCCCCGAACTGGTCGTCGGTGCCGGGCTCGGTGGGGTCCCACTGGCCGCTCTCGTGGGTGACGCCGTTGGTGACCATCGCGAAGAAGGGCTGGTCCGACCCGCGGGCGTCGTCGCGCCAGTCCGCACCGTCGCCGTGGTGGTCCCACATCGAGAAGGGCGTCCCGAACTGGTAGTCGGCCTTCGAGTCGAGCGTGCAGTAGTAGCCCGCCCGCCGGAACAGCTCGGGCACCGCCGTCACGTAGTGGGGCGGGACGGCCTCGTAGGGCGTCGGGAGTGCGGGCGCGTCGTCGTTCGTGTGGGTCGTCCGCATGTGGTGGGTGCCGATGGCGTTCTGGTGGCACCCGGTCATCACCGCCGAGCGGCTGGGGGCACAGACCGGCGCGGTCGAGAAGGCGTTCGGGTAGCGCCGCCCCTCGGCCGCGAGCCCGTCGATCGCGGGCGTCCGGGCCAGGTCGTCGCCGTAACACCCCAGGCGGGGCGTCGTGTCTTCCATCGCGATCCAGAGGACGTTCGGCCGGTCGGCCCCGGGCATACGCCACGGGCGGCCGCCGGCGCCCTAAGTGTTGTTGCGTGGTCGTCCGGGAGCGGTCCCGTCCCGACGAACCCGGGGCGTCGTCCGCCGAACGGCCGCTGTCCGACTACGCCCCGTGCTCCTCGCGCGCGGCGGCGACGAGTTCCGTCACGTCGACGGTCTCGCCGGCCTCGCGGGCGCGGTAGGCTCCCTCGGTCAGTGCGGTGACCCGTAGCCCGAACTCCGGCGGGACGGGGTTGTCGCGGTTCCCCTCGACGGCGTCGAGGAAGGCGACGACCTTCTTCGTGGTCTGCTCGGCGTAGGTGCCGGCGTCGAACTCGCGGTGGTCGGGTTCGCCGCCCGAGCCGTCGAAGACGGTGAGTCCACCGTGACCGAACTGGAGGTGGCCGTCGGTCCCCCAGAGGACGAGCGACTCCTCGAAGCCGGTGCCGTCGCCGCTGACGCCGATGCTCGCGGTGATCGGGCCGTCGGGACCGTCGAGCGTCGCCGAGAGCGCGGCGTTGATGTCGACGGCGTGGTCGCGGTCGTCCATCACGGCGGCGACCTCGCGGGCCCGCGAGTCGGTCGTCCACAGCAGCGCGTCCAGCAGGTGCGACCCGGAGTCGCTGAGCTGGCCGCCCCCGGAGAGGTCGGGGTCGACGCGCCAGGTGCCCTCAGTACCGCTGATCCAGTCCTGGGCGAGGTAGCAGGCGGCCATGTGTACGTCGCCGATCTCGCCGCCGAGGACCGTCTCCCGGACGGCCTGGTAGCCGGGGTGGAGGTGTCGCTGGTAGCCGATCTGGAGGACGGCGTCGCGCTCGCGGGCGCGATTGACGAGGTCGACGGCGTGGCCGGTGTCGGCCACCATCGGCTTCTCCAGGAGCACGTCCAGCCCCCGCTCCAGGCAGGCGACGGTCTGCTCGTAGTGGAGGGTGTGGGGCGTGACGACGGTGACGGCGTCGATCGCCTCCGAGTCGAGCATCGCCTCGTAGTCGGCGTAGACGGGCGCGTCGTAGTCGGCGGCGAACGCTTCGCGGGCGTCGGCGGCCACGTCGGCGCCGGCGACGACCGTCACGTCCGCGTCGGGGTGGGCGGTCACGCCGTCGAGTTGCATCCGCCCGAGGTCGCCGAGGCCGATCGCCGCGAGTCGTACAGTCATGGGGTGTGCCACCGCGTGTCGAGCCAAGAAGCTACCGAACGCGGAAGCGCGGGCGGCCCCGCGGGGGGAGCGGGCGCCCGGAACGAACGCGTTCGGCCCCGCGGCGGGCGCGAACGCGGAAGCGCCGGCGCACCTCGGTACGCATTTGGGCGACGAGTGAGAAGCGGGGGGTATGAACCACGACCGGTCACGGGACCTCTACGATCGCGCGCTGTCGGTCATGCCCGGCGGCGTCAACTCCTCGGTGCGGGCCGCCATCGAGCCCTACCCCTTCTTCGTCGAGCGCGGCGACGGCGGCCACGTGATCGACGCCGACGGCAACCGCTACATCGACTGGGTGATGGGCCTCGGACCCCTGCTGTACGGCCACGACCTGCCCCAGCCCGTCGAGTCGGCGGTCCAGTCGCACGTCAGCGAGGGGCCGATGTTCGGCGCGCCGACGGAGATCGAGGTCGAACACGCCGAGTTCGTCACCCGCCACGTCCCGAGCGTCGAGATGATCCGCTTCGTCAACTCCGGGACGGAGGCGACGGTGTCGGCCTGCCGGCTGGCCCGCGCGGCGACCGGTCGCGACAAGATCGTCGTCATGCAGGGCGGCTACCACGGTGCCCAGGAGACCACCCTCGTCGAGGGCGAGTACGACGACGTGGAGCCGTCCAGTCCGGGCATCCCCGACGAGTTCGCCGAGCACACGCTCGCGGTGCCGTTCAACGACGAGGAGGCGGCCCACCGGGTCTTCGAGGACCACGGCGAGGACATCGCGGCCGTCCTCGTCGAACCGATCCTCGCCAACATGGGGATCGTCCACCCCGTCGACGGCTACCACGAGACGCTGCGCGACCTGACCGAGGACAACGGCGCGCTGCTCGTCTTCGACGAGGTGATCACGGGCTTCCGCGTCGGCGGCCTCCAGTGCGCCCAGGGCAAGTTCGGGATCGACCCGGACATCACGACCTTCGGCAAGCTCATCGGCGGCGGCTTCCCCGTCGGCGCCATCGGCGGCCGCTCGGAACTCATCGAGCAGTTCACCCCCTCGGGCGACGTGTTCCAGGCCGGCACCTTCTCGGGCCACCCCGTCACGATGGCCGCCGGCCTCGAATCGCTGCGCTACGCCGCCGAACACGACGTGCACGAGCACATCAACGATCTGGGCGAGCGGCTCCGTTCGGGACTCCAGGAGATCGTCGCGGACCAGGCGCCGGAGTACACCGTCGCCGGCACCGAGGGGATCTTCAAGGTTCTGTTCACCCGCGAGGCGCCCGAAACCTTCGAGAACCACTGCGAGGCCGGCTGTTCCCAGCGGCCCGACTGCCCGCGCTACGACAGCTGTCCGAAGTCGGCCGCCGACGTGGCGGCCGGCCAGACCGACCGCTGGCGGCGCGTCTTCTGGCAGGAGATGAAAGAACAGGGCGTGTTCCTCTCGCAGAACCAGTTCGAGGCGCAGTTCGTCACCTACGCCCACACCGACGACGACGTCGAGGAGACCCTCGAGGCGTACAAGGACGCGCTGTAGGGGGATCGCCAGTGGGTCAGGGGTGTCGCAGGCGTCGGCGGGCGTCGGCAGGTGTCGGGTGCCGTCAGGGGCATCGGCAGGCGCCGGCAGTTCCGAGTTCTGATATTCGAGAGACAGGAACGGGCCCCAGGAGCGGGACGCGGCGGGAGGCGGCGGGATGCGGCGGTATCGCTACGCGAAACGTCACGCAACGGTTTATGGCGGTGCCGGCCGGGAGGGGACATACGATGGCGATTCCGACGGCGTCGCCGGTCGTGCTCGACGCGCTGGCCGACGCGACGCGGCGGGCGGTGCTCGCCGAACTGGTCGACAGCGACGCGACCGCGACCGTCGAGGAGCTGGTCGCGGCGCTCGCGGACCACCCGGCCGCGGCGGGGCCCGACGCGACGGCCGACCGGACGGACCTGCGGACCGCGCTCCACCACGTCCACCTCCCGACGCTGGCAGAGGCCGGCGGCGTCACCTTCGACCCCGAGACGGGGCTGGTCGCGGCCCCCTCGGAGTGTCCCTTCGACCGCGAGTGGGTCGCCCGCCTGGTCACCGACCACCCCGACCCGGCCTACGACGCGACGCTCGCCGCGCTGGCGAGCGGCCGCCGGCAGGTCGTCCTCCGCGAACTCCTCGTCGAGGGGCCGGCGACCGACCGCGAGCTGGCCGTCGCCGTGGCCGCCCACGAGCGGGGCGTCGACCGGGCGACCGTCCCCGGCTCCGTCACGGAGGTGGTCGAACTCTCGCTGGCACACACGCACCTGCCGCTGCTGGCCGGCGCGGGCTTCGTCGCCCGCGATGACGCGACCGTCGTCGCCGGTTCGATGCCCTGGCGGTCCGACCCCTGGGTCGCGGCCAGCCCGATCGCCGAGTGGGCGGCCGCCGAGTGAGTCGACGGGACCCCTCCCACCGCGGCGAGCGCCGCGATCCGCCGACCACGGATGCCTCAGTGGTTCGCTTTCAGGATCCCCACGTAGTCGCCGCCCGCCGGGTCCAGCCCGTCGTCGGGTTCCAGCGTGTCGACAAACTCCCAGGGCGTCTCGCTCGCGAGGTCAGCCATCGTGTCGGGCGCGGCCATGAGGTAGTCGAACCACGGGGTCGCGAGCCGCTCGTGGCGGACGCGCATCCGGAGCGCGCCCGGGAGCCGGCCGCGCTCGCGGTTCTTCTCGTGGTACGCGAGGTGGTGTTCGTCGTCGGTCGCGACCGGGTCGCGGCTCTGGGCGACCAGGGTCGCGCCGTCGGTCGCCACCTCGGCCAGTCCCCGGAGGCGGTCGGGCGCGGTCTCTGCCGTCCCGACCAGCCCGAAGTTGTTGCCGAGCATGAGCACCGTGTCGAAGGTATCGGGCTCGAACTCCTCGGCCACGTCCGCGATATCGACCGCGCGGGCGTCGGCGACCCCGCGGTCGCGGGCCACCGCGACGGCTCCCTCGGACACGTCGATGGCAGTCACGTCGTGGCCCCGCTCCTGCAGGTACAGCGCCGCCCGGCCCGCGCCACAGCCCACGTCGAGGACGCGCCCCTCGGCGCGGTCGGCGGCGCGGCGGTCGGGCGCCGGCCACTCGTCGTAGTCGGCGAAGTAGAACTCGCCGCCGGCGCTGACGCCGATCCAGCCGTCGTCGCGCTCGATGATCTCCCGTCCCTCCCCCGCCTCGGCGTACGCGCGCAGCATCGCGCCGACGGCGTCGCCCGTCTCCGGGGCCGCCGCGGCGGTCGGCTCGTCGGTCGCACCGTCGTCCATACGCCACGGTCGACCCGCTGGGGGATGAGTCCCGGGGTTCCGTGTCACTCACCCACACGCGCCCGCGGCGAGGGAAACAGTAACGGCGGGGCGGTCCTCGGGATGGGGTATGTACCTCGGAGACCGGACGTGGCCGGAACTGGGCGAGTACTTCGCCGAGGAGTCGCTGGCCCTGGTGCCGCTGGGGTCGACCGAACAGCACGGCCCGCACCTCCCCGAATCGACTGACCACCGCATCGCCGAGGCACTCGCCCGCGAGGCCGCCGAGCGGACGGGCTACCTCTGTACCCCCACGGTCAACGTCGGCGTCAGCCCCCACCACCGCCAGTTCAACGGGACGATGTGGGTCGAGCCCGGCGTCTTCCGCGACTACGTCGAGTCGCTCACCCGCAACCTCACCTACCACGGGATCGACCGCGTGGTCTTCGTCAACGCCCACGGCGGCAACGTCCAGCATCTCCGGGAAGTCGGCCGCCGTCTGCGCGACGACGAGGTCGCCTACGCCGTCGAGTGGATGTGGGACGAGTCCATCCCCGAGCTGGTCGACGACCTGTTCGAACACAACGGCCCCCACGGCGGCCCCAAGGAGACCGCGATGATGCTCCACATCGACGACGACCTCGTCCGCGAGGACCAGTTCGAGCGCGCCCGCGACGAGGGAGTCCGCGACGTGGCGAACTACGACGGCCTCCGGAAACACGGCGCCCGCACCTTCTACGACGCCATCGACAACACCGAGAGCGGGGTGCTGGGCGACCAGACCGACGCGACGAGGGAGAAAGGGGCCCAGCTGTTCGCGGCGGCCAGCGACCAGCTCGTCCGGCTGGCCGAGTGGCTCGACGACCAGCCCTTCGAGGACCTGATGCCCCGCGACCACGTCTGAGTCCGAGTGGAAAGAGACAGGTGTGACGACCCGGAACCGTCGGGTATGAGCGACGACGACTTCGAGACGGAACTGGCAGCGGCCTTCGAAGACGAGTTCGACGCCGACGCCGACACCGCGGCGACGGCCGCCGGGAACGCCGCCGCCTTCCGCGACGAGTACGACGAGGACCTGACCGTCGAGGACGTGCTCGACCGCGTCGCGGTCCACAGCGGTGACTTCGTGCACCGCTTCGACTACGCCGTCGGCGACCTGGCGTCGGCGAACGACGACTGCACCGACTCCCGCGAGTACCGCATCGCCGGGTACGGCGACCTCGCGGCCGACCCGAACCAGGGGTTCTGAGCGGTCTCCCCGGACCGGAGCGTCTGGCTACTGGAGTCGAGCATCCAGCGCCGGAGGCGCCGGTTCACTGTTAGCACACTCTGACGAGCCTGCAGTCGTTCGCGGTGCTCACTCCTGCGGAGCCGAATGCGAGGGAGCGGAGCGACCGAGTCGTCCGGCCTTTTTCACCCATGTTTTTGCCGCCCGGGTTCCCCGCAGGCGCGCTTGCGCGCCGAGGAAACCCGGGCGGGAAAAAGATGGACGGGCACGGTGGGTTCTGGTTCTCCGGCGACACGCGGCCTCGATAGCGACGAACGTGACCCGTCCACCGAAACCTTTTGGCTGTAAGCGTTGTAAGGATTGAACGTAGGAGTCGATACGCGTGTCCAACGCCAGCAAGCGAATCCCAGTCACGGAGGAACGGTGGAAGGAACTGAACGAACTGAAAGAGGCAGGCGAGACGTACGATGACCTACTGGGGGAACTGATCCAGGAACACCAGCGCCGACAACTCGCCGAGCGAGCGAAGGAGGTCCGCGAAGCAGACAGCGAGGAACTGACATCCCTCGATGAGTTATGAGGTCCTCCTCGCGGAGGAAGCCCGCGAGTACGTCGCCGCGCTCGACGAGAAGAGTACCCGCATCGTAAAAGACAATCTGCGGAAACTGGCAGCCGATCCGTACCCGAGACCGGATTCCGGGTCCGGCGACAAAGAGAAACTGGTGGTCGAGGGGGAAGAACTGTACCGACTACATATCGGTCGGACCCACACTGCGTTCTACGACGTTCTCGAAGCCGACGAGGAAGTCCGCGTGATCGAGATCGTGGATATCGACGAAGCCCACAAACGCTACGGATTCGAGTAGATGGGCGACGGAGCGTAATGGCTCCAGCAGAAGCGCGAGAGCGGCTATGACCGAATTGGGATCGAGCATCCGGCGCCGGAGGCGCCGGTTCACCGCTCGCGCGGAGCGCGAGCGGCCTTTTTCGCCCACGTTTTTGCGGGCGGGGTTCCCGCAGGTCGCCGCAGGCGACCGAGGAAACCCCGTCCGGAAAAAGGTGGACGGGCACGGTGGGATTTGAACCCACGGCCGTCGGATTAGAAGTCCGACGCTCTTTCCGGACTGAGCTACGTGCCCCGTGTCTCGGGTTGGACGGCCGCGCGTAAAAAGCGGCCCGGGTTCAGTTGCGGCGCGCTCGGGCACCCCCACCAACAGAAAGACCGGATCAGCGGCCGGTCACCGATTCAGCGTGTGGATCGCTTCGCCGAGCGCGTTGGCGCAGGCCTCGCCGACGGCCTCGGAGAGGGTGGGGTGGGTGTGGATGGTGGCGGCCACGTCCTCCAGTTGCGCGCCCATCTCGACGGCGAGGGCGAGTTCGGCGACCAGCTCGGAGGCCTCGGGCGCGACGACCTGCGCACCGAGGAGGAAGCCGCTGTCGCCGTCGCCGACGACGCGGACGAACCCCTCCTCGTGGTTCAGGGTGAGCGCGCGGCCGTTCGCCCGGAGCGGGAACTGCCCGACAACGGGGTCGAAGCCGGCCTCCTCGGCCTCCGCCTCGGTCATCCCGACAGTACCGATCTCGGGGTCGGTGAACACGGCGGCGGGGATCGCCTGGTGGTCCAGTGCGGCGGGCTCGCCCGCGATGACCTCCGCGGCGACCTCGCCCTCGGCGCTGGCTTTGTGGGCGAGCATCGGCTCGCCGGCCACGTCGCCGACGGCGAAGACGTGCTCCACGTCCGTCCGGGCCTCGTGGTCGGTTTCGAGGAACCCGTCCTCGTTCGGTTCCAGGCCCACGGCGTCCAGGTTAAGGGTGTCCGTGACGGGCTGGCGTCCGACGGCGACGAGGCACTTCTCGGCGCCGAACTCCGCGATCTCGCCGTCCTCGTTCTCGGTACGGACGGTGATGCCGTCGCCGGCCGCCTCCCAGCTATCGGCGGCCTGGCCGAAGTGGAACTCCACCCCGAGGTCCTCCGCCCGCTCGCGGACGACGCGGGCCACGTCGTCCTCGTAGCCCGGCAGGGCGTCGTCCAGCATCTCGACGACGGTCACGTCACAGCCGAGCTTCTGGTAGACCGTCGAGAGTTCCATGCCGATGTAGCCGGCACCGACGACGACCATGCTCTCGGGGACGGCGTCCAGATCGAGCGCCTCGCGCGAGGAGAGGACGTGCTCGCCGTCGAACTCGAAGCCCGGGACCTCGATGGGCCGCGAGCCCGTGGCGACGACGGCGTGCTCGAACTCGATAGTTTCGGAGCCCTGGCCCTCGCCACCGTGGACGATGCGGGCGCGGTCCTCGCCGGCGAACTCGGCGCGGCCTTCGACGAGGTTGACGCCCGCGGCCTTGCAGAGCTTCTCGACGCCGCCGGTGAGCCGGTCGACGACGCCGTCCTTCCACTCGACCATGCCCTGCAGGTCCACCGCGGGGTCGGCGTAGATGCCCATGTGCTCGGCGTCGCCCGCGTCGTGGGCGATGTCCGTCGCCGAGATCATCGCCTTCGAGGGGATACAGCCGTAGTTCAGGCAGGTGCCGCCGTAGGCGTCCTTCTCGACGAGGGTCACGTCGAGGTCGAGCTGCCCGGCGCGGATGGCGGCGACGTAGCCGCCCGGCCCCCCGCCGATGACCAGTACGTCAGTTCCGGTAGTCACGTCTCCGACGACCATTGTCGGAGGGTGGAGTGCCCGGCTAAAAAGAGGCGGGTGTGCGCGCCGGCCCCGTTTCCGACCGCGCGCTGGCCCGCGCGACCCCGGGCTCGACCGGCGGTGGTTGCAGTCGCAGGCCCGCGACGGATGCCGGGTTCGGCGCCGACGACTGGCCGCGATTCCGGCGCGGTCCCCGGAACAGACCGGTCGGAAGCGCGCCGCTCGACGGTGATTATTGCCATCGATGCTCGCAACGCAAAGGTCTTATACCGGAATCGTGGACCGGAAGATAGACGAGGTTCGCATGAACGGAAACTCGAGGGACGGATCGGACGACTCGCCGGAGGATCCCATCCTCCAGCGGGTGCTGAGCGACTCGGCCTACGACCGGGTCCGGACCGAGCGGTTCTCACACTTCAAACAGCCGGTGCCCCAGAAGCTGCTGGTCCAGTCGCTGCTGGTGAGCGCGCTGACGCTGGCGCTGCCGCTGTACCTGCTGTACCCGGCGAGCGCGGCGTCGTACCTGCCGACGGCCGACCCCGCGACGGCCTCGCCGGTCGTCCTCGTGGTCGGGCTGTTCGCGCTCGTCCTCGAACTCGGGACGGCGGCGCTGCTGGTCGGCGTCGTCGTCTCCCGGGCGCGCAACGAACCGCTGACCGAACGGAAGGCCGAGCGGCTGTTCACCACCGAGACGTTCGCCACCTACGTCGGCTTCGGCACCGGCGGACTGGCGACGCTCGCCACGGTCGGCCTGCTCGCGCTCGGACTCGGCGGCGAACCGATGCTCGCGTCGTACGTCGAGACGGCCAGCGAGGGCCCGTTCCGCCAGAGCGGCCTCGGCGTCTCCGTCCGGACGTTCGCGACGGCAGCCATCCTCGGCGCCGCCGCGGTCACCCTCGCCCACCGGTACACCGAGTCGCTGCTCGCGGACCTGTAGTAGCGCCGCGCCGCGCGATACGCCCCGCTTCCGGGACCGCCTCGTACCGAACCGGGGTGACCGTCCGCGGGTTTTTATGTCGAGACGGGCGTAGTTCCGTCCGAGACTACATGGCGAAGACCGGGCAGGGACCGACGGGGGGAACGACCGACGAGGTCCCGCGGATCGTCTCCAGCGACGAGGTGCTGGGCGGGGACCCGCGGATAGAGGGGACGCGGGTCGGTGTCGCTCACGTCTATCGGCGACACGTCGAGGGCGGAGAGTCGCCCGAGCGCATCGCCGCGGGGTACGACATCTCGCTCGCCGCGGTCCACGCCGCGCTCGCCTACGGGTTCTCGAACGCGGACCAGATGCAGGCGATCGCCGAGCGGGACCGCGCGGCGCGCGAGGCGGCGACCGACCGGGTCCGCCCCGAGGACGCGGAGTGAGATGCGGCTACTCGCGGACGAGAACACGGACGCCGAGTGGCTTCGGGCGCTCTCCGACGACGGCCACGACGTGGTCCGCGCCGTCGACGCCGACTCGCTGTCCCCCGGTGCGGCCGATCCGCTCGTCCTGGCGGCGGCCGCAGAAGCCGACCGGGTACTCCTGACGGCGGACCGGTCGGACTTCGCCGACCCGCCCCGCGACGACCACGCCGGCATCGTGATCGTCGCTGATCCCTCCGGCTCGGGTGGCGCAGTTCGACGCGCAGTACGGCGAATCGACCGCGCCTATCCGGAACTCGACGGGTCGGTCGCCTACGTCGGCGACTGGCTGTAACCTACTCCAGGAGCAGCAGCGTCGGGTCCTCGAGGTACTCCTTGAGGGTGTTGACGAACCGCGCGGCGTCGGCGCCGTCGATCACCCGGTGGTCGACCGACAGCGACAGCGTCAGCACGTCCCGCGCCACGACCTCGCCGTCCACGGCCATCGGTCGCTCCTCGATGGCACCGAGCCCCAGGATCGCGGTCTCGGGGTAGTTGATGATCGGCGTGGCGTACTCGCCGCCGATGGCGCCGAAGTTGGTGATCGTGAACGTGCCGCCCTGCATCTCCTCGCGGGCGATCGACCGCTCGCGGGCCTTCGCGACGAGTTCGTTCGTCTCCGAGGCCAGCCGCAGCAGGCCCTTCTCGTCGACATCGTCGACGACTGGGACCATCAGCCCCGCGTCGGTCGCGGTCGCGACGCCGACGTTCCGGTCGCCCCTGAAGACGATCTCCTCGTTGTCCTCGTCGAGTTGCGTGTTGAGCACCGGGTGCTCGTCCAGCGCGGCGGCGACCGCCTTCATGACGAACGGGACGTAGGTGAGCTTCACGCCCTGCTCGTCGGCCCGTTCCTTGAGCTTCTCGCGTGTCTCCACGAGCGCGGTGGCGTCGACCTTGTCGTGGTGAGTGACGTGGGGCGCGGTGAACTTCGCGCGCTCCATCGCCTGGCCGATGGTCTTGCGGACGCCCTTGTAGGGCTCGCGGCGGTCGCCCTCCGCCGCGTCGACCGTCCGCGCGGCGTCGCGCTCGGCCGCCCCCGCCGGTTCAGCGCCCGCGGCGGGTTCGGCCCCGGTATCACCGGCGCTCTCGGCGCTCGCGAGCGCCTCGGCGTCGGCCTCCTGGGCCTGTCGCTGGGCCTCGGCGTACTCGCGAACGGCGGCCTCGTCGACGAACGCCTGGCCGTCGCGCACCTCGTCGGTCGGCACGTCGTCGATGGCGACGCCCAGCTCGTCGGCGACCTTCCGGGTGGCCGGCGCGGCCAGCGTCCGCTCGCGCCCCGCGGCCTCGACGGAAGTCGCCCCGGCTGCACGCGAGGCGGCCGCGCCCCCCTCGTCGCTCCCGGTTCCGTCACCGCTCTCGCCGTCGTCGACGCGGGAGACCGCCGACTTCAGCCCGTCGCCGCCGCTCGACTTGCCGTCGCCGGACTCGCCGTCGTCGATCCGCGAGACGGCGGACTTGAGCTGTTTACCGTCGTCGCTTTCGCCCGCTTCGCTCCCGGCGGCGCCCCCTTCGGTGCCGCCCGCGTCGCCCTCGGCGGCGCGCACGTCGGCTTCGGTGACCCGGCCGCCGGGGCCGGCGCCGTCGACTGCGGCGATGTCTACGCCGAGTTCACGGGCGAGCCGCCGCGCGCTCGGCGCGGCGAAGACGCGCCCGCCCTTGCCGTTGACCGACGACTCCGCGGTCTCGGCGGCTGCGCCCCCGGACTCACCCGACGACTCCGGGGCGGTCGCCCCCGCGTCAGTCGCCTCGCCGGCCGACTCGCCGTCGTCCGCTTCGGCCGCTGTCTCCGCCGATTCCTCGCCTTCGACATCGAAGGTGATGATGACCTCGCCGACGGGGACCACGTCGCCCGGCTCGGCGAGCAGCTCGCGGACGGTGCCGTTCACCGGGGCGGGCACGTCGACGACGGCCTTGTCGGTCTCGACCTCGGCGACGACCTGGTCCTCCGTGACCTGGTCGCCGGGTTCGACGTGCCACTCCAGCAGTTCGCCCTCGGCGACGCCCTCTCCCACGTCGGGGAGCTTGAACTCGCGGACCATGGCTCAGAACTCGACGGCGTCCCTGATGCCGTCTTCGATGCGCTCGGGCTCGGGCAGGTAGTAGTCCTCCAGCGCGTACAGCGGATAGGGCACGTCGAACCCCGTGATCCGCTCGACCGGCGCCTCCTGGTAGAGCAGCGCCTCCTCCTGGATGGTCGCGGTGATCTCGCCGGCGAGCCCGCCCGTCTTCGGTGCCTCGTGGACCACCGCGGCCCGGCCGGTCTTCTTGAACGACTCGACGATGGTCTCCTCGTCCAGCGGCGAGAGCGTCCGCAGGTCCACGACTTCCACGTCGACCTCCCCGCCCAGGTTCTCCGCGGCCTCCATCGTCGGGCGAGTCATCGCGCCCCAGGTGTAGACGGAGATGTCCGACCCCTCCCGGCGGACGGCGGCCTCGCCGAGCGGCACGGTGTAGTCGCCCGCGGGCACGTCCTCGCGGAACGCCCGGTAGATCAGTTTCGGTTCGAGGAAGATCACCGGGTCGGGGTCCCGGATGGCCGAGGCGAGCAGCCCCTTCGTGTCGTAGGGCGTGCTCGGGATGACGACCTTCAGGCCCGGCTCGTGGACGAAGAAGGCCTCCTTCGACTCGGAGTGGTGCTCGGGGGCGCGGATGCCGCCGCCGTAGGGCGCCCGGACGACGAGCGGGCAGGTGAACTCCCCGCGCGAGCGGGTCCGCAGGCGGGCGGCGTGGGAGACGATCTGGTCGAATGCGGGGTAGATGAACCCCATGAACTGGATCTCGGGCACCGGGCGCAGCCCGTAGGCGGCCATGCCGATTGCGGTGCCGACGATGCCCGACTCGGCCAGCGGCGTGTCGATCACGCGGTCCTCGCCGAACTCGTCGAGCAGGCCCTCGGTGGCGCGGAAGACGCCGCCGTTCTCGGCCACGTCCTCGCCCATCACGAGCACGCGGTCGTCGCGGGCCATCTCCGTCGCCAGCCCGTCGCGGACCGCCTGGACCAGCGTCAGGCTCTCCGTCTCGCCGTTCGATGCGTCGCCGTCGGTCTCACTCTGGGTGTCGGTGGTCTCGCTCATGGTCACTCCAGCAGGGCTTCGTCGCCGTGTCGTTCGCGCAGCCGCCGCAGGTACGCGAGCTGTTCGTCCAGCCGGTCGGGCATCCCCTCGTAGACGTGCGCGAACAGCTCCTCGGGGTCGGGCCGCTTGACCGACTCCGCCGCCGAGATGGCGTCGGCCACCTCGTCCTCGATATCGGCCTGGATGGCCTCGACGCGCTCGTCGTCGAGGATCCCCCGCTCGCGGAGGAACGTCTCCATCCTCGGGATGGGGTCTTTCGCCCGCCACTCCTCGACTTCCTCGTCGTCGCGGTAGACGGAGGGGTCGTCGGCCGTCGTGTGGGCGCCGAAGCGGTACTGTACCGCCTCGACGAGCGTGGGCCGCAGCTCGTCGGGGTTGGGGTGTCTGGCCTTCTCGACGGCGGCCTTCGTCACCTGGTACACGGCGAGAGGGTCCATCCCGTCGACCTGGACGCCCTCGAAGCCGTAGGCGTCGGCCTTCTGTGCGAGCGTCTCGCTGGCGGTCTGGCGCTCCCGCGGGACCGAGATGGCCCACTGGTTGTTGTTGCAGAAGAACACCGCGGGCACGTCGAACACGCCGGCGAAGTTGAGCCCCTCGTGGAAGTCCCCCTCCGAGGTGGCCCCGTCGCCGAAGTAACAGAGGAAGACCGTGTCCTCGTCCTGCAGTTTCGACGCCCACGCCGCCCCCGTCGCGTGGGGGATCTGCGTGGCGATGGGCACCGCCACCGAGAAGATGTTCTCCTCGTCGCGGACGTTGCCCTCCTCGTGACCCATCCAGTACAGCAGGGTCTGCTTCAGCGACAGCCCCCTGTGGACCATTGCGGCGTGCTCGCGGTAGCTCGGGAACAGCCAGTCGCCGTCGGCCAGCGCGTGGACGCTGCCGATCTGGGCGCCCTCCTGGCCGGACAGGGGCGGGTAGGTGCCCATCCGCCCCTGGCGCTGGAGGCTCACCGCCCGCTGGTCGAAGTGCCTGGCGAGTTTCATCTCCCGGTACATCTCGACGAGGCGCTCCTCCGACAGGTCCGGGACGGTCGCCCCCTCCCGTACCTGGCCGTCCTCGTCGAGGACCTGGACCCGGTCCTCCGGGTCGCGCTGTAGAGTACTCACGAAAACTCCCTCCTCGGGAACATACCCGAGCCAACGGGGGCTGTCGGCTTAAGGATTTTCGTAAATAGCTTTCGCTGTGGTCCATTCTTGCCGGTCGTGGTGGGCGAAACGGGCCGATCGGGTCCGATATCCCGACGATTTCCGCGTCCGAAACGGGCTGAAGCTGGGCATTCGTCCAGGCGGATGGGCCTGCCTTCGTGGGCACGCCGGTCCCTCGAGGAGCTTCCGCGCCGCTTGCCCGACCGTCGGTGACGTTGCGAGTCCGTCGGGCTATGACTGCTCAATAGGTGTGGGATCGTCTACCGGGTTGACATCTCGGTATCGAACGCTCTGTCCGGCGATAGAGGGCTCATACCAGCGGTTAAGGGTCGAGTCAGTGGATCACCGCTCGTATGGCAACGACCGCATCCACGGAGTCAGGTGGAGTGTTCAGTTTCGACCACAGGGACATGATGGTGTTCATCCTCGTCATGTCGCTGCACGGTCTGCAGAGCATGATCACGGAGCTGCTGCCGGAGTTCTCGGTGGGCGGCCTCGGCGTCTCGATCGGACCGTTCTGGTTCGTCGCGATGTCGGTCGTCCTCCTGTTCCGGTCGTTCTGGGCGTGTCTCGCGATCCCGGTCGGCGGGATCGTCTTCGGCGAGATCCTCATCGGCGACTTCAGCGCGCTGGGCGCCGTCGAGGGGCTCGTCGTCATCACGGCGTCCTGGTTCTTCGCGATGTCGCTGATCACCGACCCGGCCGATGTGAAACAGATCGCGGCGGTCGGCTTCCTCGCGAAGGCGATGGAGGAGACCGCCGCGTGGTTCATCGACGTGGGGAAGTTCTACGTCGGCGTCGAGGAACTGGAGGCCATCTCCTGGCTCCCCGAGACGGTGTGGGCGACCGAGGGGATGGGCGCGTTCATCCAGATCATCGTCGCCGGCATCGTCTTCGGTGCGATCCCGACGCTGTTCCTCTACCCGCGGCTGCGCGGGAAGATCGAGCCGCTGCTGGGGATGCGTTCCGTCGAGGGCCGCGACGGACCGATGTTCACGCGCTCGTCGCTGAAGCGGCTCGCCGCGTGGGTGGGGCTGCTGCCCGTGGCGTTCGCCGTCGAGACGCTCAGCGAGACCAGCGGCGGCCTCATCACGTTCACGCCGCAGTTCGTCGAGACCTACGGCCAGACGTTCCTGTTCGTGCCGATCGCCGCCGCGGCCCTGATCGCGTTCGGCCTCGTCGCCTACCGCCAGCGCAAGGTCGAGGGCGGAGTGTAACCCGACGGTCCCTCTTTTATGAGTTCATCAGACATCGTCGTCGAGGATCTGACGTTCCAGTATCCCGGGGGCGACGAGCCGGTGTTGCGCGACGCGAACCTGCGGATCGAGCCGGGCGAGTTCACGGCCGTCGTCGGCGGCAACGGCAGCGGCAAGACCACGCTGTGCAAGACGTTCAACGGGCTCATTCCTCACTTCTTCGAGGGCCGGTTCGAGGGCCGAGTGTCCGTCACCGGCACGGACACCCGCGAGTCGGACGTGGCGGACCTCTCCCGGACGGTGGGGTACGTCTTCCAGGACTTCGAGAACCAGCTCGTCCAGGAGACTGTGCGCGACGACGTGGAGTTCGCCCCGCTGAACTACGGCCTCGACGATTACGCCGAGCGGGCGACTCGCGCGCTGGAACTGGTGGGGCTCGACCACCTGGCGGACCGCTTCGTCTGGGAGCTGTCCGGGGGGCAGCAACACCTCGTCGCCCTCGCGGGCGTGCTCGCGATGGACCCCGAGTTCGTCTTCGTCGACGAGCCCGCCGCGCAGCTTGACCCCCAGAACGCCCGCGAGACCTACGACCAGCTCCGGCGACTCCACGAGGACCACGACAAGACGGTGATCGTCATCGAGCACCACTCGGAGTTCATCGCCGACTACTGCGAGGAGATGGTCCTCGTGTCCGACGGCGGCGTCGCCTGGAAGGAGCCGGTCGAGGTCGGCCTCAACAGACTGGACGACATGGCGGCCCACGACATCCACCCGCCGCAGGTCACGGGGATCGCCGCCGACCTGCCCGGCGACGCGGGCCAGCTGTCCGACGGGCGCTACCCCGTCACCGTCGGCGAGGCGACCGACGCGTTCCCGTCGGTCGGCCGCGGTGAGCGACCGCCGGCGGCGGACGGCGGCGGGCGGGCCGAGCGACGGGCGTCGGCCACCGAGGGGACCGGGGCCGGCCGCGACGACACCGACGCCCCCCTGGTCACGCTCGACGGGGTCGGCCACGGCTACCCGACGCTCCGCGAGGGGTACAACCGCGTCCTCGACGGCGTCGATCTGGACCTCTACGCGGGCGACCGGGTGGCGCTGGTCGGCGCCAACGGCGCCGGCAAGTCGACGCTGTTGCGGCTGATCACCGGCCTCGAATCCCCCGACGAGGGAACCGTGACGGTCCTGGGGAAGGACACGAGCGAGACGCTACCGGAGACACTGGCCGACGACACCGTCTACATCCACCAGAACCCCGAGGAGATGTTCGTCGAGGACACCGTCCGGAAGGACATCGGCTACTATCTGCGGAACCGCGGCGACCCGAACGTCGACGAGCGCGTCGACGAGATCGTCGACTATCTCGATCTCGAGGAGTTCGCGGACCGCGACGGACGCCTGTTGAGCCTCGGCCAGCAACGGCGCGCCTCGCTGGGGATCGGCCTCGCGACCGACCCGACGGTCGTCCTGCTGGACGAGCCGACCGGGAGCCTCGACCTGCAGAGCCGCCGCGAGGTGACCGGGATGCTCCGGAAGGCCGAGAGCCGCGTCGAGACGGTCGTCATCGCCTCCCACGACCTGCAACTGGTCGCCGGCTGGGCCGACCGGGTCGTCGTCATGGGCGACGGCGAGGTGCTCGCAGACGCCCCGCCGGGCGTCGTCTTCGACGACCCGGACCTGCTGGCGCGGACCGGCCTGCGCCGCCCGCAGGTCGTCGAACTGAGCGACCGGCTCGGCGTCGACCCGCCCGCGCTGACCGCCGAGGAACTGGTCGGCCGCCTCTCCGGTGACGAGCCGACCGAGGCCCGCGCCGACGGCGGTCGGGCTCGGGGAGGCGAGCGGCGATGAGGTACGTCGACGCGGTCACCGACATCTCCATCGCGGACATCAAGGTCGACCTGATGCGGACGGCCTACGACAACGACCGCGCGCTGTTGAACACGTTCGACCCGCGGGTGGTCCTGCTGTGGAGCGTCCTGTTCATGGTCGTGCCGTGGCTGTTCTACGACCCGCTCCCGCTCGCGGTCCTGCTCGGGGCGGCGTTCGTCCTCGCGGCGCTCTCGCAGGTCAGCAAGTACCTGCTCGCCCTGCTGCTGTTCGGCCAGGTCACGAACATCGGCTTCTTCGTCGTGATGGTCCCGGCGATGGGCGGGGCGATCCGGGCGTTCGGGTACCTCGGGGACAACACCGGCCGCGTCACCGAGGCGCTCGCGACGCTCGATCCCGCCGTGTTCGGCGAGATCTGGGCCGTCGCCGCCGGGGCGACCGCCCGCGGCGTCGACACCGCGCTCACCAGCCAGGAGGTCGGGATCGACGCCGTCGGTGCCGTCGTCCCCTTCTTCCTGAAACTCACCATCATCTCGGTGGTCAGCCTCGCCGTCTTCTCCGCCATGAGCCCGCGGAAGCTCTCCAAGGGGATGTTACGGCTGGGCGTCCCCCGCCAGCTCACCTTCGCCATCGCCTACGGCTACCGGATGATGCCGCTGCTCGTCGAGGAGTACCACGCGCTGGTCAACTCCTTCCGCCTGCGGAGCCAGGTGCCCGAGAACACCGGCTTCCTCAAGTGGCGGTACTACGCCTATCTGCTGAAGCTGTCGGTGAAGGCGTTCTACCCGCTCATCTTCAACGTCGCCAAGCGCGCCCGGGTCACCGTCGAGGCGATGGAGACCAAGGGCTTCTCCCGCTCGCTCGGCGACGAGGAGAGCCGCGCCCTCCGGACCGAAGGGATGATGATCCGGACGCGCGATGTCTCGTTCGTCTTCGGGTCGATCCTCTTCGTCGCGGCCGTCTGGGCGTTCACCTGACGGTCGCCGACTTTCCGCTCTCCGAAACGTTCCGCGCGAGGCTACTGGACGACCGCTGCCGGTTCGAACTCGGCCACCGGGATTCCGTACTCGTCGACGACCTCGCGGAGCGCGGGGACGCGGCGCTCGATCTCGGCGGGCGAGTGGCTGTCGGTGCCGAGCACGAACCGCACGTCCCGGTCGCGGAAGCAGTCGAGCATCGCGGGGTCCGGGTGTACGCGCCCGAGCGAGTCGTGGACGCGGCCGGCGTTGACCTCGGGGACCGTCTCCGAGTCGGAAAGCGCCGCGGCGACCCGCTCGTAGTCCTCGCGGCGGGCGTGGCCGCGGAGGGCGCCCATCCGCTCGGGGAGGTCGAGGTGGCCGAGCACGTCGAAGAGTCCGGACTCGACGGCCGCGACGACGGCGTCGTAGTAGCGCTCGACGGCGGCCCGCCGTTCCGCCTCGCTCGCGTCGGCGTACTGTGCGGGGGTAGTGTAATCGAACTCGCCGGCGAAGTGGACGCTCCCGATGGTGTAATCGAAGTCGGCGGCGGCGAGGAACTCCGCGGTCTCCGTCTCCGCGTCGCCGACGTAGCTGACTTCGGCGGCGTCGTAGACCGTGAGGCCGGTCCGCGGGCGGAACCGTTCGATCGCCTCGCGGCGGCGCTCGTAGGTCTCGACGAGGCGGTAGCGCTCCCGGCGGCCGAACTCGTCGTCGACGACGATGCAGTGGTCGGTGAACCCCACGGCGTCCAGGCCCGCCGCCTCCGCCGCGCGGCACATCGCCGGCAGCGGCGACCCGTCGGAGTAGGTGGTGTGTGCGTGCAGGTCGGCGTACATCACTCGCTCACGTCGTGGAGCCGCTGGCCCTTGAGCTTCGGGACGACCGCGCTCTCGCTGAACCGCAGGTCGTACTCCAGGAGGTCGTTCAGCCGGATGTCGGCCTTCCCCTCGTACTTCGGCGCCTTGCCGAGCTTGGTGACCTGGCGGTACAGATCCCGCTCGGCGTCGGTCGGCGAATCGCCGTAGACGTGCCGCCCGATGACGACCGCGCCGACGGTGTCCTCGGGCGAGGGCTTGCCCTTCGAGCCCGCGGCGACCATGTACGTCGGCTTCTCGGTCCCGTCGAGGTGGTCGGCCACCGCGCGGGCGTTGGCGAGCGTGCCGACGTACACGTCCACGTCGTCGCCGCCGGCGAGCCGGAGGTCCGTCACCGCCGCCCCGCCGTTGGTCGAGGTGAGCGCGGTCGGGCGCCCGGCCACGTCGGTGTCGTTCACCCACGTCGGCGAGTTGAAGAAGTCGTAGCCCTCCGTTGGGGTGTAGTCGTCGCTGGACCCGCCGCCGATCCGTGCCTCGGGGTGCTCGTCCTTGAACGCGTGCTCGTCGCCGCGCTGTTCGGTGACGTGGACGTACTCGGCGCCGTTCTCGAACAGTTCGACGACGGTCGTCGAGAAGTGGGTCACGTCGATGACGACGTAGTTGCCCGCGGGCGGGTCCGCGGGGATCCGGGCGCGCGAGGGCAGGATGCGGTCGATGAGTCGGTCCTCCAGGTCGGTGTCGGCGAGCGACGCCATACCCGATGGGCGCGGACCGGACGGAAGCCCCTTGCTAAGAGCCCTATTGTCGGCGGGTTTCGGGTCTATAGCCGTACCGAACGGTCCGTTCTCTCAGTCGCCCGCTCGCGCCTCGGCGCGCGCCCGCTCGACGCTTTTGCCGTCCCGCACTACCGCATCGACGAACAGCTCGCCCGCGCGGTACGAGGAGCGGACCATCGGCCCCGAGGCACAGTACAGGAAGCCCAGTTCCTCCTCGGCGACCCGCCGCCAGGTGTCGAAGGCGTCGGGGTGGACGTACTCCGAGACTTCGAGGTGCGACCGGGAGGGCTGGAGGTACTGGCCGAGCGTCACCACGTCGACGCCGACGCTCCGGAGGTCGGAGAGCGTCTGGTAGACCTCGTGGTCGTACTCGCCGACGCCGAGCATCAGGCTGGTCTTGACGTACGAGTCGGACCCGCGGGCGGCCTGCCGGAGGACGCCGAGCGACTGCTCGTAGCCCGCGCGGCGGTCCCGCACCGGCCACTGCAGGCGGTCGACCGTCTCGACGTTGTGCGCGAACACGTCCGGTTCGGCGTCCAGCACCTTCCGCACGAGCCGTTCTTCCCCCTGGAAGTCGGGGACGAGCGCCTCGACGAGGATGCCCGGGTGGCGCTCCTTGATCGCCTCGATGGTGCGGGCGAAGTGGCCGGCGCCCTGGTCGAGCAGGTCGTCGCGGTCGACGGATGTCAGGACGACGTAGTCCAGCCCGATCTCGGCGACGGCGTCGGCAACCTGCTCGGGTTCCTCGTCGTCTAGCGGCTCCATCCCGCCGGTCTCCACGTCGCAGAAGTTACAGCCCCGCGAGCAGCGGTCGCCCATCAGCATGAACGTGGCCGTGCCCGGCCCGTCGCGACCGGACCAGCACTCCCCGAGGTTCGGACAGTTGGCCTCCTCGCAGACCGTGTTGAGGTCGTGGTCCCGGAGGGTCTCCTTGATCTCCGTGAAGCGCTCGCCCGAGGGGGGTCGACTCTTGAGCCACTCGGGCTTGCGAGCGCGACTCATTGTCGAAGCTTGGGTTCGGTCGGGCAAAAGGGTGCGGGAGTCGGGTCCGCCCCGGTCCCGGCCGGCGGCCGAGCGGCGAGTCCCGCTACGCCCGACAGACGGCGAGCATGTGGGCGGACATATCGGCGACGGTGCGGTCGTCGCGGAGGTCGCCGACGAGTCGGCGGACGCCCGCGAGTTGCGCCTCGTCGAGGTCCTCGGTTCGGTCCCGGAGCGACCCGGCCGAGAGGACCGACGCCAGCCCCTCCAGGCCCACGAGTCGCTCCACGTCCAGTCCCGCCCCCGCCAGCAGGGCCTCGAACTCGTCGACGCGGAAGAAGTGCGTCTCGGCGAACGCCGAGTCGTAGTCGATCCGGTCGACGAACGCCCGGTCGTAGTCGCCCGTCTCGGCGAGTTCGTCCGCGCGCGTCAGGTGCTCCGCACCGTCCACGAGGTAGAGGACCAGCCAGTTGAGCCGCCCCATCACCGACGCGAACACGGGGCCGCCCCCGGCGGTCACCCGGCGGAGTTCCGCCGCGGCGGTCGCCCGCTCGTCGGCGTCGAGGATATGCGAGAGCGGGCCGCCCAGACACAGCGTCGCGTCGAAGGCCCCCGCGCCGAGATCGAGGTCGCGAACGTCCCCCGGGCGGACGGTCACCCGGTCGCCCAGCCCGCGGTCGGCGACCCTCCCGCGGGCGACCGTCCGCTGGCCCTCGCTCGGGTCGACGAGAGTCACGTCGTAGCCCCGTTCGGCCAGCCAGACGGCGTAGCGGCCGGCACCGCCGCCCACGTCGAGCACGCGGCCGGACTCCGGGAGCCCCGCCTCCAGTTGCTCGACGGTGCCCTCCCACTCCAGGCGGCCGTGGAGGCTCGCGGCGAGCCGGTCCCACTCGG
This sequence comes from Halosimplex halobium, assembly GCF_051414055.1. NCBI lineage: Archaea > Methanobacteriati > Methanobacteriota > Halobacteria > Halobacteriales > Haloarculaceae > Halosimplex > Halosimplex halobium. Next base: position 495,693 of record NZ_JBLKNX010000001.1, read on the forward strand.
CCTCGTCGTGTTCGTCGTAGTAGGTCACCGGGTCGTCCACGTCCGTGCGGTCTCGACGGACCGAGATATATCTTCTGTACTACAGGTCCTCAGAGGTCGTCGACCACGTCGGTTCCGCTGACGACCTCGGGGATGACGACGACGTCGGCGCCGACCCGCCGGGCGGTCGACTCGTACATCTCGTCGCCGACGCGGACGACCAGCCGGGCCTCTGGGGCCAGCTGGCTGGTGGCGACGCCGATCTGGACGTTGGCGTTGGAGTCGTCGATGGCGGCGACGACGGCGTCGGCGCGGTCGACGCCGGCCCGTTCGAGCACGTCCTCGCGGCGGGCGTCGCCGGCGACGACGAGCGCGTCGTCGGCCATCCGTTCGCGCTCGTTGGCATCGTTCTCGACGACGACCACGTCCCTGCCCCGGTCGTCGAGTCGTTGCGCGACGGTGCGTCCGAACATCCCGTGGCCGCAGACGACGACGTGGTCGGTCAGGTCGTCGATGGCCCGTTGTGTCTGCATGCGTCTCAGCTCCCGGCGCAGCCGTCCGTCGACCGCCGCGTCGACCGCCGACTCCCCGACCCAGACCCCGGCCAAAACGAGCGCGACCAGCACCCCGACCGCGAACGCCTTCGTCGCCCGCTCGGGGCCGCCGTGGTGCTCGAAGTACAGCTCGATGCTCGTCGGGTCGAGCAGCCAGAACGTCGCGTCGACGACCGACACGCCCGTCAGCGCGACGAACCCGCCGACGCCGACGAGGACGGTCGCGCCGAAGGCGGCCAGCGGCACCGCGGCTGCGCGGACGCGCTCGCGGAGCGTGCCGACGGACGAGGCTGGCACTGTCGGTCGTTGGCCCTGTCGAACAAAAACCCGTTGACAGGTCAGCCGGCGCGGCGCCCGCGGAGTCCCTCGACCCGTTCGCCAAGCGGCGGGTGGTAGGCGAGCCACCGCGCCGGGCCGCCGTCGGCGGCGATGTAGCGGTGCTCGGCCAGCGTCTCCAGCGCGTCGGCGAGCGCCGCCCCGCCGACGGCCTCGGCGGCGTAGGCGTCGGCCTGGCGTTCGGTCCGGCGGACGACGGCAGCGAGCGCGACCGCGAACGGCGGCGTCCCGAGGAGGACCGCGACCAGCGCGGCGTCGGGCGCGACCGAGGCGACGCCGAGCGCCGCGCCGGCGGCGACCGCGACCAGCAGGTAGCGCAGGAGGACGTGGCCGTGGGCGTGGTGGCCGACCTCGTGGGCGACGACGGCGCGCAGTTCGTCGCCGTCGAGCGTCGCGAACAGCGACTCGGTGAGGAAGACGTACTCGGCGCCCGGGACGACCCCGGCGGCGAACGCGCTGCCCAGGCGGGTGCGGTCGTCGACCACCCGCAGCCGGACGCCCGCCGGGAGAGTGTCGCCGACCGCCGCCCGCTCGTCGTCGGTCGGCCAGCGGGTCCGCAACGCGACGACGAGCGCGAACGGAGTCAGCGCGGTCGCGACCAGCCCGAGGCCGACCGCCGCGACGACGCGGGGCCAGCCCGCCGGGACGAGCGCGATGACGCCGGCGGCGAGGACGACCCCGACGAGCCCGACCCCGTCGCGTTCGAGTTCCCAGGCGGCGGCGTCGCGGTAGCGCAGCCGGAACCCGCGGACCGCGCGGCGGTAGGGGACCGTCGCCAGCCGGACGGCCACGGCGACGGCGACGACTGGCAGCGCGTAGACGGCGACCGCGGCGGCGACGCCGGCGACCGC